>CBFCWF010000017.1:0-32069 GCA_965601425.1 uncultured Chromatiaceae bacterium | reverse complement strand
CACGAGGGGACCTTTTTGCGTTTGGCGGAGAGGGAGGGATTCGAACCCTCGGTACGCTATTAACGTACACACACTTTCCAGGCGTGCTCTTTCGACCGCTCAGACACCTCTCCGGGGGGACACGCATGGGTCGGCGGAAACGCGGGCCGACTCACGAAAACGAGGCGCAAGAGGTTAAACCAGACCCCCGCCCAAAGCAACCGGCCACGACCGGGCCGGCCCATCGATCAGAGGTGGTGGCTGACAGGGGCGCGAGGCACGTGCTCCATAAGGTTGCGGAATACCTCGCCGTTCAAGTGGATCAGGTGCTCGTGGTCGCCGGATTCGAAATACACATCGGACTCGTGAATCAGGGCCGGGTCGATGACGACGTCCACCCCATAGGGCTCACCTATCGCCGGTATCGCACCGCGCTCGCAATCGGAGAAGGTCGATTCGATCTCCTCCTCCGGCAGCATCTCGAGGCTTCGCGCCAGCATCTGGTTGAGCCGGTCGAGTTCCAGGCGATGGGTCGCCGGAATGACCGCGAGCAGGTAACTGTGATCGTCGCCAAGCAGAACCGGCTTGGCCACCTGGTTGCCCGGTACATGAGCGGCCGCGGCGGCACGCAGGGCAGAGTCGCTATGTGGATGCTCGACTACATCGTAAGCAATGCCACGGCTCTCCAGATAATCCTGGAGTGTCGTTGCAACAGCCATTTATGTTTTCCTCCCTTTCCTCCGACAGGTTTCGGTTTCAACCGGGCCTTCCAGCCCGCTGGCCCGGGGCAAGCCACCGCAAGGCCGCGCCTACCCCCAACGAGCGGGAGCGGCTGGGCTATTTGGCGCCTTATTCAAGTATAGTCAGCGTTTTTGCAGACGAGGTGCAGAAACACCGCATGAAGAAGAGCAGTAAACGTCGCAGGAAAGCCTCACCCTCACTCGCCTCCACCGCCGATCGTCACCTTCTCTACGAACTCTCGGTGCAATGCGCCGAGGCGGAGATCGATTTCGTCGATGCCACGTTCAAGCGCCTGCGCAAGCGCAAGGCCATGCTGCTGCGCGAGGATTTCTGCGGCACGGCCACTGTCTGCTGTGAGTGGGTCAAACGTGGCGGAAAGCGCCGTGCGATCGGCGTCGACCTCGACCCCGAGGTGCTGGCCTGGGGCCGCGACAACAATCTCGCCGAGCTGACCGGCAAACAGCGTGATCGCATCACCTTGCTCGAACAGGACGTAATGCAGGTCGAGACCGAACGGCCGGACGTGATCTCGGCGATGAACTTCAGTTACTGGCTGTTGCAGGATCGCGCCACGCTGAAGGGATATTTCGAGGGCGTACACGCCGCGTTGGCCGACGACGGGATCTTTTTCCTCGATGCCTACGGTGGCTACGACAGCCACAAGGAGATTGTCGAGGAACGCGAGATCGACGACGGAGGCAAGGGCTTCACTTACATCTGGGAGCAGGCCAGCTTCGACCCGATCACCCATGCGATGACCTGCCATATCCACTTCGGCTTCCCCGACGGATCGAAGATGCGCAAGGCCTTCAGTTATCAGTGGCGACTCTGGTCTGTACCGGAGGTGCGCGACCTGCTGGAGGAATGCGGTTTTGGGCGCGTCACCGTCTACTGGCAGGGCTGGGACAAGCATGGCGAGCCAGACGGCGATTTTCGGCCAGCGAACCATGCCGAGGCCGACGCCGGCTGGATCTGCTACCTGACCGCGGAAAAGTGACGCGACCCGGGTGCCTGCCCGGTTCGCCGGGCACCGCCCGCAGGCTGCAGCGGCGACCTACCGGAACAGTCCCTTCAGCACCCCGTCGAGCGTCTCGCGGATCTGTTCTTCGGCCTTTTCCTGCACCTCGTCCCGTCGCTTTTCGAGCTCTGCCTCCGCCCGAGCGCGCACCAGGGCCTCGAGATCCGGCTGGTAGTCCGGGTCGGCCAGCGGCCCCGTGACACGCACCGGGATCGGGATCCCGAGCAGCTCGTCACGGCCCTTGCCCCCCTGCCCGGCGAGCGAGCCGACAAGCTCGGCCGTCAGCCGGTAGTCGACGGCGTCCTTGGGCAGGTCGACCTGGCCCTTGCCCTCGATGCGTAACAAGGGCGACTTCGCATGCAGGTCATCGTTGCGAATAACCCCGTTGTGCACGGTCATCGACGCCCCCAGTTCGCTGAAGTCCGTCTGACCCGGTGTGCCCGTATCGAACTTGCTGCTGCTCAGCCCGAGTGCGGCGCTGGCATCGCGAATGATCTGTGCGATGTTCACGCCTTTGAGTGCACCATCGCGAAATGCGACACGCGAGGTACCGCTCAGACTGCGCCGGATCTGCTCGTCGCTCAGCCCTGTCATGCGCAGATCCGCATGCACCTCGCCACGCCCGGTGAGTCGCGCCTCACCCAGCACATCCTCGAGCAGCGGGCCCACCTGGATGCCCGTCAGTGTCTCTTTGGCATGCAGCCGCGGCTGCCTGCCGCTGGCATCCAGTATCGCGCTACCGTTGAAGTCTCCCTCGTACAGCCGCGCACTCATCGGGTTGACCTTGAGCACACCTTTCCGCGACACGACCCGGCTCGTGACATTGCTCATCCTGACCTTGCCCAGGGTGAGATTGCCAACCGTGAACTCGCCTTCGAAATCCAGCGTACGCAGCGCCCCGAAGGGGTCCCGGGTAGTGGCTGGCGGTGTGTCTTCGTGGGACTCGGCGACCGGGGCGGCGGGATCGACCGGCGAAGGCGCCGGCGCCTCGCCGGCGCCCGCCGGCGGCAGGTAGCGGTCCAGATCGATTTGATCGAGCGCCATACTGGCCCTGACGACCGGGCCAGCCGCATCGAGCAGGTGCAGATGTCCGGTCAGCCCCGATTCGTCCAGCCGCAGGCTCAGCGGGTCGAGCTTGAGCACACCATCGGCATAGGTGAAGGTCATCTCACCACTGGCGCGGGTCAGGGCCGTGGGATCGGTCGTTTCGATCGGGCTGGCGAACATCGAGGCGAGCGTTTTCGGGTTGGTCTCGGCGATCCTGAGCCGGCCCTGCGCCGCCGGGGCGGTCTGCAGCGCAGTCACCACCAGGCGGCCGCTGGCCGTGGCCGGACCGCTGATCTCGAGCGGATCGAGCGTCACCGCGTCGGCCCCGGTGTCCGCAACCAGGTCGGTCTTGATTACCAGTTCGGTGCCGTCTCCGGGCAGACCCTCGCCCTGCGCGTCGAGCCTAACGACCAACCCGGCAACAGCAAACACGCTCAGTGCCGCGTCACTGGAGACATTCGCCTCGAGACTGGCATCCAGCGTCATCGCCGGCTCCTCACTGCTGAAGACGGCGCCGGCCTCTACCGGCACCGTGGCGCCTGGCGTCAGGCTGCCGGTCACCAGGCGCACCTTGTCCAGCAGATACTTCTGTCCCGCCTGGCGATCGTCCCAGGCCACCCTGGCATCCGCGACCTGGATACCCTGCAGGTGAAACGACAGAGGCGCCGACTCGCCGCCGGCGTCGCGCCGCGATGCCTCCGCGGCCTCCGTCGCTGCGTCTGCCTGTTGTCGCTTGACCAGGTCGTCCCAGTTGGAGCGACCCCCGGCGTCGCGCTCAAGATTGAGTCGCAGACCGTTCAGCACCAGGGTATCGACCTCGACCCGGCGACTCAGCAGCGGTATCAGCTTGACCTTCAGATCGAGCTCAGCGATCTCGGCGAACCAGGGCGCCGCGAAACCGGGCGCGTTGCCGATCCTGACGCCACCGGCCTGAACCCCGAGCCAGGGGAACACCGAGAGGCTCAGATCCTGCTCGATGACAAACTCCCTGCCCAGCCTGTCCTTCGCCGTCTGCACGATCTGTGGCTTGTAGTCGTTGGGATCGATGACCAGCGGCAGCACGACCACCGCCGCCGCAATCAGCACCAGCAGCAAGACGAGCAGCCCGATGAGCCATTTGAAAAAAACACCCATTGTCATTCCTCGGTATTGGTCGGTAGCGCCCCGTGGCGACATTCAAGCATGCGGCGCGCGGGCGGTCACCACCGAGCCGGCATACCCGTGCAGGCCGTCCGCTGCAGATAGCGGTGCACGTCGCGCCGCCGGTAAGGGATCGTGATCCCGGCCTGGTCGAACCGCCACTTGATGGTTTCGACGGTGTCGAAGTCGACGGGCCAGTTGTCTGCGGTATCGGTCCCTGGGCGCATCACGCGGTCGACGCGGTTAGCGGCCAGTCGCGAAACCGCAATCAAAGGTTCGGGATCGTCGTTGACCCGTCCATCGGCGCGCGCGATGCCTCTCAGGACCGGCTTCGTCGCTGCCAGACCCGTATCGTACGAAACGCCGACGTTAGGGTCGACACGGCGCGTGGCACAGGCAGGGTAATTGATGATGTGTAGGCACTATCACCAATAACGATTATCCGGTTGCCACGTATCAAGACCGTGAACCGGAGGCCGAGGGTGAGGAGCCGGCGGGCGAGCAGGGTGAGCGCCGGCCCGGCCCGTTCACGGCCGACTCACGATCGGGTCAGGCGCTGTCGCGTTGGCCATGCAGGCGCACAATCAGGTCGGCCTCACTCTCGCTCAGCTCGAGCTCCTGGACCAGGCGACCGACCCCGGCGCCCTGCTGTACCATACGTATCGCATGCCCGTACGGCTGCTCGTCGGCCTGCTGAATCTCATAGGTCTCCTGGCGCTCGGACAGCAGGCGCTCACGTGCCTCCAGCTTACCCACGCGACGATCCACACCGACCGCGCCGGTCGTCAGACCGCGAATGCTCTGGCGCGCCAGCTCGAGCTGCTGCTGCAGCTCATCGCCACGCGCACGCTCGGCGGCGAGTCGCCTGTTGTTGCGAGCGATCGCGGCCCAAAGGCTGATCGCGAGCAACAAGATTGCCCCCGAGGCCAACAGGTTCGGCAGGAGTTCAAACATATTCATCCACCCGGTGCGGCTGATCCGGGTCCGGGCGCGAACCCGGCTTCTCGGTGGCCGGCCCACGCGACGGCCGCCGCGGCCGCGGCCGCTCCCCGGCTCCGCGCGGGCGATTCGACGGCAACACCCGCCCGATTCGCCCTGATTGTTTGACCTCGTCCGCCATTATCGAATCTCAGCGCCCGCTCACCGCTGACCACTCTTCATCGCTGAGCAGCCTGTTCAGATCGACCACGATCAGCAGGTCCTGGTCACGGCTGGCCACGCCCTGGATGTAGCGTGCGCTGTCTTCACTGCCGATGCTCGGCGGCGCATCGATCTGCGACTGTCGCAGTTCGACCACCTCGGCAACGCTGTCGACCAGGATGCCGACGACCTGCTGGTCGGACTCGATGATCACGATCCGGCTCGCATCGTCGGGTGTTGTGATCGTCAGGCCGAAGCGGATGCGGGCGTCGATCACGGTCACGACGTTGCCCCGCAGATTCACCATCCCCAGCACATAGGCCGGTGCACCCGGGACCGGCGCGATCTCGCTGACGCGCAGCACCTCTTGTACCTGCATCACGTTGATGCCGTAGGTCTCGTCCTTCAGACGAAAGGTCACCAGTTGAATCGCCGGATCGGCGACGGCGCTCTCGGCCGCGGTATTGCTCATTCAGTGGTCTCCGTGTGCGCCGGTCTGTCAAAAGATCGTCTCAGGCCGCCGTCCAGCCTGTTTTGTGCACTATCCGTGCCGACTCGGCGTCCGGCGAGGACGCCGAGGACCGCATACCGGCCCATATCGCTACCTCACGGGTCCTCCAGCGCCGGCCCTTCGGCCCAGGGAACCGCGTGACCCACGGCCGGATCCGCGGTGCGCTGACCGGTCAAGACCACGATGGTCACGCGACGGTTGGCGGCGCGCCCCTTCGCGTCGCCGTTCTCGGCGATCGGCCGATGCTCGCCCAGGCCGACCGCTGACATCCGCCAGGGCTCGACGCCGGCGCGCGCCAGGTAGTGCACGACGCTGGCGGCCCTGGCCGCGGACAGTTCCCAGTTGGACGGAAACGTTGTCGAGGCGATCGGCACGTTGTCGGTGTGTCCCTCGACCTGCAGATGGCTCGGGATACGTTTCAGTGTCTTGGCCATCTCGCGCAGCGAACCCAGTGCGTCTCGCGATAGCCTGGCGTCGCCCGACCCGAACAGCATCCGCTCTTTCATTTCGATCTCGATGCGGTCGCCGACGCGGTTGATCCGGACCAGGTCCTCGTCCAGATACTTCTGCAGCGAGATTGCAAGCTCGTCGGCGATGCGCTGTGCGGCGCCGTCCTCCCGGAAACGTCCTGCACCCCCTTGCGCCTCCTGTAGCAAGCGGCCGTCGCCGGAGGCCCGGTCGACCTGATCACCGTGGTCCAGCGTCAGCTCGGCATTGCCGGCCGCCTCGAGACTCGTCTGGCGCGGTGCCAATGGCCCGTCGGACAGTGCAAGCACGTCCCTCGGCGGTTCCCCGACCTGGATCGGCTGATCACTGCGTGACGGCACGGTGAATACCGCGTTCAATGTCTCGGAAAGCACCCGGTACTTGCCCTCGTTGACCGAAGATACCGCATACATCACGACGAAGAACGCGAACAGCAGGGTGATGAAATCCGCGTAGGACACCAACCAGCGCTCGTGGTTCTGGTGTTCCTCTTCGTGGTGGCGGCGGCGTCTTCTGGCCATGGCACGCCTCAGCGCAGAAAGCCCTGCAGGCGGGTCTCGATCTGGCGCGGGTTTTCGCCCTCGGATATTGCGACCAGCCCCTCGATGACCAGTTCGCGGTAGTGACTCTCCTGCAACACATAGGCCTTCATCTTGTTGCCCATGGGCAACAGGAACAGGTTGGCCAGCCCGACGCCATAGATGGTCGCAACGAAAGCGGTGGCGATGCCGCTGCCCAGCTTGGACGGGTCGGCAAGATTCTGCATCACATGGATCAGGCCCATCACCGCGCCGATGATCCCGATCGTCGGCGAGTAGCCGCCCATTGCCTCGAGCACCTTGCTGGCCTGCAGATCCGAGCGTTCACGGCTGTCGAGTTCGACCTCCAGTGCATGTCGTATGTCATCGGGCTCGTTGCCGTCCACCAGCAATTGCATCCCCTTGCGCACGAACAGGTCGGGCTCGCGCCCGATCGCCCGCTCCAGACCGAGCAGACCGTCCTTGCGCGCAACCTTGCTCCACTCAACCAGTTTCGCGATGGTCTCTTCCAGACCACGCTTCGGCGGCATGAAGACGCTACCGATCATGCGCATGCTGCGCATGAAGACATGCATCGGCGTCTGCAACAGCACCGCGCCAATGCTGCCACCGAGCACGATCACCATCGCCGGCCCATTGGCCAGCGTGTCGAGGTGTCCGCCTTCGAGCCAGTTGCCTCCAAGGATGGCCGCAAACGCAACCGCAACGCCGATAAAACTGAGAAAATCCATGACGCTAGGCAATCCCCGCAAGGGCCGGGCCGATATCGCCGAGGGCCAGTACACGGTCCGAGTAGCCGGCCTTCGCGACCGCGTGCGGCATGCCGAATATCACCGAACTCGCCTGGTCCTGACTCCACACGCTCGAACCCCGTTCCTTGAGCAGACGCGCACCGGCCGCGCCATCCGCCCCCATGCCGGTCAGCACCACCGCATGCACCGCATTGCCGAGCGCGCGCGCCGCGGAGCCGAACAGGATGTCGATGCTGGGCCTGTACAGCTGATCATCGCCGGGCACGACACGCACCCGCAGCCCGCGAGCCGACGCCTCGACCATGGTCTGTCGCCCGCCGGGAGCGATCAGCGCCCGACCGGGCAACAGCGCATCGTGATCGGCCGCATGCCGCACAGCGATTGCACAGACCGAGTCGAGCCGCTCGGCAAACGTCCGTGTGAACTCCGCCGGCATATGCACGCCAACCAGCACCGGATAGGGATAGTCCGCCGGCAATCTGCCCAATACCTGCTGAACCGCCACCGGGCCACCGGTCGAGGCACCGATTGCGACCAGCCGTATCGTGTCCCGGCGGCAGCCGCCATGCGCTTTCCCGGAAGCGGCCGTCGAGGTGATCGGGGCACACGATCCCAACTGCCCGGCCAGGTGCCGGCCACGCTTGCGTCGCGCGATGCTGATCACGCGGCTGCCTAGACCCCCGACATCAGGCGGCTCCCCCGGCCGGCCGATCCCGCCCTGCTTCGCGAGGAAATCCACCGCGCCGGCGTGCAGGGCATCGAGCGTTGCACGCGCGCCGTCGCGGGTCAGCGCCGATACCATTAGGATATCCGTCGGGTGATCGCGCATGATCTCGCGCACCGCGGATATTCCGTCCAGCAGCGGCATCGCGACATCCATCGTGATCAGGTCGGGGCGCAGACCCGCCGCCAGTTCGACCGCCTCGCGACCATTGCTCGCCTCGCCGGCGATCATGACCTCGCCGGTGTGTTCGAGCTGCTCCCTGATCCGCCGCCGGAAGAAAGCGGAATCGTCGACGATCAAGACTCGGACCTTTGCTGCCATTTGTTATCCAGGCCCCTGCCAACGGAGTTGCGCCCGTCCATGCACTGTGATCAGAACCGCCGCGCGTACTTGCGCATCAGCCCGGGCACGTCAAGGATCAGCGCGATCTTGCCGTCGCCGGTGATGGTCGCACCGGCCATGCCCTCGAGGCCCTGCAGCAGAGCACCAAGCGGCTTGATCACCACCTCTTCCTGGCCCAGTAGAAAGTCCACCACCAGACCGACCTGTACGCCACCGACGTTGACCACCACCACGTGCCCCGGGTGTGCCGCCGCCCGCTGCGCCGCAGCGTCGCGGTCGGCGACCAGCCAGTTGCGCAGGAAGAAGAGCGGCAACGCGCGGCCCCTGACCCGGATGGTCAGCTGGCCATCGACCGTATTGGTACGCGACATGTCGAGGTTGAATATCTCGACCACGCAGGCCAACGGCAGCGCGAAAGGCTGGCGACCGAGTACCACCATCAGCGTGGGTAGGATCGCGAGCGTCAACGGGAGCTTCACCGTGATCTTGCTGCCCTGTCCCATCACGGAATCGATCGCCACCGTGCCGTTCATCTGGGCAATGCGCGTTTTCACGACGTCCATTCCGACGCCGCGACCGGACACATCGGAGATCTCGGTCTTGGTCGAGAATCCGGGCGCGAAGATCAGATTGTAGCAATCCCTGTCTTCGAGCCTTGCCGCCGCGTCTGCGTCCATCATGCCCTTCTCGACCGCCTTGCGTCTCAACACCGCGGCGTCCATGCCCTTGCCGTCGTCCTCGATCGACAGAAGTATGTGGTCACCTTCCTGCGCAGCGGACAGCACGACGGTACCGCGTCTCGGTTTCCCGACCTTCTCGCGCGCGCCTGGCGATTCGACCCCGTGATCTACCGCATTCCTCACCAGGTGGACCAGTGGATCGGCGAGCGCTTCGACCAGATTCTTGTCGAGGTCGGTTTCCTCACCGTGCATCACCAGGTCGACCTCTTTCCGGAGCTTGCGTGCCAGATCGCGTACGACGCGCGGAAAGCGGCCAAATACCTTTTTCACCGGCTGCATCCGGGTCTTCATCACCGATAGCTGCAGATCGGACGTCACTACGTCGAGATTGCCGACCGCGTTGGCCAGCTCTTCGTCGGCCATCGTGGACTTCAGCGTGGCGAGCCGGTTGCGCACCAATACCAACTCGCCGACCATGTTCATGATGTCGTCGAGACGCTGGGTATCGACGCGCACCGTGGTTTCGGACTGGGTGGCCTTGGCGACGCTACGCGGACTCTCCGCGGACCGGGTCGCGGGCCGCGCATCGCCCCGTGCAACCGCGGCCGCCGGCTCCGCCTCGACGTTCGGCTTCGCAGCACGCGGTGACCGCGCAGGCGCCCCGGCCCTCGCCGCCGCGACGTTGAAACGGCCTTTGCCGTGCAGTTCGTCGAGCAGAGACTCGAACTCTTTGTCGGTCATCTCGTCACTCGACGCCCGCTGCGGCGCACCGGCGAATCGGCCCTGGCCGTGCAGTTCGTCGAGCAGAGACTCGAACTCCTCTTCGCTGAGCACGTCACCTTCGGACCCCGTGGGCATCTGCTCTGGCGTCGCGTCGTCGGGCGCCGCGGGTCGCGATGCGTCGCCCGCGTCCGGCATTGCCAGCGCTTCGAGGGCGCGCAGCAGCTTGGGCTCGGCCGGTAGCGGCATTTCACCATCGCGGAGCTGGGCCATCATCTCGTTGACCGCATCCAGCGCCTGCAGGATGGTGTCCATCAGCGGCGGCGTGACCCGGCGCCGGCCCTGTCGCAGCACATTGAACACGTCCTCGGCGCGATGACAGGTATCGACCAGCGGCGTGATCGTAAGAAAGCCGGCGCCACCCTTGACCGTGTGGAAGCCACGAAAGATTGCGTTCAGCAACTCATCGTCTTCCGGTGTTTTTTCGAGGCCCACCAGCTGTTCGCCGAGCTGCTCGACGATTTCGGAGGCCTCTAACAGAAAATCCTGCAGAATCTCGTCTTCCGCACGGAGGGCCATGAATCAGAACCCCAGGCTCGACAACAGGTCGTCGACATCGTCCTGGCCGCTGACCATCGCGGCGCGATCCACCCCGGGGACAGCGGGACCTTGGGCGACGATATCCCTTTCGCCTTCGACCGGCGGTCGGCCCTTCGCCCGGCTGCCGGACAGGCGCACCAGTTCCACCAGCTTGCCCTCGACATCGTCGACCAGCGAGATCACCTTGCGAATGACCTGCCCGGTGATGTCCTGGTACCCCTGTGCGACCAGCACCTCGGACAGCTTGCCGTGCAAAGCCTCGGAATTGGTCTGGGTGGCGCTGAGAAAGGCCGACAGCTGCGCACCGAGTTCGTGGAAGTCGTCGATACTCGGCTTGTGCGAGTTGAATCGCGCCCACTTTTCCGCCAGTAGCCGGGCGTCGCTGCGCAGCGAATCCGCCAGCGGCAGGCTTTCCTCGACCGCGCCGAGCGTGGTGTTCGCCGCCTGCTCGGTGGTGCTGATCACATAGCGCAGGCGCTCGGCCGCATCGGGCATCTCAGTCTGCGCGATGTCGGCCAAGCGCGCATCCGCCATGAAGCCGTTGATGGAATCGTGCAGTTCGCGGGTCAGTCGACCGACCTCCCTGAACAGCAGGCTGTCGCGAACGCCGGCAAGCGCCGCGATCACCGAAACCGCGCCTTCGTCGTTGCCGGATTCGAGATGGCTGACCAGGGCCCTGGCCAGCCGCAGTTGCTCAGTCGCCTGCTCTGCGCTTTCTGACATGGCGGGTTCCCTGGCGCGTCAAGCAGCGACGCGATCGAAGATCTTCTGAATCTTTTCTTCCAGCGTGCCCGCGGTAAAAGGCTTGACCACGTAACCGTTCACGCCGGCCTGCGCGGCTTCGATGATCTGGTCGCGTTTTGACTCGGCGGTTACCATCAGGACGGGCAGGCCCTGAAGCTTTTCGTCGGCGCGCACCGCCTTGAGCAGATCGATACCCTGCATCCCAGGCATGTTCCAGTCGGTGATGAGAAAGTCGAAGCCGCCACCCTGCAGCATCGGCAGTGCGGTCACGCCGTCATCGGCTTCCTGCGTATTGGTGAAACCGAGATCGCGCAGCAGGTTCTTGATGATCCGGCGCATCGTGGAAAAATCATCCACGATGAGGATCTTCATGTTCTTGTTCAAAGCAACCTCCGAACGTCAGGACAAGGGGCCCCCGCCCGGGCCCGGGTTCAAACAGTACACCCCGGCTATCGGCAAGCCGATTGAAAACCGTAGGGTTCTGTTTCGCTTTGGCGGCGCCTCAGAGGTCGTCGTCGACGAGCCAGTCGGACAGTCGGGAACGAAGGCGCAGCGCGGCCTGGCTATGGATCTGGCAGACCCGGGACTCGCTGACGCCGAGGACCTGTCCGATCTCCCGCAGGTTCAGCTCTTCGTCGTAGTAAAGTGCGATGACGAGGCGCTCCCGTTCGGGCAGACTGGCGATCGCATCGCCCAGCGCCTCGCGGAAATGGTTCTTCTCCAGCCCGCGGTGGGGCCCGTCCTCGAGGATGTTCTTGGGGCGCGCCATGCTGCCCTCGCTCGGCACAACCTCGCCCACCTCGCACAGTTCCTCGTAGCTGAAAATGCGCGCGCCCGACGAATCCTGCAGGACCTGGTGATAATCTTCGATCGACATCCCGAGCGATTCGGCGACCTCGACGTCGCGCGCGTCCCGCCCCTCGACATTTTCGATCTCACGCATTGCGTCGGCGACCATGCGTGCCTTGCGATGCACCGAGCGCGGCGTCCAGTCTGAGCGGCGGATCTCGTCGAGCATCGCACCGCGGATACGGATACCGGCATAGGTCTCGAAGCTTGCGCCCTGGCTCGGGTCGTAGTTCCTGCTCGCCTCGATCAGGCCGATCATGCCGGCCTGTATAAGGTCCTCCGCCTGGACCGAGGGTGGTAGCCGATTCATCAGGTGGTACGCGATGCGCTTCACCAGTGGCGCATGCCGTGTCACCAGGTCGTCGAAACTCTGCTGTTGTACCGCATCGTAGGTTGCAAGATTGCTCACAGGACCATCTCCCCATAGTCACTCGAATATTTGATCAGGCGTTCGACGAAGAACTGCACCTGACCGTTTGCACCACCTGGTTGCGGCCATGTATCTATTTTTTTTGCCAGGTTTCGGAATACTTGTGCGACACGGCTGCGCGGAAAGGCCTGCACGACAGGCCGCTGCAACTTCACTGCCTTGCGCAGGTTGTCATCGTAGGGCAGTGCGCCCATGAAGCTCAGCGTCGCGTCGAGATAGCGATCGCTGACGCGGCACATCTTGTTATAGAGGTCGCGCCCTTCCTGGGCACTGCGCACCATGTTCGCGAGGATATGGAAGCGCCGATGTCCGTAGTCGCGGTTCAGCAGCTTGATGATCGCATAGGCGTCGGTAATCGACGCCGGCTCGTCGCAGACTACGACGACGATCTCGTGCGACGCGCGCGCAAAACTCAGCACCGCATCCGAGATGCCGGCCGCCGTGTCCACGATCAGGAGCTCGGTATCTGCCGCGACCTCGCTGAAGGCCCGGATCAGCCCGGTGTGCTCCGCCGGTGACAACGCGGCGAGCGCCTTGACCCCCGACGCGCCGGGGACGATCTTGATGCCGCTCGGCCCCTCGATGAGGACCTCGTCGAGCGAACGCTCGCCGCGCATCACGTGGGACAGATCGTAGTCCGGGTGCAGCCCGAGCATCACGTCGATGTTCGCCAGACCCAGATCGGCGTCGAGTAGCATCACCCGCTGCCCCAGTTCGGCCGCGGCGAGACCCAGATTGACCGAGACGTTGGTCTTGCCCACACCGCCCTTCCCGCCAGTCACCGCGACCGCCCGCACCGGACGCGGGTTGAGCATCTCACGCAGACCACTGGCCTGATCGACTGGGGTCTCAGACATTAGCATGGGCACCTGCTCCTCCGAGTGCCAGGGCAAGGTAGCCGTGATCGAGTTCGGTCGGATTCTCGGCGAGCAGTTCCGCGGCACGCGTGACCAGCGGGTGTGCCTTGGCCGTCTGCAGATCCTCCGGTACCCGTTGACCGTCGGTGACGAACGCGGTGGAGAGGCCCGCCTGGATCAGCGCCGACAGCAGCCCGCCGAGGCTGGCCGCCTCGTCCAGCTTGGTCAGCACACAGGCATCGGGTCGGAAATCGGCGAACAGGCGCAACGCACGTTGTACGGTGGCCGCCTCGGTCGTCGCCGACAGCGTCAGCAACGTGGTCAGGCCCTTGCCCGCGGCTGCGAGTGTCTCGCGCTGGTCGGCGACACGCTCGTGCGCTGCCGCCATGCCGGCCGTGTCGACCAGTACGAGGCGCCGGTCGCTGAGCAGATTCAGCGACTCTTCCATCTCTTCGCGGTTGGTCGCCGTGCGTACCGGCACGTTCAGGATCCGCGCGTAGGTCTGCAGCTGGTCGCGGGCGCCGATGCGGAAGCTGTCCGTCGTGATCAGCGCGACGCTGCGGTGCCCGTGACGTAGCGCGAAACGCGCGGCCATTTTGGCGATCGTCGTGGTCTTGCCGACACCGGTCGGGCCGACCAACGCGACCACCCCACCTTGGGCGAGCAGGTCCGTGTCGCAGATGCGCAGCTCGGCGGCCAACAGATACAGGGCCTTGCGCCACGCCAACCGCACGTCTTCAATGTCGCTGACCCGCTGCGCCAAGCGGCGCGCGAGCTCGCCCCCGAGCCCCAGGGCCATCAGCTGGCCCAGCAGCTCTTGGGAATGCGGCGCGCGCTGACCCAGGTCATACCAGCTGAGGCCGCTCAGTTCCGCCTGCATCCAGCGCCGCAGGTTCTGCATCTCGCGGCGCATCTCATCGAGCGCGGCTTCTTGCCGTGGCGTGGCGGAGGGGGCGGCGGGCTCGCCTGCGGCATCGCCCGGGCGCTGCCCGTCCGGTATGCGCTGATCGACGGTTTCGTCGGACGTGCCCTCTACCAGGTCCACGGCGGCGGTCAGTTCCACGCCACCGTCGACCGACTTGTTGGACAGGATGACGGCGTCCTCGCCGAGCGTCTCGCGCACCATGCGAAGGGCCTGGCGCATGTCCTGCGCAACAAAACGCTTGATCTTCATGTACTGCGGTCCTCGTCAAACGCCGGGACCGCGCTGCGATCCTCAGGCCTCGGGCGAACTCCGGCCGATCGTGTTGACTACCTTGATCTGCCGGTTGTCCGGTATTTCGTTGTAGGAGAGGACCCGCGTGCCCGGTACGCTCTGGCGTGCGAATCGCGCCATCCAGGGACGAATCGATGCGGCCACCAGCAGCACGCTGTCCATCCCGCTGACCTCCTGCTGGCGAGACGCTTCCTGCATCGCTCGCTGCAGTTGCTCGAGCATTCCCGGCTCGATGCCAGCCCCATCCTCTCCTGCATTTGCCAAGGTCTGCTGCAAAAGTCGTTCCAACCCGGGATCCAACACGATGACCGGAATTTCTCCTGCAGAACCAACTACTTGCTGAACGATAGAGCGCGCGAGGGCGACCCTGACGGCCGCCGTCAATGTGCCGGCATCTTGACTTTTGGTCGCCTGCTCCGCCAGGGTTTCGGCTATCGTGCGCATGTCGCGGATCGGCACACCCTCCTGCAACAGGTTTTGCAGCACGCGCAGCACGACCGCCAGCGGCAGCAGCTTGGGTACCAGGTCCTCGACCAGCTTGGGCGCACTCAACGCGAGATTGTCGAGCAGTTGCTGCACCTCGTCGTGGCCGAGCAGCTCATGCGCATGCGCGCGCAAGAGCTCGCTGAGATGGGTCGCCACGACAGTGCTCACGTCCACCACCTTGTAGCCCATGGTCCCGGCCTGACTGCGCTGTGTCGCATCGATCCAAACCGCGTCGAGCCCGAACGCCGGGTCGGTGGTCGCTGTGCCCTGCAGTTCGCCGAATACCTTGCCCGGATTGATTGCGAGTTCGCGGTCGACCTGTACCTCTGCCTCGCCAACCGGCACGCCGTTCAGCGTGATCCGATACGCATTCGGCGCCAGGTCCAGATCGTCGCGGATGTGCACCGACTGCACGAGGAAGCCGAGTTCCTGTGTCAGCTTCTTGCGGACCCCCTTGATCTTGTTCATCAGCTGACCGCCCTGGTTGCGATCGACCAACGGAATCAAGCGGTAACCGACCTCGAGCCCGATCACGTCGACCGGCGGCACGTCCTGCCAGGTCAGCTCCTGCACTTCACCGGCCATCTCCGGCGCGGCGACCGCGGCCACCGGCTCGGCCGCTGCCGGGCCCGCCTGCTGTTGCCGCTTTGCAATCATGTAGGCGAGCCCGCCGACTGCGGAACCGAGCAGCAGAAAGACCAGATTGGGCATCCCGGGTATCAGGCCGAGCAGCAGCAGGATCGCCGCGGTGATGACCAGTGCGCGCGGGTTGTTCAGTAGCTGGGTCGAAACCTGGCTGCCGAGATCCTCGGCGCTGGACACGCGCGTCACGATGATCGCGGCCGAGGTCGACAGCAGCAGCGAGGGTAGTTGCGCAACCAGGCCGTCACCGATCGTCAGCAGTGCATAGTGCCGGGTCGCTGTGGCCAGATCGAGATCGTGTTGGCCCATACCGATCGCGAGGCCACCGATAATGTTGATCATCAGGATCAGAATGCCGGCGATCGCGTCACCGCGCACGAACTTCGAGGCACCGTCCATCGCACCATAGAAATCCGCCTCGCGCGCAACGTCATCGCGCCGCGCCCGTGCCTCGTTCTGGTCGATCAGGCCCGTGTTCAGGTCCGCATCGATCGCCATCTGCTTACCCGGCATCGCGTCCAGGGTGAAACGTGCCGACACCTCGGATACACGCCCTGCGCCCTTCGTGACCACGACGAAGTTGATGATCACCAGGATCGCAAACACCACGAGACCGACCGCATAGTTGCCACCGATCACGAAGTCGCCGAATGCCTCGATGACCTTGCCGGCCGCGTCACCGCCGTTGTGTCCCTCGAGCAGCACGACGCGCGTGGAGGCGACGTTCAGCGCCAGGCGCAGCAGCGTGGCCACCAGCAGCATGGACGGAAACATCGCGAAGTCCAGCGGCCGCAGCGCATAGACGGTGACCAGCAACACGACCAGCGAGAGCGCAATGTTGAACGTGAAGAACAGGTCCAGCAGGAACGGCGGCAGCGGCAAAACCACCATCGCGAGCAGCATCAGCACGACGATCGGGGCACCCAGGCCGCGCGTCCCCATGGTCCGTATGTTTGTCAGAATCGCTTCCATTCAGAAAGCCCCCGATGGATCTGCGACGGCGTCGCGCCGACCCCGGCCGGCAGCACCGTCAGTCATGCTGGTACTCTTTGGGCACCGGGAACTCCTCGGGCGGCTGTGGGATATCGCCACCGGTCTCCCGATAGGATTGCAGCTGGAACACGTAGGCCAACAGCTGCGCGACTGCGAGGAACAGCGCCGCCGGGATCTGCTGGTTGAGCTCGGCATTGAAATAGATCGCCCTGGCCAGCATCGGTGCCTCGACCAGCGGGACCTGGTGGGCGGCGCCGATGTCGCGGATGTTCGCCGCGACCAGGTTCCTGCCCTTCGCGACCAGTTTCGGCGCCGCCATCGTGTCCGGGTCATAGCGCAACGCGACTGCATAGTGCGTCGGGTTGGTGACAATGACATCCGCCTCCGGCACCTCCGCCATCATGCGGCGCTGCGCGATCTCACGCTGCAGCTGCCGGATGCGGCCCTTGACCTCGGGCTTGCCCTCGGTCTCCTTGTATTCATCGCGTACCTCCTGCTGGGTCATCTTCAGGTCGCGCCTGTGCTGCCAGAGCTGGAAGGGAACGTCGATCACAGCCATCAATATCAGCGTGGAGGACAGCAGAAGCGCCGACCAGGCAACCATGCTGAGCGCCTTGCCGAGCGACTGCTCGACACCCAGGTCGCCGAGCCGGATCAGATCGTCGGCCAGCGCCTTCAGCAGCGCGACCGTCGCAAGCCCCACCAAGAGAAACTTGCCCAGTGACTTGAGCATCTCCATCAGGCCCTTGGCCGAGAAGATCCGTTTCATGCCCTGGATCGGGTCCAGCTTGGACAGCTTGGGCTGCATCGCCTGGAGACTGATATTGAAGCCACCCAGCGCGACCGAAGACAGGATCGCGACGACGACCATCAAGCCAAAGAAGGGCATCAGCATGAACAGCGCGTCGCCAATCGCCTCGACCAGGTGTCCGAGCATTGCGTTCGGATCGAATATATCGGCGCGGCCCAACACGAACTGGCGCTCAAACAGCGCATGCAGACCTTCGGTGAGGCGCGGAGCCATCAGCATCAAACCGGCAATGCCGATCATCGTGATCGCCGTCGTGTTGAGCTCGCGTGATCGCGGAACCTGACCCTTCTCGCGTGCATCGGCGATGCGTTTGGCTGTCGGTTCCTGGGATTTTTCCTGACCTTCCTGATTCTCAGCCATGTCGCGTTACCTGCCGGACAGAACGCTGGCTGAGTGTGAGAGGGTCTCGTTGACCAGTCCGCCGAAGCTGCCCATGACCTGCGGCAAGGTCAACCAGATCAGGACGAAGCCCATCATCAGTGTGATCGGGAAGCCAATCGCAAAGATATTGAGCTGCGGCGCGGCGCGCGACACGACGCCCATCCCGATGTTGACCAGCAATAGCGCGGTGATAACCGGCATGGCCATCAACAGACCCGCTGCGAACATGCGCGATGCCCAGCGCAACAGCTCCCACACCCCGGCGCGGCTCAGGCCGTCGGTCGCGACCGGTAACACTCGAAACGTGTCGACGATGGCCTGAATCAGTATCAGGTGGCCGTTCATCAGCAGGAACGCGAGCATCGCCAGGATCAGCCAGAACTGCGCGACCACCGGCACCTGTACGCCGTTGGTGGGGTCCATCATATTGGCGAAGCCCAGGCCCATACTGTAAGCCATGACCTGGCCGCCGAAGATCAGTGCATTGAATGCCATCTGCATCAGAAATCCGAGCGCAGCGCCGATCCCTATCTGCTGCACTGCGATCAGCAGCGCATCGGTGCTTGCCACTGCGACGACCGGTGAAGGGGGCAGCACGGGCTGCACCAGTAGCGTGATCAACACCGCGAGCAGGATGCGAAAGCGCGCCGGTATCTGACGCACACTGAAGATCGGCGCGGCCATCAGCATCGCCGCGATGCGCATCAGCGGCCAGAGAAAGTCGGCCAGCCACTGGCTGATCTGCGCCTCGGTGAACTGCATGCATCCCTCTACCCGATCAGATAGGGCAGGTTTTCCACCAGTCGCTCGGTGAAACCGGTGATCTGACGCAGCATCCATGGGCCGGCGGCCATCATCACCAGCGCGACCACGATCAGCTTGGGTACGAAGCTGAGGGTCATCTCGTTGATCTGGGTGGCGGCCTGGAACATCGCGATGATCAGGCCGACGACCAGCGAGCTCAGCAGGATGGGTGCGGCCAACAGCATCGTGACCTCCATCGCCTGACGGCCGACATTGACTACGCTGTCTGCATCCATCGTCCTTACCTCATACGTAGAAACTGGTCGCCAGCGTGCCAAGCACCAGTGCCCAGCCATCGACCAGCACGAACAACATGATCTTGAACGGCAGCGAAATGATCAGCGGCGAGAGCATCATCATCCCCATGGACATCAGCACGCTCGCAACGACCAGATCGATCACCAGAAACGGGATGAACAACAGGAAGCCGATCTGGAATGCGGTCTTCAACTCGCTGGTGGCGAATGCCGGCATCAGCAGCGTGAAGGGGACGTCTGCTTCATCCTGCATCGGGCCATGCCCGGAAATGCGCGCGAACAGGGCCAAGTCGTCGTTGCGTGTCTGGGCCAGCATGAACTCACGCAACGGAATCTGTGCTGCATCCATTGCCGCCTGAGCCGAAATCTGGTCGGCCAGGTAGGGCTGCAGCGCGGTCTCGTAGACCTCGCTCAGCACCGGGCCCATGATGAAGAAAGTCAGGAACAGTGCGAGGCCGATCAGGATTTGATTGGACGGCGTCTGCGCGGTGCCGAGCGCCTGGCGGAGTATCGAGAGCACGATCACGATACGGGTGAAAGACGTCATCAGGATCAGCGCCGCCGGCAGCATGCTCAGCGCGGTCATGACCAGCAGGACCTGCAGCGACAGCGTGTAGGTCTGCTCGCCCCCCGCGCCCGAGGTCACGGTCACCGCCTCGATGCCCGGCGTGGCCAACGCGCCCTGACTCAGCAGCAGGCCGAGGACGATGAGATATTTCACGAGGCGGCCTCGCGATCGGCCTGGCGCGAGGCCTCACCCAATTGTTCGGCGAAATCCGGTGCCGGGGCCTTGCCGTCGCCCAACACCAGTAGGGTCTGTACGCGGCCGGGCGCGATCCCGACGAGCAGTCGTCGGCCCTCGACCGAGAGCAAGACGGCCTTCTCGCGCGCACCCAGCGAAACGCCGCCGAGGATTTGCACCTGCCCCTTGCCTATGCCCGGCACCTGAACGTAGCGCTTGACCAGCCAGGCCAGGGCGAGCATGAGGCCGACCACGAGCAGCAGGCCGCCTGCGGTGTCGACCAGATGGCTACTCAGCGGAGACTCGACCAGCCGCGCTGGGGGCTCGGCGGTGGACGCAGTCGCGCGCGCACCGGTCGCGGTCGTGAGCAGTAACGGCGTGCAGCAGAGCGCGTCACGGATCGTCAGCATGGCCGACGACGGCGTGGGACGGCGATGGCGCGGGGCACCCACAGCGCGATCAGCCTTTCAGCTTCTTGACCCGGTCGGCCGGACTGACAATATCGGTCAGGCGGATGCCGAACTTCTCGTTGACCACGACCACCTCGCCCTGCGCGATCAGCGTGCCGTTGACCAACACGTCCATCGGTTCGCCGGCCAGCCGATCGAGTTCCACGACCGAACCCTGATTGAGCTGCAGCAGGTTGCGTATGTTGATGCGCGCGCGGCCAATTTCCATCGAAATCGTGATCGGTACGTCGAGTATCGCGTCTATCTTCACGTCGCCGGAATTGCCGTCGCCGGTCTCCGGCTGGAGTTGCTGGAACTGGGCTGCCTCGGCAGCCCCCCCCGGGACACCCTGCTCCTCGAGCGCCGCGGCCCACTCGTCGGCCAGCACGTCCTCCGCGCCCTTCTGGTCTTCGCTCATCGCTGATTCCGCCTCATCATGCCGGTTCCCTCGGCACCTGTCCGGTGCCCTTCTCGCGTTTCGGCGCTACGACCAACTCGTGCAGCTGCCGCGCGTTTGCACGCCCTATCCACTCCGAGATCTTGATCGCATAACTGTTGTTGTGGACGCCGACATTGCCGCGGAACAGCGGCAGGTTCTCGGCGCGCACCTCGACCTCGGGCTCGACGTCCAGCGGGATGATGTCCCCAACCTGGAGTGCGGCAAGCACGCGCAGTGGCAGGGTCGCTTCGCCGAACACACTGCTGATCTCGATGCTCGCCCCCATCACCTCGTCGCGCATCGCCAGTTCCCAGCGCTCGTCGCGCTCGCCGCGATCGCTCTGCACGCCGGCATCCAGCAGGTCGCGGATCGGCTCGAGCATCGCGTAGGGCAAACAGATGTAGAAATCGCCGCCGCCGGCCTCGAGATCGACGTTGAAGGTCGTCACGACCACGACCTCCGATGGCGAAACGATGTTCGCGAACTGCGGGTTCACCTCCGAGTTCAGATACTCGAACTCGATATCCAGCACCGGCTGCCAGGCCTGTGCCAGGTCGTGGTAGGTGATCTCCAGCAGCATCTGGATGACCCGTACCTCGGTCGGCGTGAAATCGCGCCCCTCGATCTTGGTATGGAAGCGGCCGGTCCCGCCGAAGAAACTGTCGACCACGCTGAAGACCAGCTTCGGGTCCAGCACGAATAGCGACTTCCCGCGCAATGGCGACACGCGCGTAATATTCAGGCTGGTCGGGATGAACAGGCTGTGCACGAACTCCGAGAACTTGAGCATCTGTACGCCCGACACCGAGATATCCGCGCTGCGGCGAAGCATGCTGAACAGGCTGGTCCGGAAGTAGCGCGCGAAGCGCTCGTTGATCATCTCCAGCGTGGGTAAACGGCCGCGTACGATCCGGTCCTGGCTGGCGAAGTCGTAACTGCGCGCCTCCGATGGATCCAGCACCTCGTCCGCGCCGGTCTCCACGTCGCCAGTATCCACACCGTGCAGCAGCGCGTCGATCTCGTCCTGCGACAACAGGTCTGAACCGGCCATGCCTACTGCATCACCAGCTGGGTGAAGAACACGCCCTTGATCTCGCCGGGCTGGTCGAGCTCCTTCAGTTTCTCGCTGAGCAGTCTGTGCAGTTCCGCCTGCAGCGCCTCCTTGCCTTGCACCGTCATCAGATCGGCAGCCTGCTGCGTTTCAAGCAGGTTGAGCACATGGTGGCGCAGCATCGGGTCGTTGGCCTCCAGCGTCTCGGCCACGCCCGGCGTGCGCGACATCACGTCGATCGCGATCTGCAGCATACCGGCCGGTCCACCCGGCGGCAGGCTCACGACGAAGGCCGGGGAGAAGCTGTAGTAGACCGGCTCGCCCTCTTCGACCGGTTCGGGCGCGGTTTGCGCCTCCTCGGTCTCCGCGACGGCGGACTGCTCGCTTTCCAACAGGTAAAAGGTCGCTCCGCCTGCCCCGAGCAGCAGGACCAGCACGCCCGCGGCAATGATGATCAGCCGTTTGCGACCGCTGCCGCCCGCTGGGCTGTCGTCGGCGATGTCTTTCTCGTCTGCCATGCGACTGTGTCCATCCTGACCTGGGTTGTTCGACGGCGAACACCGTTCGGCAACCCTCGCTGCAAGGCTTGTGCCAGTCGGCAAGGTATTATTTTAACGAACAATATCAATCGCTTGAAAACATGCCCTGAGATACCGTCAGGCAATTGACGAAACGACAGTCGCTGATCAGGCGGAAAGCCGGCGGCCGGGCCGGTTGCGCCCGGGCACACGTCGCGCCGCGCGGGCCCCGGTCGCCCGGCGCGTCAACGGCGCAGCACCGCCATCCAGCGCCAGAAACTGAGCAGGCTGGCCAGCGAGGCGGCGACATAGGTCAACGCGGCGGCCCGGAGTATGCTGCGCGCCGCGGGGACCTGCTCCGGCTCGAGGTAGCCGGACTCGAGCACCGGCAGGGCCTTGCGAAAGCTTGCGTCCAGCTCGACAGGCAGCGTGACCAGCTGCACCAGCACGCCGAAGCCGATGATCAGGAAGCCACCCAGCACCGAGAACAGCGCCGGCGACGGCGCACGCGCCAGCATGGCCAGCAGCGGGGCCGCGAACAGCAGCAGCGAGCCGAGCCGGGCCGCCCAGACGGCCGAGCCCGCCAGCCGCGAGCGCAGCAGGAACAGGCGTTCGCCCGCGGCATGCTGCAGCGCATGCCCGCACTCGTGCGCGGCCACCGTGATCGCGGTCAGGGTGCGGCCCTCGTACTTGTCCGGGGTCAGGCGAACGCAGCGGGTCGCCGGGTCATAGTGATCACCGGTCTCGGTGGTCTCGACCCCGACATGCTCGAGCCCGAAACGGCTCAGCAGATGGCGCGCCAGTTCGCCGCCCGTGCCAGGGAAGTTCTGTTCCGGTTCGCGGTTGTGACGGGCCAACACGCGCTGCACCCAGACCTGCGGCAGATACACCGAACCGACCAGCAGCAGCATCAACAGCAGATAGACCATTTATCCTCCCGACATCGCGGTCGCGGCACGTTCACCCTCGGCGACGCGCACCCGGGAAAGCAACCAGCCGCCGGCGAGAAACAGCACCAGCACGCTCAATATCCCGGTACGGGGGTTGCCGCTGAGCACCGCGACCCAGCCGACGAGCAAGGGCCCGACCACCGCGGCAAACTTCCCCATCATGTTGTAGAGACCGAAAAGCCGCCCGGCATGTTCCGCCGGGATCAGGCGGGCAAACAGCGCGCGGCTCATGGACTGGATCCCGCCCTGGACGAGACCGATCATCACCGCCAGGCCATAGAATTCCCAGGTCGCAGCCATGCGCCACGCCCAGAACACCGCGATCACATACACGATCAGCGCCAGCCAGATCGCCCGCTGGGCGCCGATACGGTCGCCGATACGGCCGAACAGCAGCGCCGCGGGAAACCCGACGAACTGCGTGATCAGCAGCGCCGTCAACAGGCTGTCGGCCGCGAAACCGAGGGACAGGCCGTAGTCGACCGCCATGCGCACGATGGTGTCGACGCCGTCGATGTAGCACCAATACGCGATCAGGAACGTGAATGCCATCGGCAGCCTGCGCAACAGGCGCCAGGTCTCAACCATTTCGCGCCACGCGCGGCGCGTGCCCGCGCCCAGGGTCGGCGCCTGCGGCGACGGCTTCTCGTGCACGAAAAGCAGCAGCGGCAGCGAGAACACCGCCCACCAGGCGGCCACACAGAGGAAGGCCACCCGCACCGCCTCGGCCTTGTCGGCCAGACCGAACGCCTCCGGATGCAGCACCATCAACACATTGACCGCGAACAGCAGCCCGCCACCCAGGTAGCCGAGCGCAAAACCCAGCGCAGAGAGCCGCTCGAATTCCGAGCGTTCGGCCACCTCGAGCAGCATCGCGTCATAGGTCACATTGCCACCGGCGAAACCGATCACACCGAGCACATAGAGACCGACCGCGACCAGCCAATAGCCCTCGGCGACCAGGAACAGCCCGCCGCTCATCAAAACGCCGAGCAGCGCGAGCATCAGCAGCAGGCCCTTTTTGCGGCCGCTGCGATCGGCGATCACGCCGAGCAGCGGTGCGAGCAACACGACCAGCAGCGACGCGACCGCATTCGCGGTACCGAGCCGCACCGTGCTTTCGGTAGCGGTCATACCGGACGCCCAGTAGGACTTGAAGAACACCGGAAAGAAGCCGGCCATCACGGTGGTCGCGAAGGCCGAGTTCGCCCAGTCATAGAAGGCCCAGGACAACTGGGCGCGTCTGCGCGATACGGGTCGGCGGGCCATCAGGCGTTCAGCTCTTTATGCCGACGCCGCGCGCCAGCAGCCACATTGCGAACGCGCCGAGCCCCAGAATGAAGCCGACGATGATCGCGAGCGCCAGCCAGAGGCTGATGTCACTGACACCGAGCAGGCCGTAGCGAAACGCGTTGACCATGTACAGCACCGGGTTCGCCAACGACACCCGCTGCCAGAACTCCGGCAGCATGCCGATCGAGTAGAACACGCCGCC
This sequence comes from uncultured Chromatiaceae bacterium, assembly GCA_965601425.1. Taxonomy (GTDB): domain Bacteria; phylum Pseudomonadota; class Gammaproteobacteria; order Chromatiales; family Chromatiaceae; genus Thiosocius. Next base: position 7,536 of record CBFCWF010000017.1, on the reverse strand, counting down.
GAGGTAGGTCAGCGGCGTGAGCACGAAGGTAGGCACGATAGAGATGTCGTCGAAACTGTTCGCGTACACCGCGTTGATGAAGCCAGCGGTCGCAAACAGCACGGAGGTCAGCACGAACACGGTCAGCGTCACGCCGTAGCTGTGAATGTCCAGGTCGGTGAAGAACAGCGACACCAGTGTCACCACGACGCCGACCAGTACGCCGCGTGCGACGCCGCCGGCGACATACCCGGCCAGGATAATGAAGTTCGGCAGCGGCGCGATCAGCAGTTCCTCGATGTTGTGCTGGAACTTGCTGCTGTAGAAACTCGATACGACATTCGCGTAGCTGTTTGAGATCACCGACATCAGGATCAGCCCTGGGACGATGAAATCAATATAGCGGAAGCCTTCCATATCGCCGATCTGCGACCCGATGAGCTTGCCGAAGATCACGAAGTACAGCGCCATCGTGATCGCGGGCGGCAGCACAGTCTGCACCCAGATGCGGCTAAAGCGCAGTATCTCCTTGGTCAGGATGGTCTTGAACGCGATCCAGTAGACGGGCATCCGGCTCATGCGCCCCGCCCCGCCGGCCCGCCGGCATGCTTGACCAAGTCGATAAACAGCTGCTCCAGACGGTTCTGCTTGTTGCGCAGGCTGGCCACCTCGATACCACGCGCGCTGAGCTCGGCAAACAGGCCGCCGAGGCCACGCTCGCGGGTCACGGCGACCTCCAGCGTGCTGGCGTCGACCTGACGCACCGCATAGCCCGGGATTTCACCGATATCCGGTGTCTCTTCGCGCAGATCGAGCACGAAGGTCTCGCTGTGCAGGCGCCGCAGCAGCTCGGCCATCCGGGCGCGTTCGGCGATCTCACCGTGGTTGATGATCGCGATGTGCCGACACAGGCTCTCCGCCTCTTCCAAATAATGCGTCGTGAGGATGATCGTGGTGCCGCTCGCGTTGATTTCACGCAGAAAATCCCACATCGCGCGGCGGATCTCGATGTCCACCCCCGCAGTCGGCTCGTCCAGTATCAGCAGCCGCGGACGGTGGACCAGGGCACGCGCGATCATCAGGCGGCGCTTCATGCCGCCGGACAGATCACGCGCCTGTGCGCTGCGCTTGTCCCAGAGTTCGAGCTGCCGCAGCGAGGACTCGGCACGGCGAAACGCGTCGCGTCGCGGGATGCCGTAGTACCCCGCCTGGTTCACGACGATCTCGACGACCGGTTCGAACTGGTTGAAATTGAACTCCTGGGGGACCAGCCCGATGTGTGACTTGACCGCCTCGGGGTTGCGGTCCAGATCGTCGCCGAACACCCTGACCTGGCCCGAGGTCTTGTTCACCAGAGAGCTTATGATGCCGATCGCGGTCGATTTGCCCGCCCCGTTCGGACCCAGCAGCGCAAAGAAGTCGCCTTCCTCCACGGCCAGATCGATGCCACGCAGCGCCTCGTGGCCGTTGCGGTAGGTCTTGCGCAGGTGCTGAATCTCTAGGGCCTTCATAGTCGGGATCGGGGCAAGTTCAGCCGCCATGATAAGGCACCCTGCCCTTGCGAATCCCCTGGCAGTTCGCGGGACCACCGGATGACCCGGTGCGTCGCAGATACCGGGTTGCCGATCCATCGGGCGTCTCGCTGCGCCCGACGAAGCCCCGCGGGGCCGGCAGGTCAGATCCGTTGCCGCCTTTTCGGCAGGCGCTTCCTGCCTTAGGCTGCATGACATCTGCGCGACAGGGGGATCCGCCATGCCAAAGATCGCCGAGACCGATCGAGACATCGTCCGCTGCTTCGACACCATCGCGGAACTGCGGCCGCATCTGAAACGCGAGGACTTCCTTGCGCTGGTGCGGCAGATGCAAGCCGACGGCTACCGCATCGCGTTCATCGAAGAAGCGGGGCGCGTGCTGGCGGTCGCCGGCTACCGGATCGTGACCAATCTGCACATGGGCAGACACCTCTATGTCGAGGACCTGGTGACCTGTGGCGCGGCAAGATCGCAGGGTCTCGGCACGCAGATGATCCGATGGCTGAGACGACAGGCCGTCGCAGCGGGCTGTGCGTACCTGGACCTCGACTCAGGGACGCAGCGCAGCGGCGCCCACCGCTTCTATTTTCGGCACGGCTTCACGATAGCCAGCTATCATTTCAGCGAGCAACTGGGCGAGCACCCACAGGACGTCGATGAGCCGGTTGCGAAAACGGCCGCAGCAGTCGATTGACAACAGGCCCCGGCATCACGCGCGGCTTTGGCACCGGATCTCTAGGGTTTCTTGGTACCCTCGACGATGCAGTATCAAAGAGCGTGAGGGGAAATCGCGCGTTAGTGTCATGGTGCGGCATCCGGCGCGTCAGCGGTGCCTGCGGCGGGACGAGGCTGCACGGCTTAGGGGGCTGCGTCGATGCGCTGTGGCACGCACGGGGGGCGATTTTTCGTACCGGCGCGTGCTCCGGGCCGGATCGGCTCCGGCATCACGAACCGTCCGGCGTTTCGTCGGGCGCCGGCCCTCCCGCAACCACTCGAAAACACAGGAGAATCACAATGAGTTGGAAAGAGCAGTTGGACAAGGCCGTTGCGCAGATCAAAGGGGCGGCCGAGAGCGAAAAGGCAAGAGAGATTTCCGGCAAGGCCAAGGCCACGGCCCTGAGCCTGCTGGAGAAGGTCAAGGTCGGCGCCGTCGGTGCGGCCGAGGCATTCCTGGAGGCTAACCGTGACCCGTCATCGCTGGAAGTGCATTTTCTCAACGCCCATCTGACGGTGCTGTCACCATCGGAAGGTGTCACCGTCACGCGACCCGATGCGGCTTCGCTGGTCGTTTCCGATGGCGAGGGTAACGGACTCGTGATCAATGCCGCGGCCGATCCCGCGTTCATCGTCGAGCAGATCGGCACGGTGCTCCAGGTGAGCGGCAATACCTACGACCTGGGTGCGGAAGACGGCAGGAACCTGATCGTCACCAAGTTCTGAACCGCCTGGCCCGGAACGTCTCTGCCGTATCCTGTCCGATCCCGGTCCGCAGCGAATGCGGAACCGCCACCCGGCGCCAATGCGTTGCGATCTCGCGTAGCGCCGGGAAATCGACTCGCCGGCCGAACCGGCGTCTCGAATCCGGGGGTGCGGGTGCTGACCCGTCGCGTCGCTCGACAACGCGAAAGAACACAGCGATCTGGCGATCCGGACCCGGGGCGCACGACGTACGAACGCGATGCGCCCCGGACGCGAGGCAATATCAGTTCTCGGTCTTCTCTTTGACCTCGTCGGCCGCCTGTTCGATCTTTTCGCCGGCCTCTTCGACCGTCTCGTCAAGCTTTTTCCCGGCGGTTTCTGCCGGTCCCTCTTTCTCGCAGCCCATCAGACCTGCGGCGAATAATGCCGACAGCAGCGTCGTGAAAATGATGCGTTTCATGGCTTCCTCTCTAGTATTTCTCGGCTGAATGTGCGTCCGGCCCACCGAGCGTCTGGTCTCGCGTGACATGCGCTCGGTACCCGCCGGACCTGGGGAGACGATGCGGCACAGGGTGCGCCAGCTGCCGCGAAGACCGGGTCGGGTGCGGACCGGGCTGGTATGATGCGCCGACGCGGACGGCCACACAAGCCCTCGATCGGGCCGCGTACCTGGCCTGCGCGGGAATTCGCACCCAGGGCCGTGATTCACCCGCTCGCAGGAGGGCGTCATGCTGAACAAGCTCTGGAAATGGTTCCTGCAGGGCATCGCGCTCGTGGCCCCGGTCGTCCTCACGATCGCGCTGCTGGTATGGCTCGGCGCCTGGTCGGAGCGGACGGTCGGCCAGCTCATCAAGGCCATCATCCCGGCGGGCTGGTACTTCGAAGGCCTGGGCCTGCTGGCCGGCATCGGCGCGACACTCGCGATCGGGATCGGTGCCAACTTCTTTCTGGTGCGATGGATCGTCCAGCTGTTCGAACAGGTCCTCGACCGGATTCCGCTGGTAAAGTCGCTATTCCAGGCATTCAAGGACATCGCCCGCCTGCTTTCGAGCAACGCGGAGGACCATCTCGGGCAGGTGGTCGCGGTGGACTTCGACGGCACGCGCCTGGTCGGCTTCGTGATGCAGCAGGACGCACGGCTACCCGGTGAGTTCATGGATGAACAGGAGCGCGTCGCGGTCTACCTGCCAATGAGCTACCAGTTGGGCGGCTATACCGTGCACGTGAAACGTGAACGCATCACACCGCTGGACGTATCGACCGATCAGGCGATGCGGGCGGTACTCACCGGCGGATCGCTCCAGGCCCGGGGCTGAACGGGATCTGTGGTCGGGCCCTGAGCCAGTTCCGCCGTGGGAGTGGCGGAGGCGGTGACCCGGTTCTTGTAAGCGGACGGTCGCGTCGCCGAGGGATACCGCCGGAAGGCTGGGGCGAATTTCCTATCCGTTGGCGTTGGCCAAGCGTGCATGGCGGTAGAACAAGATGACCCAACCATCTCTGAGTCTCGGACTGTTGCTGTTTGTCGCCTGGGTGAGCACCGTCTGCACCGCAGACGAAGTCATGGTGCCGACACCGTCCGGTGAAGAGCTGTCTGCCGAGCGATTCGCTGCCGATGGCCGCTACCTGGTCATCTGGTTTGCGCCGGAATTCGGGTTTCGCGACGAACATCGCTCGCTGGCCGCGGGGCTTGCGGAGCAGGGAGTCGAAGTCTGGATGAGCAACATCCCGGAATCGCTGTTCCTGCCCAACGGCATCGAATCCATCAGGCGGCTGGACGGCAGCTACGCGGCGGACATGATGGAGTTTGCCCACGCCAGTACCGGGAAAAAGATTGCTGTTGCGGGAAATTCCTATGGCGCTGTCGTCGCACTGCTGGGTGCCCGCGCCTGGCAGCAACGCAGGCAGGACGACCCTGCCTTGGTCGGAGCGATTCTGTTTTCGCCCTATACCTACGCCTCGATTCCTCCACTGGGCGAACTGCCGGAGTATCTTCCCATCGTCTCCGCAAGCAATATCCCGATGATGATCTATCAGACCAGGGGCAGCGCGATTTTCACCCAGTTCCCGACGCTGCTGGAGAAATTTCAGCAACACGGCAACCCCGTCTACACGCAAGTCATCCCGGAGATCATGAGCCTGTTCTACCAGGATCCGCCGACACCAGCGATGTCTGAACAGTTGACACGGCTACCCTCGAGTATCAAAAGGATACTGACACTGCTGGACGGACATGCGCTTCCGGCGAAACCGGTCGCGTTGAATGCCGACGTATCGGTCGAGAGCGGCATCGATGTTGCGCTGAAGCCCTTCCAGGCAAGCATCAAGCCGGTCGGCATCGACCTGCCGGACACCACCGGTAAGAGGATTGTCAGGGAGGATTACGCGGGCAAGGTGACGCTGATCAATTTCTGGGCCACGTGGTGCCCGCCGTGCGTCGAAGAGATACCCTCTCTTAATCGCTTGCGGCTCAAGATGGCAGACCTTCCGTTCGAACTACTATCCGTCAACTATGCCGAGAACGACACGGACATCCGGTCTTTCATGGAAACCGTGAGAGTCGATTTTCCGGTGTTGCTGGATCGCGACGGCGAGTTCGCCCGGCAGTGGAACGTCATCTCGTATCCGTCGACATTCATCATCGATCCGAAAGGGACCATCAGGTATGGCGTGAACGCTGCCATCGACTGGGATGATCCCGCTGTGATCGAGGTACTGAGGTCGTTGCTCGACGAGCCCTGACGGTAACCCGACGTCAGCCCGGTCCGTTCGGCAACAGGCGTATGGGCCACCCAACAGCATCAGCAACGAGGCACGGCTTGCCAGAATCAGAGACCTCGACCGATCGCATGCAGCAGAAAATAGCCACCCACAGCGGCAATGGCGGCACCCAGAGCGCGCACCGCGGCTTTGCCGGCCGGCCACCTATAGAGCAGACCGAACGCAATCCCGGCCACGTGCAGCAGACCGGTAGCAACCACGAAGCCGGCCGCATAGAGAATCGGAACACCGAAGTCGGGCAGCGCAGCGCCATGCGGATGGCCGTGATAGATCGCGAAAAAGGCAATCAACAGAAAAGCTATCGCCAACGGCGGACGGGCATTGGCGGCCACCATGCCGCCCAAAACAATCGCGGAGGCCGCGATGCCGAGATCTATTGCTGGAACCGGAACATCCAATATGCCCAGCATGGCGCCGACGGTCATGATCAAGGGGAAGACAATCGGGAGAACCCAGATCGCGGGCGCCCCCAAGATGGCGCCCCAGAGGCCCACGGCCACCATCGCAACCACGTGATCCAAACCGGTAACCGGATGAACCAAACCGCTGGCGAAACCACCGTCACCGGCGACGCCAGACTCGACATGGCCCAACGCAAAGCCTGGAAGCAATGCGCAAAGCGCCAGAATCCATGTCGCCAGACGCGAGGCCCCTGTAGCATCGCCGATGCTGCTGCGTTGCGTCACTTTGTCCGACATGGCATCGACCACCAGGATCAGAACAGCGCGGACACGGCAAAGATCAATCGGTAGTCTTCGGTCCCTTCACCACCTTGCTGCTCGCCTTCCTCGTTGAGGTCGGTCCACGCGGGCGTCTTCACCCCGACCGCCGCGCTGATGTTGTCCCAATACACCCGAACGCCGGGCATGGCATAAATCATATCGCCGCCTGTGGCGCGTTCGTCGACACCGTTGGTGCGATCACGCCCCAAGTGCAGATACTGTGCCTCGATCGCCAGATCCACTCGCAGTTTGCGATCGAGATCCGTGTAGGCCCGATAGATCAGCGCACTGTTCGCCCGGATCTCCTGACCGAACTTGGTACGGTTGCCGTCATCGTACTCGTACTCCTGAAAGCCGATGGTCGACAGTTCCTGGTTGAAGGTCCAGCGCGGCGAGATCATCTTGGTCGCCGTCAGTCCCAGGGACCAGGAGGGCTTGCCAAAGCCCGTCGACTTCCCGGGATCGATTTCCCCGCTTCGATCCCGAATATTCGGGTCCCCAGTGGGCAGCGTGAAGCCGCCAAATGCCGTGAAGTGCCAATCCTCGAGGTCGTCGAGGCTCTCGTTTTCGGGGATTGACTGCCATCCGTCGTCGTACTTGAAGCCGAGCTGGCCGAACAGCGAAATATCGGCGAAGCCGTGGGTGTCGAAGCCGCCGGGCTCGTCCACCTTGCTGTGGTAAGGGAGAAACACATAGGCCGAGAACCAGGACGTCACACCGTAGCCCAGTCCGGCCATCCAGTAGTTCGCGTAATCGCTCTCGGGATTGGCCGGATCCGGATCGAAGGTCTCGTACTTGGCGTGATCGAGTTTCAGGTATGCCAACGTCTCGCCGGCCGGCAGCGTTGCCGAGGTCGCCGCCTCTATAGGCGCCCCCGGACCTCTCAGGCCTGCTGCCCCGAGCCCCGCCACGCCATGGTGCGCCACCGACGAGCCGCTGATCGCGACAAGCGCGCATGCCAAACAGACGGGGCCAATTCTTGGGTCATGCCTTGCGATCTGATTGGCCATGGGGTCTCCTACTGGATATCAAACATTAGGATGGTTGACCGCACGCGCTTGTCCGCCTTCTTGGGGGTGCGCGTGGAAGCTGGCGGGGATGCTGCT
>CBFCWF010000016.1:0-32183 GCA_965601425.1 uncultured Chromatiaceae bacterium | reverse complement strand
CGCATCAGCCTTTGCGCTGACAACTCCCACGTCCAGACCGTCACCGCCAAGACCATGCGCGTCGCCATGCGCGAGGCGCTGAGCGTCGGCTGCCGCATCGGCAAGGACGTCTACCTGCGTGACGCCCTTGGCGGCTTGCGCGCCGAAATCCGCAACGGTGTCACCAAGATCACCTGAAGTCGAAACCCCCGAGACCCACGTCTCGGGCGGTCTGCCGGACATGATCCCCCGGCACTGATGAGACAGATCACCAACCGAAAGGAGCATCCATGCTCGAACAGATCGAGAAGAACACCCGCGCGCTGATTGCTACGTGCCGGGTCATCGAGACCCGCGTCGTGAACCGCTGGGTCTTGGCACTTCCCGAGGACGGCCAGATCGTCACCGTCGAAGGCATCCGCACATTCCCGGAAGGCTTCGGCAACAAGATTTTCTGGACCGACCAGAAGGACGTCGCCGAAGCGAAGCTCTTGGAGCTGCGCGAGAGCAACCCCGACAACTCCACCGTCTACCGGCTCAAACCCATGCGGATCAAGGAAGCCGCAGTCCGTCAGGAGGCGCGTGCGCGCGACCTGCTGACCTACCTCGAAAGGAAGTTAATCTCATGAACATCGTCAACGAAGCCGCCAAGTTTGCGGCAGCCGCTCACAGCGGCCAGACACGGGCCAGCACCAAGGCAGAGGTGCCCTACTACGCCCACTGCCTCGCCACCGCTGGCAAGGTGGCCGAATACAGCAACGACCCCGAGGTCGTCGCTGCTGCCTACCTGCACGACACGCTGGAGGACACCGACACGACCGCCGCCGATCTCGAAGCTGCGTTCGGCAAACGGGTCCTCGGTCTCGTGCTGGAAGTGACCTCGACCGAGGCCACCACCGCAGAGCGGCAGGCGGCGCAGGTCGCCCAGATCGGCACGCTGTCGCCCGAGGCGCAGCTGATCAAGCTGGCCGACCAGCTCTCGAACGCGCGGGACATCCTCGCCTACGCCCCGCCGTGGTCGGACGAGAAGGTCGGCAACTGGGTCGCCAAGGCCGAAGCTCTGGCCTGCGGCGCGCCGCTCACACCGAGCACCCTCGCCGCCGACGTCCTCGCCGCCTGTCAGGCGGTGCGGAAATTCAAGCTCTGAACAGTATGGAGAGGCCCCTATGGGAGGGACCTCCCACCAACCAACCAACCAACCGAAAGGAGACACCATGACCTTCAACATGAGTGACCGCAAAAAGGAGTACATCAAAGCTGGATACACCAAAAAGGACGCCAAATTCTTGGCCAAGCGTGATTACAAAGAGGCAGTCCGCCAGTACGAGCTGGAAAAAGACAAGGCCAATGCGCGCGTTTTCGGCGGCATACTGATCATCATCGGTTTCGCTTTGGCACAAACTGGCCCAGCCGGTTGGATGGTGTCCGTCTTTGGTGCCATCACCATGTTTGCAAACCGGAAAGGAGCTTCCCAATGAACCGCTATCCTCACTTCGCCATCGTCCGCCGTCGCTTCGGCGAGACCGACTTCCTGCACACCAGCGCCGGGCGCGGCGTCTATCCCTTCACGCGCTTCTACGACCGCGCGCGGACCTACAAGACCCGCGCCGCCGCCAAGAGCGCGCTGTCGCGGATGATCGACAAACTCCCGAACAACGACTTCTATGTCGTTGGCCCGGATCGCCCCGCACCATTTCACTGAAAGGAGACACCATGGCACGCTACGCCATCATGCTGTTCCACCCCGCAGTGCCCCGCTCCCCGAAAAACCCCAGCGGATGGCACTACTGCTGCACACGCAACGGCCTTCTGCACCGGACCGCCGTCGAGCTGGCCAAAGAGTTTCCCCACCTCGTCAAGACGTGGAAAACCAAGGCCGGAGCGCGCGCCGCGATCCGGCGGATCACCGAGCGGTACTCTTACACCGCAGACGATTTCATCATCATCACCAAGAAAGGAGACACCTCATGACCCCTGTCCAGAAACGGTACCTTGTCTACGCTGTCATCAGCGCAGGCTTCGCCCTGTTCACCTACTGGCCCTTCTGAAGGAAACCGACCCATGCCCAAGGTACACCACCGCAAGGCCCGCAAGGACTACCCCGACGCCGGGATCAGCAAGGGCGACATGTACTATTTCGCCCAGATCAAGACCGGCCCGCGTTCGTCGCGGATCATCCGGTCCAAGACCATGCCGAAACCGTCGCAACTCACGTCCAGCACCTTCATGTCGGCGTGGTACGCCGCGCAGGAAGCGTTCGCCGAGAGCGACAAGGACGCCGACGCCATGCGCGAAGCCGCAGATGCGGTCGCCGAAGCCGGTCAGGAGGCCGGTGACAGCTTCGACAACCTCCCCGAGGGGTTGCAGCAGGGCGACACCGGCCAACTGCTGGAGGCCCGCCGTGACGGCGCTGAGAGCGCCTCCAGCGAGTTGGAGAGCTGCGCCGCCGACTACGAGGAGGCACAGAGCGATCTTGAAGATGCAGAGGCTGCTGTCGAGAACCTTGATCCCGAGGACGACGATGCGCGCGAGCAGATCGAAGATGACATCGCGGACGCGCAGTCCCGCATCGACGATGCCATCGAGCGCGCCCAAGAGCTGCTCGACGACATCCCCGACTACTGACCAGTCGAAACCCCCGAGACCCACGCAGTGGGGATCGGGTGTCTGCCGGATTTCCTCCCGGCACTGATGAGACAGGAGACCAACCAATGCAAATGACCGCTTACAACGCCGCGATGATCGCCGAAGGCGTGATCGAAGCCGACGAGGAGACCACCATCGAAGCGTGGCAATTCCTCCACGACACCGGTCTCGCCTACCAGCTGCAAGGCTGGTTCGGACGGACCGCCCAAACCCTGATCGAACAAGGAGTGATCAACCAATGACCTACAACATCGTGCTCAAGCGCCCCAGCCAGAACCTCTACTGGAAGCGGGGCGAGATGGTCAGCATGTTCGTCGAGAACAAGGCTGACGCCACCCAATACAAGACCGAAGCCGCCGCCAAGGGCGTCCTGACCCGGATGCTCACGAGCACCGGGGGCTTCGGGACCGACTACGACGATTTCTGCGTGGAGGCCTCATGACCACCGCATGGAGCGAATGGAAGCCATGGGACGCGACAACAGCGCTCTGGCCTCCGCCCGAAATTCAGCCCGGTGTCCACTACCAAGCCGATCTCGCGATCCGCGTGGAGTGGATCGGCAAGCTGCCCGCCGACTACCCTTGGGGTCCCTTCATCGAGGGCTTCGAGGGTATTGTTGTGACCGGCGAAGCATGGGTCATGGCACCTGCATGGTGCATGCCCGAGACCACCCACCTCGTGACCCGCTACCGGGTCGCAGTGGAGGAAACCCCCATCATCAATGAAATGGAGACCACAGCATGATCACCCGCAAAGACTATCTCAACGGCCCCGCGACCCACGAGGATTACTACAACGACCTGATCGACGCTGCAGGCGGGCCGACCGCCTTCCTGCACATGATCCCGCGCGACCTTGCCGTGATCCGCAAGGCGCTGGACAACGGCGACGAGCATCTGAACACGATCCCGCTGGGCCACTGGTCGATGCCCTTCATGCCGACCGAGTTGGCCAAGGCCATGCGGGATCGCGGCGACTACCCCACGCGGGCCGGTGCCACCTGCGTCCTCAAGCAAGCCGCCAAGCGGCTTGCATCCGACACGGTGCCGGAGCAGGACGAGGCTTTCTTCGCCCGTGCCCGGAAGGAACGCAAAGGAGCGAGCGCATGACGCCCGAGGCCATAAGGAAAGCACTGGCAGATTCCGCCGCCCTTCGGGTTCAAACGCGCTCTGGTAAAATCTACGATGTTGAGCGCGACGTTATCTTGGCGATGGACAGCACCGACCCTGCCCCGCTGATATACGGATGGCCGGTGGTACCCAGATGGCACCCAAGCCATGGCCGCGTCCGCTGGTTTCTGGTGTCCAACCTCAAAGTCCACAAGCCCGTAGAGAAAAGGACCAACACATGATCCGTCTGACCTCGCAATTCTCCGGTGCCGATGTCGCCTCCGCGCTCATCGACGATCCGGAGGAGCTGATCTTCCTGCTCGAAGAGCTGGCAGAACAGCAATCCCGCTTTGACCAAGACCTGATCGAGCTGATCGCAGGGACCACCGCCGAGAAGGTGGTGGCCTTCCTGCGCGATCTCGCCAACAAGATAGAGGAACGCCCCTGATGTCCAGACGCAACCCCACCCCGCTCCCGTTCAACAAGACGGGCATGACCGCGCGCGACCTGATCGACGCGGCCACCGCCCTGCAATCCATCTTGCAGGCTTACGACACCTTCCACGACGATCCGGAAGAGTTTGTCGCCCGTGTCGCGCAGGTGCGCGACTACTGGAACCCCAACACCTGAAAGGAACCCTCATGACCAATTTCATCCCCCGCGACGACATCGCGACAATCCACAACGCCTACCACACCCTGATCCACGCCAGCTGCACCGCAGATGCCTACGGCTACCTGACCGGCGATGAGGAGAACGGCCACCTCATGGAGAAGTACCTGCCGCCCGAGCTGTGGAGCGAGGCGGCGCTCTACGTGCTGGTCGGCCAGATACCGCAGCCGTTCCTGCGCTTCGTTCTGGACAACAACCTGTTCATGGCCGTGCAGGACCCACTGCCCGGCGATCCGGACCTCCGCGACCGGCTGGCCGACATCATCCGGTTCTTCAAGGACGCCACGCCCGATGACGCTTTCGGGACCATGGCGCGGGCCGATGAATGGTGCCGCACCAACGGCCTCTACGGGCGGCGCTGACATGGCCATTCCGTTCACACAGTACCTGCGCCCGCATGGGCGCAGCCAGATCATCACCATCGACATGCCGGACGAGATCGAGACGGCGGCCATCCGCCTGATCGATCTCGGCTATCGCTTCGAGGCCGAGGTGTTGATGAACGGCCTGATCAGCATGACCTGCACGGGCCACGACCCACGCGTGGGCGAAGAGCAGGACATCGCACTTGAGGTCACGCAGAACAACAAGACGGTCCCTGCCGCCGTCGCTCGACTGGTCGAGCGCGCGGCTGAGACCATTGCGGAATTTACCAAGGAGAACCCAGAATGAAAATTCAATCGTACCTGACCAGCATCAAGGTGGCCGCCAAGGCCCTCGAGGACGGCAGCAATCTGGCTGAATTTCCCGCCGACATAGCGCGCAGGATCACCCGCAACATCGAGCGCATCGAGGACAAGCTGAAAATCCACGAGCAACGCCCGGCGGCGTGGCGCGTCAGCTTTACCGAATACGCCGGACCGGTCGAGACCGACAGTCTGGATAGTGCGTTGGACGCGATTGCGGAGGCCCTCAAGGACGGCGTCCCCGAGAAGGACATCCTGCTGCAGAAGATCGTCCGCGTGCCCTTCCGTGCGATCACCTACACGGCTGTCGAGAGCGTCAAGGTCCACGAGGAGCCGCTCTGAGTATGGAGAGGCCCCTATGGGAGGAACCACCCAACCGAAAGGAGCCACCATGCCTGACAAGCGCGCGGACTTCGTCCGCATCAACCAACCCCGCTTCGAGGACATCCTCAAGCGGCTCACCCTGATCGACCGCAGCGCCCGCTCCATGGGCGTTGTCAAAACCATGCAGCCGTACCTCGACCAGATCGAGGAGCGGCTGCAGGAGCTGCGTCCAGCCGCTCCCAAGCCCGTTGCCACCAAACCGGTGGCCAACGAGGCCGAGCAGCTGGAGAGCCTGTCCACGACCCAGCTCGTGGATCGCATGATCGCGTGCGGCGCTATCCTCGCCGCCCGCCGCAAATAGTCGAAACGGCCTCCGGGCCGTCTGCCGTGGACTGACCGCCCGGCACTGATGAGACAGGTCACCAACCCCTGAAAGGAGCACCCATGCCCTACGACATCCGTCCGGTGTCGCGGCAGGACATCCTGCCCTACCTGCTGGACATCCACTACGCCAAGCGCGTGCCCAGCGTGTCCTATCGATATGGGCTGTTCCGCGACGACGAGCTTGTCGGCGTGGTCACCTACGGCAAACCCGCCACCCGCAATGCGCGGATCGGCATCTGCGGCCCTGACTACGAGCCGCATGTCTGGGAGCTGAACCGGCTGGCGCTGCGGGACAACCTGCCCAACGAGGCCAGCCGCCTCGTGTCCGGCAGTCTCAAGTTGCTGCGCAACGAGGTGAAGAACGCGGTCGTCGTGTCCTTCGCCGACACTGCACAAGGCCACGAGGGCACCGTCTACAAGGCGTGCAACTTCCTCTACACCGGCCTGTCGGCCAAGCGGACCGACTACGCCATCGACGGCGACAGCAGCACCCACAACATGACGATCTGCGACCGCTATCGCGGCGTGAAGAACCGGGTCGCTGCCATGCGTCGCGACTACGGCGACCGGCTGACGCTGGTCCCGCGTCCGCGCAAGCACCGCTACGTGACCATCGTCGGCTCGAAAGGCTTCAAGGCTGCGGCAAAGCGCGACCTGCGCTACGCCGCTTGCGCTTCGCAAGGTCCAGGTGGTATGTAAACCCCACCAAAAAGGAGGAATACCTCATGGCGCGCGCGATCCCGTTGCCGACCCAAAGTGTCAGAGGCGAAATCGTTTCCGTTCTTCGCAAGGCAGGTGCCTCGGGACTGACCCGTGAGCATCTCAAGAACAAGGTCGTCTCTGACCTCAAGAAACGAGGGTACACAGACCGTGGTCACTTCGGTCAGGCCCTCGACTTCCAAGACCCAGCAATACCGGTCGATTACATCGACGGTGTTTACTACCACCGGGATTTCTCTCCCGCGTAAACCACTTTCCATCAGCCAAAGGAGCAGAAAATGGAAAACTTCACCCCCGATTACGAGCACTTCACTCCGCTCACCACGCACGCTGCAAACGTCATGCGCTCGACACAGCAGGCGATGCAGCACCCGCCCATCGGTCTGTTTTTCCGAGAGCATGCAATCAACGTGATCGAGTTGCTGCCGCAAATGCCCGCTGGCAGCAAGATCACCGCAACTTACACCGCTGTTGAAATCAATGGTGTCCCGAAGCTGGCCATGCTCGACAACGGACCCGGCATCCCCGTCACGTCCGACAACCCCAACCGTGTGACCATGGAGAATTTCGCCACGTTCATTGGCCTGACCGATGAGACCAAGGACGAAACCGATGCTCACGAGCACCGGGGGCTTCGTTACCTGCTGGGGCACACGTCCAAACAGGGCGTCGTGATCATCTCGAAACAGGCTGGCGCTCCGATCTACACGACCATGATGGGCGTCAACCCGACGAGCGGCTACCTTGGTTGCGTCAAGCCGTGTCACGAAATCGCGCAGGCCGACTTGCCTGTCGAGCTTCAGGACATGGGCGATCACTGGACAGCGATCATCATCTTGGGAAACACCCCCGATGCTGAAACAGCCTACATTCCGTTCAAGGGTGCGGATCAGCTTGATGGCTTGCATGTCGGGTCGCAACTGACCCGTCGTCTCGCGGACATTCCGGACGGTGTGTCAATCAACATGGATTGGCGGAAACTCTTCAAAAGCGACCGGGTCACCAACCACACGGTGCCGTTTGTTCCACTGAAACAATTCTTCAAGCTGAACACACCGGGACATAACCCCGACGTCCGACCAACTATGGGTCGCAAAATCCAGAAATGGTCTGTGGAGACTGACGAAGGTATCAAAATCCATTGGATTTTGATCCCCAAGACGCCGACGAAAGGTGCGCGGGTCGCGCTGAACAACATCGAGCTGCACCCCTTCGGGTCGCTGATCTTCAACAAGAAAAAAGCAGCGGGCATCACGATCTCCGAGCACCTCGACTACTACGAGGCCACCGCCAAGGAAGCCATCAAATCGTGGGCGTCCGAAGCGGTGTTCTTCGCGGGTCTCGGCGAAATTGCAAACCAACTGGGCTTGGTGATCGAGATCGACGAGACCGTCGTTCCCGTGAGCCAAACCCACGGACGGACGGCCCTCGGGTTCAACACCGTGGATCATCCCTATGAGCAATTTGCGGGTCAAGATTTGCGCTGCACTCTGCGGTCGTTCCGTAATCTTGAGGAAAAATACCGCCCCAAGGCCGTGAACGATCTCGTGTCGAAAGCCTCTGAGGAAATAGAGAATGATGACGAAGAGGAGCTTCGCCAAGAGATCGAGTCCATGTTCTCCGAAATGAAGGACTTGTTCCGCATCCGTGCATCCAGCACCGGCGGCTCGCCCAAAGGCCGGTGGGCATCCTTGTTGCGCCGCCGGGGCAAGCGGAAAACTCCTCCGTTCCCCCGCAATCGCTTGCGGCCCAACAAACTGGGCGTGGAATGGATGGATGGCCCCACGCCAGACTTTCAGTTCAAGCTGGTCAGCTGGCACGGTGACGATCTTCTCAAACAACCGGTCGTGTTGCGCGAGGACAAGGAGAAACGCTGGATCAAGCTCGAAATGAACATCAACCACTATGTCGCAATGCAGGCGCTCGACCTCGTTGCGGCCAAAGCGGGTTTCCTTGAGTGGGAGCTTGTTCCAGAGCAGTCGCGCCAAGCCCTCATCGCCAAGCTGGAGAACGCTGGCAAAAAGGTGTTCTTCCGCTACTGGGCACTTGTGACGGGCGACTGCGCCAAGGGCTATATGTCCGAAGCCGAACGCGAGGCGGCGCTGTCACCACCGCAACTGAAGCTGGCATTGAGCCTGTACCCGATGTGGTACAGCGAGGCGCTGAGCAACGTGAAGGTCACCCCGCAGACCAGAAAGGTCCGCGAAGCTGCCGTTCGCAAAACCCATGAAGCTGCCGAGTAATCGGCAGCCCCACCCTGTAATCCATAGGAGATAAACATGCAGGACAAACTCAAAGTGACCGCTGAAACAGCAAAAAGCGATGCCGGTGGCATCGGCAAGGTCATCAACCAGATCATCGAAAACACCCCGTACATCCGCACGGGCATCGATGAAGGCATGTTCGACGACATGCAGTCACCCTACCACTACAACCGACTGGCAAAATTGGCGGAAAAGCACGACAAGGCGGTGTTTCTCGCTGCCGCTGCCGACCTGTGGGATATGGCACAAGAGATCGCCCGCAAGAAATGAACCTGATCTCTCTGACGCGAGAGCAATGTGCGCCCTTCATTCTGGAGACGCACTACGCTCGACGGTGGCCTGCCTACAGCCACGCCTACGGTTTCTGTCAGGATGGCGCTGTCAAAGGCGTTGTTCTGTACGGACGGCCATCGATGAAAACTGTCAGGACCGGCGTGGCCGGTCCTGATCACGAAAGGGACGTGTGGGAGTTGACGCGGCTTTGCATTCGCGACAGCGAGCTGAACCAAGCAACCCAGTTGATCAGCAAGAGTATCAGGTTGCTGCTTGGCGATGTTGGAGCGCCCGGCGCGTTGATCCTGTCCTTTGCAGACCCTGAACAACAACACCATGGCGGAGTTTATCAAGCTGCGTCCTTTGGCTATTACGGCCTCACCGCCAAGAAATCCCATTGGCAGTTTGTTCGAGACTTTGTTGAAGCCGATGGCCGTGTGCGCAAGGCAGGGATGCACTGCTCCGGTGTTGTCGGCATATTCAAAGGTCAGAAAAATCGACGGCAGCTTCTCGTCGAGCGATATGGAGATGCGGTGCAGTGGGTGCCGAGGCCGCGAAAACACCGCTACATCCGGGTCGCAGGGTCGAGATCGTACAAACGTAAGATGCTGCCACTCATCCGCTACAAGAAGAAACCCTATCCGAGAGACTACTGAACGTATGGAGAGGCCCCTATGGGGGACCAAACAACCAACCGAAAGGAGACTACCATGAAACCCCGCAACCCCGCTGCGCATCTGCGCAGCCGTGGCGCGCTGCGCACCCGCGTGTTCGCAGACAAGCGCCGCAAGACAGGCCGGAAGGCGAAGCACAAGGGAGCGCGCTCGTGAACAAACTCGTCCTCGTCGCCATCGGCTACCTGATCGGCGGCGCGCTGATCTTCATCCCGTGGTGGCTGTTCGCCACCTGAAAAGAGTATGGAGAGGCCCCTATGGGAGGGGCCAACCCACCCAACCAACCAACCGAAAGGAGCATCCATGACGGATCGCACTCAAATCACCCAGCGCGTGCTGAACCTGCGCGAGCTGGCCCAGTCCTCGACGAGCGAGGCCGAAGCCATGAACGCCATGAAGGCGGCAGACAAGCTGATGCACAGCTACCGGCTGTCCGAGGCCGAGCTGGCGCTGGCCGAGGGCCTCGGCGAGGTCAAGGTCGAGATCGTCGATGAGACGAAATTCGACATCGGCCTGAACGTCGGTCGCGTCCGGCACAAGGTCCAGTCGATCATCTGGTCGCTGGAGCAATACTGCGAGGTCGAGATCGTCCTCAAGACGCGCTACCTCGGCGGCAAGCAGAACGGCATCAACATCATCGGCGACAAGCCCGACGTGGAGATGTTCTGGTGGCTGCTGGCGCACCTGCGCGACGCGATGGACCGCAGCTACAACGCGTGGAAGCGCAAGCAGCAGGGCGTCGGTCGCGGCGCGAAGGCTTCCTTCCAGCTGGCCTTCGCCCACGCCGTCAACTCCCGCCTCCGGGACATGATGAGCGAACGCGCCTGCGCGCGGGCGGCAGCCGAGGCCGACGCGGCCAAGCTGCTGAACCGGCCCATCGAGGACGTCCGCATGGACGTCAGCAACGGCAACCTCCGCGAGCTGAGCAGCCACATGTCGCTCGTCGTGGCCTCGGCTGCCGAGCAGAAGCGCAAGGCTGTCAGCGAGGCGTTCAGCGCCTCCTACAAGGGCGTGCGTCTCGGCACGGCATCGGGCTTCGGCTACGCCAGCAACGGCAACGCTGCCCAAGCTGGCCGGTCCGCAGGCTCCTCCGTGGGGCTGGGCCGCCCGGTGGGCGGCGGCGGCACCCGTGGCCTGCTCGCCTGACCAACGGCTGCCACCAGCGATGGTGGCGGCTCTGGACCGGCTCGGCGTTCGCGCCGGTCCTCAACCACCCCGACCACCAACCCCGCCTCCATGGAAGCCTGAGCGCCCCGGAGACGAACCACCATTCTGAAAGGAACCACCATGTCTGCATTCTTCGTGTCCAAACGGACCATCGACAACGTCGTCGGCCACATGCGCCCGGCGCTGATGACCAATGACGAAGCGGCCAACTCGTTTGGCCGGGAGCTGATCGAGTTGAACATCTGCGCGATGCTCGACCGCTATCCGCACATCGCCAACACCGACGAACATCGCGCGATGACCGCCGCGCGGGACGACTACACCTACACCGAGCACAAGGACACGACCGACGCGCAATACCTCAAGTCGCTGAAGTGTTTCACCTACCAGTGCTGCCAAAGCGGCATCATTGAGCACCCGCTGCTCCAGAAACTCGTGGCGGCGGAGGAGGCATTCCGGCGGCTCCTGAGCCGCGAAGGGACCCGCGTGATCCCCGGCTACGCCGAGGCCCAGTGGGATCAGGACTGAGTATGGAGAGGCCCCTATGGGAGGGGCCTCCCACCAACCAACCGAAAGGAACCATCATGACATTCATCCATGACGTCACCGCCCTCTGGTACAGCGTCGGCCAAAAAGCCTCCACCATGTGGATCACGCTGTACATCGAGAACAAGGACGCGCGGGTCACCCTGCCGTTGTTCTTCGACAGCGTCTCCGAGCGCTACAACGTGATGTGCGATCTGGCCCGCGCCGGAGCCGTGGAGCACGAAGGCATGACCGCCATGCCCTCGTCGATCCACCTCACTGCGATCCACTCTCCGGCTGACGAGATCACCGTCGTCGTCCAGCGCAATAAGCTCAGCATCAGCGACGTCACCCTCTTCATGAAAGGAGACGCCGCATGATCATCTGCAACCCCATCGACACCACGGGCTACACCAAGCCCGTGGAGTGGTGCGGGCCGGGCAGCCTGTCGCTGCTCACCGGCCTGCCGCTGGTGCGCAGCACCGAGATGCTGACCCGCATCCGGCAGCAGCCCTACTCCGAGCTGGAAGGCGTCTGGACGGAGGAGGTCATCATCGCCCTGCGCGAGCTTGGCTACACCGCCGAGCCGATGAACATCCAAGCCATGTGGCCCAGCCTGACACACGGGCCGCGCCTGTCCACGTTCTTCATGCGGATCGGCGCGACCTTCGATCCGATCTTCGTCGAGGTCGATGGTCACTTCCTCGTCGCCCACATGGGCAACGCGGGAGACAACTGGACCATGCGCATGGTGCCCGTGTCCAAATTCCCCAAGCAAGGGCGGCTCGTGAAAACCGCTCACATCATCAGGAGACAAGTATGCCCCAGTTGAAAATCCAGACGGCAATGAACGGCGACCGCGTCCTGATCTATAGCAAGGATCAGACCATCTTCGAGCAACTCCATGGCAACCTCGCGATGACACTCATCGCGATGCTTGATCTGAGGCCGCAAGGTGACCGGGTCTACGTCGATGGCCACATCGACGAAGCCGGGACGCTGCAATGCGACGCTTCCACCCTCACTCGTGAAACCCAAGACTGGTAAGGAGAAACCAATGATGACCTACCCCACCCCCAACTGGCGGGTGAACCGCAACGGCAACACCGCCAACTCCATCCGTGACGTCTACATGGACGTGCATGTCGCGGCGATGGCGCTGAAGAAAGCGCTGCAAGCCGTCAACGCCGAGGCCCTGCACGGTCGCAACTACCAGACCGTCGAGCACAACGAGGGCTTCGACCGCGAGACCATGACCGACATGCTCCTCGCCGTGATGGCCATCGAGGAGCACGCCACGTCCGCCGCAGCGCGGGCGATCCGGCAGCGGGAGGGCCTGTGACGTACTTCGGCAACCCCGACACCCTCCCCGAGGATGACAGCCACTGGTTTCGCGCCGTGGCTGACGTGTCCTTGCTCGCGGTCTCTGTTCGCGAGGACGGCGACCTCGAATGGCACAAGCGCCTGCGCCCGGATGTTCGCATCTGGATGGAGGCCTACCCGGTTCTGCGCCGGACGCCCAAGGGCGTCTGGCTCGACACCGACAACGGCGACAGGTTCGTCCTTCGGCACGCCCGCAAGCGCTGGGCGTGCCCCACCCGTGCCGAGGCCCTCGAAAGCCTCAAGGCGCGGTCCCACCGCCGCAGGGTGATCCTGCGCGCTCAACTCGAAAAGGTGGATGCAGCGTTGCACCACCTCGAAACCAACCAAGGAGACCAATGATGGCTACCATCACACCCAAGACCCCCGCCCAGTTGGCCGACAGCTTCGGCGCACTGCTCGCCGAGAAGGCCAAGCTGGCCAAGCGCGAGAAACTGCTCAAGCAGGCCATGCTCGCCACCGGGCAGGACCGGCTGCAGGGCCAGATGTACGACGTGTGCATCTCGGTCGCGACAGGCCGGACCGGCTTTGACGCCAACAAGGCCAAGACCCTGCTCGGCGAGGACGTGGCCGCGCTCTGCGTGAAGCCGCTGGCCGACGCCACGCGGTTCAACTGCTCGGCTCGGGTGGCCGACGCGGCATGAGCGCCGTGTGGATCACGCGTGACGGACGGGAAATCCCCGTCCGTCAGATGACCGACGATCACCTGATCAACACGGTTCGGTACTTGCGGCGCACCCGCGTGCCTGCTGCCGAGCAGTATCTGATCGACCAAGCCTACTCGGCGATGTCGCTGATGACCGGCGACTACGCTATCGATGCTGTCGAGAGCGGCTTGGAGCAAATTCTGAACAGTGGGCCAGATGAAATTCTGGCTGCTGCCCACCCGGCGTATCGTGAGATGCTGTCGGAATTGAAACGGAGGAACATCACACCATGACCGCTTACGCAGGACCCTATGACGGGTACATGATCGGGATCGCAGGGACAGGCGAAGCCACCCACTGCTTCGATTATCGCTCGGCGCAGACCTACATCGCCGATCTGATCAATGACGGTTACGGGGTCGGCGAGATCAACATCTGGATCGCCGTCCGCACGAGCTTCGAAACATCCAACGAAACGGCACCCGACCACATCAACATCGAAAACTCCCTCAAGAAAGGAACCGACAAATGACCAACGTCACCAAACTGATCCAGCCCGCTGCCGAGAACCCCGCCGCCGACATGTTCGGCCTCGAAGGCAGCGCCGTCGATTTCCCGGTCGCCACGCGGCCCATCGCCGCCGTCGGCAAGATGGGCGCGACGCTGCCCATCGACACGCACAAGGCGGTGATCCGCTCCGACGGCACCGACGTCTACCCGATCTCCGTGGTCGGCGAGGGCTACAACCTGCTCAAGTACCGGGACTATTTCACCGAGATCGAAAAGACCCTCGTGTCGAACATCGAGCCGGGGTTGCTGCGCGGCGCGTATGTCCGCACCGCGCTAGGCAACAACGGCGCGTTCGCCCGCCGGGAGTACGTGCTGCCCGCCTTCGCGGAGGAGCTGCGGACGTCGAACGACTTCAAGACCGATCTGGGCTTCCGCGTCATCGCGTGGAACAGCTACGACATGTCCTCGTCGATGGGCATGGCCAGCGGGCTGATCGATTTCTTCTGCACCAACGGCTGCATCATGGGCAGCATGGTGGATCAGGGCAAGCGGCGGCACACCAAGAACCTGACCGCCGACTTCTTCTCGCCGCTGCTCATCATGGGCATCAAGAAAGTGGCGAAGGAGATCGAGATGCTGCGCAAGCTGGCCATGACCCAGCTGGATCGCGACGCGGCGGTCACCCTGCTGGAGGATAGCTTCTCTGCCCGCCGGGCCGAGAAGATGATCGCCCGCATGGATGAGGAGGTCGCGGTGCGCGGCAACAACGTGTTCGCCCTGCACAGCGCCCTGACCTTCTACTCCTCGCACAACAGCGAGGATTTCAAGGTGCGCGAGACCGGCAACGACAACGTGGCAGCGACGCTGCACGCACGCGAGGCCGAGGTCTCCAAGCTGATGCCGAAGGTGTTCGCGCTGGCAGCCTGATGTTGTCGGGCGGGATGGTATGGTTTACAACCCGGCCATCCCGCTCATCAACCACAGGAGGCGAGAGCCATGAACGAGAAAGAAAAAGTGGTGCGTCGCATGATCGACAACGGCGCATCTCTTGGCGAAATGGCCAAGCTGTTCGATGTTTCGAGCACGGCCATGTCGAAATACCTGTCCCGTCGGGGATGGAAAACCGTACACCAGCGCGGCTTGGAGCGCGTCCAGAAGGAGCGCGCCAAGCTGAGCAACTAGAAGGGAAACCCAATGACAAGAAAGAAAGCACCCAAACAACACTGGATGATCACCAACGTCGTGTCGAAAGACAACGGCGATGTTTTTGCGTTCTGCCACGAGACCGACACCCAAGAACCTGCCTATATCCCGCGCCCTGTATGCGCCGCCGAGAACATCGACGCGGATGACATCGGTGTCACGTTCTGGGCTTACGCTCGAAATCCACCGGCGCACCGCGAAGAGGATGGTGCGGTTCAGATCATGTCCCCTATTGATTGGGACGAGGACGAGGACGACCCGGTCCGCGAAGCCGTAAACGAGGTCCGGGCTGCACTATCCCGGCTCTGTCAACAACTGGAAAAGGAAGCCCGACGTGGATGAGAAACAGACCTACAGCGATGAAGAGATCGCCGATCTCAAATGGCTGCACCCCGACAAGACCGCCGAGGAGCTTTCGCTCATTCTGGCCATGTGCGGGATCGCGGTGCCGCCCGATCACATCGAGGCCATCGATCCGGACCGTGCGGAATGATCGAACGCATCCCTGACGAGGACCTGCTGGCCACGCTGGCGGCGGTCCGTGCGAGAGGAGACAGGGCGCAAGCCCTGCTCCGCATTGCGTCCTACAGTCTCATCGATGGGCTGCGTGGCGAGCGACTGGTCGGACTGCCTTTCCCAGCCGAGAGCGTCTTGAACATCGGCCCGAACGCGGCGCTGACAGCCCTGCTGCCGGGCTACCGCAGACTGGAAGCCGAGGCCCGCAAGCGAGGGCTGGAGCCATGAGCGACCACGTCATCAAGGACATGCAGACCCACAACCTGCCGCATTACATCAAGGCGTATTTCGGCACCCCGTTGGTCTGCAAAAGGCTGGGGAAGGAGCGCTTCCTGTTCTACGGGCCGCTTCGGACGGAAACCGTCCGTGCGCCCAACTACTGGGTGGCGCAGGACGACCTGCGCGTCCGCGTATCCAACGCCATCGGCACCTCCGACCGGCGCACTGTCGCCCACAAACGAAAGGCCAAATCGACATGGACCCTTTGATCTACCCCATCCTCATCCTGCTCGGCGCTGTCGCCGTCATCCTCATGGAGTAACCTGACATGCTTGATTACATTCCCGATTACATGAAAGCCGCGCGCTACTGGCAGACCCGCTACGAGCGGCACGCCCGTATCGCACCGATGGCGGTCCTCGGCGCGTTCGTGCTGGGCATCGTTGCTGGTGTCATGCTCGCCGCGACGGTGGCACCATGAGCGTGCTGCATGGGCTGACACCGCAGCAGCTCCGGTACACCGATGTCATCCTCGCGCGCGCGCTGGCCCGCGCCCGCTCGGCGATGATCCAGTTTCCGCAGCCCAACTACATGCTGCTCAAGGTGGCCGAAGAGGCGGGCGAAGTCGTCAAGACCGGGGTGCATCTGGCCGAGGGCCGGGACTTCACGCCCGGTGATCTGGAGGACGAGGTGGTTGACACGATTGCCATGTGCCTGCGGCTGCTGCTGGAAGGCGACGAGACGATCAAACTCCCGCCTTCATGCGAATGAGAAAGGCCG
Organism: uncultured Chromatiaceae bacterium; assembly: GCA_965601425.1. Classification (GTDB taxonomy): domain Bacteria; phylum Pseudomonadota; class Gammaproteobacteria; order Chromatiales; family Chromatiaceae; genus Thiosocius. The sequence continues at coordinate 15,505 of CBFCWF010000016.1, read as the reverse complement.
ACACCCTCGGGTGTCGGCCTGTTTTTCTTCAACCGATGACGAGGTTCTCTCGGGGCCGCGTAGCAGCCACGTAGAGGCCCCGTGAGCCGAACCCCGCGATCTCGGTACCTGCGACCCAGACATTGCGGTAGGTGCTGCCCTGCGACTTGTGAGAGGTTATGGCGTAGGGGTGGACGAACCCCAGCACGGTGTTGTCCTTCAGCGCGTAGAAATCCTGCCACGCCGCGATCCGCGCAGCGTTGAGATGCCCCGGACGCCCTGTCGCTTTCCACTCATCACTGATCGCGCGAGCGTGGTTCAGCGCGGCGTTCAGCGCATCGGCATAAGGGCCATTGAGCCGCTCCGCGTCAGTCAGGTACTCCGCCGTGAACTCCCGACCCCGGCTGTTGAGCATCCGGACCTGAGCGCCGAACTGCCCTCGGCCTTCCTCGAAGCTCAGCACTTTCAGCCGCTCCTGATTGGTGCAGACGGGTTTCTTGCTCCGCCCCGTGCCCGCGTAGAACGCCCCCGTGGCCAGCACGACCTCGCCCGGCATGAATTGTCCGGCCCCGTGGCCGTAGAGCTTCTGACACGCGGCATCGTTGATCCGATCCACCGTCCGGTTCTTGTAGGCGACGGCGACGTCGCTCTCCAGTTCGTCCATCGTCGCGGGGCGGTCGAGCGACGCAATGAAGTCTGCCAAGACCCGCGTCTCGTGGGTCACGCCGGGACCTGTCACCGAGCGCCAGTCCTCGTCATCGCGGACCGCCTGCCCCAACAAGGGCACCGCCGATCCATCCGCCTGTCGCATGACCTCGCGAAGCCATGCCGTGTTGCGCACCTTGTCCCATTTGATCTCCTGCGCCTGCACCGGCGGCAACTGACCGGGGTCACCGATGGCGATGATCCGGTAGTCGAATGCCTTGGCCATGCGCTGCAGCTGTTTGAGCTGCGACCACGAAAGCATCGACACCTCGTCGATGATCAACCACCGAAGCCTTGGCAGTTTGAGCAGGAACGACCCCCGCTCGTCCATGCCGAACGTGCGTTTGCCGCTACCCGTCTCGTTCTCGGTGATGACGGGGTGCATCCCCAGCGCGGATTGCGTGGTGGCGGTGATCAGCGCGCCCGGCTCGTGCAGGTACTGGTCATAGCCGATCTCGAACGGACGCCCGTGCGTGCCCAGCATCCTGCGCGTGACACCAAGCGCCTTGTGGCTGGGCGCGCAAATCACGGTCTCCTCCATCGGGATCGACCCGGTCAGAGCGTCGAGCAGATCGTTGATGCTCTCGCCGCCCGGAGGCGTGGCTCCGAGCGATGCGTCGAGGATCATGTTGGTCAGGGTTGTCTTGCCGGTGCCGCCGTACCCCAGCAGCATGAACAGAGTGCCGCTCCCGGCCTTCCATTCTTCGAATTGCGCCATCGCGGCGGCTTGATCTTTGCTCAGTTCCATTTCTCTCTTTTCCTTGAAGTTGTCTTGTCGTATGTCGGTGAGTACCGTTAACAAAGGAACCCGGAAAATGAAACTGGAAATTGTCGGAAACGTGACCCTTGAAGCAGATCGCATCGAAGATTTGAGCACCATGTTCGAGATGTACGAACGGGCGCTGCACATGCAACACAACGGGCTTGCCGTGGTGCCCGACGAAGGGCGCTACTCGTTCTCCGCGATGAACCCGCGCATGTTCTTCGCTACCCCTGAAGAGCAAAAGAAACTGGAAGAGATGGACGCACAGCGCGGCAAAGGTGTCGCCCCCGAGCCTGAGAACATCAAGTCCGAAACCGAGCAGCCCGACGAAGCCGAGTTGCCCGACGAAGCCCAGCCGGGCGAGCGCCTCGTCGATGAGCTGAGCGCCAAGTACAAGGAGACCAAATCCCTGACCCTGCCGTCCGGCGACCGGGTCAGCGCCGAGGATTACGTCGAGTACGAGGGGCAGACCATGGCCGTGCTGGCCACCTACAAGGGCCGCGCCGCCCTGCTCGATGAAGAGAACAAGGCCCATGTGGCGCGGGCAACCGATCTGGTCAAGGTCGTGGATGAGCCGGACGACGACGATGGCGAGATGACGCCCGACGAGAAGCGCGACCAACTGCGCGCGCTGGTGGCCAACCCCGACATGGATCGCGTCAACGCCAAGAAAGCGCTCCGCCGCTACGGCACCGGGATCGGCACCATCGACGATGACGATCTCGACGAGGCCATCGCTTCGCTGGAAGCCCTGCTCTGATGCCCGCAGCGCACGCACGGATTGGCCCCTCAAGTCTGGGGGCCAATCTCAAGTGTCATGCAAGACTGCAGATGAACGAGGCGCATGCGATCCCGCATGCAGAGACCTCCGAGGCTGCCGAACGCGGGACCGCTGGTCACTGGATCATCGAGCAGTGGCTCGATGGTGGCGACCCCGAGGTCGGCGAATACACCGAGACCGGTTACCAGATCACGCAGGAGCTGCTGGACGCTGCCGAGCGGTGCTTCGACTGGCTGACGGCGCAGAAATTCGACCGCATCCAGACCGAGGTCCGCGTACCTGTGGGTCGCGGGCTGGTCATCCATCCCGAGGACCTGATGTGGGGCACGTCGGACATCATCGCCCGCAAGGGCAGCGAGATGTGGGTGGTCGATTTCAAGTTTGGCTACGTCCCCGTCGAGAGCGAGGGCAACATTCAGATGCTGGCCTACGCTGCAGGCGCGGACGTGACGGACATCGCGAAGGGGGCCACGTCGATCCACGCCGTGATCGTGCAGCCCGCGCACTGGCCACCCAAACCGTGGGAGATCACTGTCGATGATCTGACCAAGCTGCGCAAAGATGTCCAAGCAGCGCTCCCCAAGATGCTCGGCCCCGATCCGGAGTTCAATCCGGGGGAGGATCAGTGTCGCTACTGCGCCGCCTCCGGCCAATGCCGGGCACAGGCGGAGTGGGCGATCTCCGAGGATTTCGAGGAGATCACGCCCGACGATCTGGTGCTCCTCAGTGACGAGGAGATGGCCGACTACCTGAACCGGGCGAACCGGATCAAGGGGTTCCTGACGAACCTGCACGCCGCCGCGCTCGCGCGCATCGCGGTCGGAGGAACCATCCCCGGCTACAAGGTCGTCGAGAGCCAGACACGGATGGCGTGGATCGATCACGACGAGGCGCTTGAGATGTTGCTCGAAAGCGGTGTGGGGGAGCCGGACGATATTGCTCCGCGCAAGCTGCGCACCCCGAAACAGATCGCCGACATGGGCATCAACGTCGATCCGCTGACGCATCGGCCCACCGGCAAGCCGTCACTGGTTCTCGACAAGGACAAGCGCCCGTCGATCACTCCCGATTTCGAAGCGCTTGACGATGGCAACCCAACCGACTAAAGCTGGTCGGGCTAACTGGAAAATGGAAACTGAAAAATGGCTACAAAGATCATCTGCAAGAACGTCCGCATCTCCTACGCGCACCTGTTCGAGCCGAAGAAAGCGAAGGGCAGCGACACGGCCAAGTACAGCGCCTCGTTGATCATCCCGAAGAAAAACACGAAGCTCATCAACGCCATCGAGGAGGCCATCGAGGCGGAGGCCATCGAGAAATTCGGCAGCAAGGCTCCGGCCCTGCTGCGGAAAGCCAAGGGCGGCCTGAACAACCCGCTCCGCGATGGCGACGACGAGCGCGAGGATGACCCGGCTTACAAGAACGCGATGTTCGTCAACGCTTCGAGCAAGCGTCAGCCGCAATGCGTCGCACGCGACCTGTCTCCGATCATGGACGAGGCCGAGCTGTACAGCGGCTGCTACGCCAACGTCTCCGTTGCGTTCTTCCCGTTCGAGGTGGACGGCAACCGTGGCATCGGCGCGGGTTTGAACAACGTCCAGAAGGTCAAGGACGGCGAGCGTCTCGGCGGTGCCGCGAATGCCGATGAGGACTTCGAGGCACTGGACGACGAGGACGAGGACGAGGATTTCGATCTCGATTAAGCCGAACGCGCACGCGTTACCTCGCTCAGGCAGCAGCGCGTTCGGTCAGGGCGGCGGGGCACATCCTCGCCGCCCGTTTTGTTTGAGGCCCGTCCATGTCCGACGACATTCTTTTTCTCGACACCGAAACCCGGTCACGTCTCGACCTGAAAAAGGCCGGGGCCTTCGTCTATGCCAAGCACCCCAGCACGCAGGTGTTCGCCCTCGCCTTCGCCATCGGGTTCGACGATCCGGTCGATCTGATCAGGGAGCCGCGCAGCCGCGCGGACATCAAGCGGATCGCGCAGCATGTGGAAGCGGGCGGCATGGTCGCCATGCACAATGCCGGGTTCGACGCCAAGATACTGGAGCACGTCCTCGGCCTGCCCATCCCTTTGAGCCAGATCATCGACACCGCCGCCTGCGCTCGCTCCGCCAACCTGCCCGGCGCGCTGGAGCACCTCGCCGCGTTCTTCGGTTACGAGAAGGACATGACCGGTAACCGGATCATGCTGAAGCTCAGCAAGCCGCGTCGCCCGTCCAAGACCAACCCCGATCCGTTCTGGACCCGCGAGACCAAGCCCGAGGATTTCGCCAAGGCCGACGCCTACTGCGTTCAGGACACCGACATCATGCGGCGTTGCTTCTCCAAGCTCCCCGTCATGACCAAGCGCGAGCGCGCCGTGTTCGAGACCACATGGCGCATGAACCAACGAGGCGTCCCCATCGACCGCGAGGCCGCCCGGATCATGCGGCGCTTCGTGACCGAGGAAAAGGAGCGGATGTCGGAGGACATTCGTTGCAAGTACGGGTTCTCGCTCGGGCAGGTCGCCAAGATCACCGAGTTTCTCGGCACCACCAAGGCCGACAAGGCGGCGCTCAGGGACTACCTGAAGGCCCCTGAGACGCCGGAAGGCGCAGAGGTAGCCAAGGCCCGCCAGACCTTCGCCAAGGCCTCCACGGCCAAGCTGGACGCCGCGCTGGCCCATACCGAGGTCGATGGGTACGACCGGGACGCCATCGTCTATGGCGGGGCCGAGCGGACGCTACGCTTCAGTTCCCATGGCATGCAATGGCAGAACGTCCCGCGCGGCATGGGCAAGGCGCAGGAGACGGCCTTCGGTGTCCTGCTGAAGAACGACCTCGATCTCTTCCGCATGTGCTACCCGGACGTGATCGCCGCGATCTCCGGGATGTTGCGAGGCCTGATGTACGCCCCCGGCGTCGGCTTCGACGTGGTGGATTACAGCCAGATCGAAGCACGGCTGGTGGCGTGGATCGCCGGGCAGAAGGACATGCTGCAGGCTTTCCGCGAGGGTCGCGATGTCTATCGTGAGATGGCCGCGAAAATCTACCACATCGCGCTGGAGAACGTGACCGACGCGCAGCGCTTCATGGGGAAGCAGGCGGTCCTCGGCGCAGGCTACGGGCTGAGCGGGCGCGGGTTCCGGTACATGCTGGATCAGACCTACGACGTGCAGATCGATCTGATCGAGGCCGATCATGTGGTGGACGTCTACCGCACGGCCAACCGGATGGTGCGCAAGCTCTGGAAGAAACTCGAAGCCCTCGTCCTGCATGCACTGAGCAACCCCGGCAACACCTACGGCTATCGCAAGATCAAGGCGCACGCCGTGGACCGCCAGAATTTCCATCTGATCCTGCCCAGCGGTCGCCGCCTTCGCTACTACCGGGTCCGGTTCGAGGAATGGGGCAACTGGTTCACCGCGTCCTACTTCGGGCGACTGCCCAGCGGGGCAGGTTACGGTCGGATCAAGCTGTACGGCGGAGCCATGACCGGACATGTCACCCAGTCCACCGCGCGAGAGATGGTGGCCGAGGCGATGGTGCGGCTGGATCACGCGGGGTTCCCGCTCCTGCTGACCGTCCACGACGAGAACGTCTGCCTGCACGACGGACGCAGCGAGGAGATGCAAGCGTTGATGTCACGCCGCCCCGACTGGCTCGACGATGATTTTCCCTTCGCGCAGGATCATTTCCACACACCAGAGAGGTACCGCAAATGACATCACTGACCAAAGCCAAGGCAGCTATGGCCAAGGCCTACCATCAAGTGCCCCGCGCCAGCCGGTGGCAACACCGGGCACGGCTGACCAAGTACACGGTCGTGACCCTCGCGCTTCATCACGAAACGCTGGAGGTGTTGGTCGTCTACCGCGACCTGAAAACCGAGGTGGCATGGGTGCGTCCGTTCGAGGAGTTCACCGATGGCCGGTTCATGCGGCTGCTGGATCGCTGATGCCTCCGGCCAAGATACGCGAGCACCACGTCGAGCGCGGTGTCCTCAAGGCCCTCGAAGAGGTCGGGTGTATCTGCATCAAGGTGGGGCAGTACGGTTGGCCCGACCGGCTCATCATCTACGCACCGGGCCGCTGCCTGTGGTTCGAGATCAAACCGCCCGACCGCGCGCGGCTCGATCCCAAGCAGAAGATCAGACGCGACCAACTGAGGAAACGCGGCCATGAAGTCTACATCGTCACCAGCCCCCGCCAAGCTCTCGCGCTCGTTGCTCAAGCCCGCCGATCTCTCTCCGCAGCAGAGGCGCGTCGTGTCTACGATCCAACGAAAAAGGCGCGTCGCAATCTGGAGCAAGCCCGGAAGCGGAAAGACGGTGACAGTCCTTACCGCGCTGTCCGACATGGTTCTCGACCGACCCGTTCTGGTGCTGGCGACGAAGAGGATTTGTGAGCACGTCTGGAAGCAGGAGGCGGCGCTGTGGAGCCACTTGTGCCACCTGCGGGTCAGCATAGCCTTGGGCACCCCGGCCCAGCGCAGGGCCGCTCTGGAGGCCCCTGCGGACATCTACTGCATCAACTACGAGAACCTCGTCTGGCTGATCGACGAGCTGGGCGATCTGTCCCGGTTCGAGGTGGTCGTGTTCGACGAGATTTCGAAGATGAAATCGGCTGGTGCCAAGCGGCACAAGAAAATCCGGCGCAAGATACTGGATGTCCCGATGCGGATCGGGATGACCGGCACCCCGCGCGGCAACAGCATGCTGGGTCTATGGGCGCAAATGTGGTGCATCGATGGCGACCAGCCGCTGGGCGAAACCTACACCGACTACCGCGACACCTTCTTCAGCCCGGTCGATCCCGACCGCTACGTCTGGCGGCTCAAGACCAACAAGACCGAGGAGCAGATCGTCGAGTGCGTCGCTCCGTGGGTGATCTCGGTGCCGCTCACCAAGGACGACGTGGAGCACGACATCGTCCCCCGCATGGTGACCCTCCCGCCTGACGTCATGCGGCGGTACCGGGAGCTGGAGCAGCAATACCGCATCCATGTGGCGGGCCATGACATCGACGCGCTGGAAGCCGTCACGATGACGGGCAAGTTGAACCAGATCGCCAGTGGCGCGGTCTACGCATCCGACGAGCGCGGGACCTACGTGATCCTGCACGCCGAGAAGATCGACGCCTTGGCCGACATTGTCGATGATCTGCAAGGTGCGCCGCTGTTGGTGTTCTTCAACTTCCGCCACGAGCTGGAGCGCATTCAGGAGCGGTTCGGAAAGATCGTCGCGACCAAGGACAACATCGACGCATGGCTCGCCGGGGATTACCAGATGCTGGCCGTCCACCCCGCCTCCGCCGGGCACGGCCTCAACCTGCATGTGGGTGGGGCCTCGTGCGCGGTCTGGATGAGCCTGCCGACGTCGGCGGAGTTGTGGGAGCAGGCCAACCGGCGGTTGGCCCGCAAGGGTCAGAAGAAACGCGTGACGTCACTGCTGCTGACGGCGGCGGACACCGTCGAGGGCCGGATGGCGCGAGCGCTGGCCACGCACATGACCCTGCAGGATGCCGCGATGGCAGCGGTCGAGCAGGTTCAGTGATGCGTCCGGCTGTGGAGGGTGTTGGATGTGATCTGCAGAGCCGATGCTCCGATCTCCTGCAGGTAGGGAGCCGGGCTTTCCGTGCCCTTGTCGTACATGTCCACCAGCTCCTTGGCGATCAGCAACGCGGCCAGAGAACTCAGTCCGCAGGTGGTGCAGACGCCCGACTTGGTCATGTAGTCGGCGATGAATTTCTCCGTCACGCTCAGGAAATCTTCGAGGCGGTCGTCGTGGTCGTCGGTCTCATCAAGTGCCATGGGGTCCTCCTTGGGGTTATGGTATGGTCAGCATACACACCTCGAAAAGGACTGCACATGGCCGACGACATTCTTCTGGATCAGGGGCGCGACCCCGACACCGGCGACATCCTCGAAAACGGCATGGACCTTGCCGGGCAGCCGGTGAAGCGGCAGGACATGCCTCAAGAGCCTGCCCTGCGCCTCGGAGGCGTCCCCCTGCCGCCGGTTCCGCGCTAGGGTATCAGGACCTGCGCCAACGCTCCAACGTCGCCACACGGGCCTCCAGATCGCGGATACGCTGGTACAGGTTGTTCTGCACCGGCATGTCCGGCTCCGGGTCGACCGGCACCTCCACTTCGGCCATGACCCGGTCGACCCACGCGGGTACATCGAAGCAGGGGCAATCCTTGGCGGCGAACTGGTTGTGCCCGACGATGTCGCGCTTGTCGTCGATGTCGTCGTACAGGTCCACGAGATACCGCAGCAGGTCCTTCATGGCGTCGATCTGCGCAGGCGTCCGCGTGTCCTTCGACCGCTTGGTGTCCTGCTCCAGCCCGCCCGCGTAGGAGATGTGGATCGTGTCGTGGTTCTGCCCGGAGCAGCCAGCGCCGACGCGATCAATCGGACGCGTGGCCTGCACCGTCCCGCCCAGCTCGATCAGGAAATGATAGCCCGGCCCGGACCACCCGTTCTGTTTCACATGGACCCGCCAGAGCCAGTCGAAGTCGATGGGCATGCCTTCCGGCGTTGCCGTGCAATGCAACATGATGCGCTTGGTTTCGGAGCGCTTGGTCATGGGGCCGAAGTCGTACCCGGCGGGGATTGGCTGAACGTACATTACTGCGTGACCCCCCGGACGGCGCGCATCACGGCATCCTCCATGTGCGTGATCGCCAGCGCGAACTCCCGCCCGGCTTCGGGCTTGTCGGCTTGCAACGCGCGGCAGTGGCGAATGAACGCCTCTCCCGCGTCCTTCAGATCGGCCATCGCCGCCTGCTCCAGCGCCGACAGGGTGCGGTACTGGTGCCGCGTCTCGTTGCCGACCTCGGCGCGCTTGTCGCTGGTGCTGCTGTATTGCAGCCCCTTCTTCTCTCCGTCATCGTGGCTCATGTCATTGTCTCCAGTTGCTGTAGAAAAAGAGGATCAGGGCGACGTAGCAGAGCACCGCGCCGATCCCGATCCCGAGGATGATGTTCCAGAAGGTGCTCATCCGTTCACCACCGTCGTGGTCGGAGGATCACCCACCTTCGTTTCGTCCAGCTTGTGATCGCCGCACCAGTCGCCGCCATAGACGGCAGGCCAGCCGTCCAGCGACGGCGCGCGCTTGCGGCAACGCCCCAGCCGCTGCCCTTGCATCTTGCCTTCGCCGCCCTTGGGCACCCACCACATGCAAGTGGCGCAGAGCATCCCCGTCGAACGGTGTTTCCAGTTGTCAGTCATCGTGTTTTCTCCCTGCGATGTATCCCGCGAGCGCGCCGAGAATGGTGCTCACGATGTTGGTCCAGAACTCTTCGGTGGCCGACGGACGGGCGGCTACCTGCTCGGGCGTCAAAAACAACAGCACCCACCCCGTGCCCGACAAGAGCATGATCACCACTCCGACCGCGAGGATGATCGCCACGATGTCCTGCGGCCTCATGTGCGCCGCCTTGGATCGTTGTTGTCCAGCTCGGGACTGACGATCATCCCGCCGATAGCGCCGACCGCCCCGGACGCAACGGCCATGAGGGCGTCCGATCCCGTGGCCCCGATAATCGCCAAGGCCACCTCTGCGCCGATACACATGACCGCCACGAACGTCAGGCACACGATGGCCAGTCGGCGTGTCTGCGAACGGATGTGCGCTACAGGGGTGTCGGGGTTGGCCTCAGTCATTCGTCAACTGATCCATGGCGTCGATGATGAGCGCGCGGGTCTGGAGCTGCCCGTCGCGGATCGCGGACAGCTCCTGTTCGATTACGGTGATCTCCGAGAACAGTTGCAGCAGTCGGGTCTCGCGCTCGTCGAGTATCTCGCGGTTCTGGAGCGCCTGCTCTTCGGCTTCGATCAAGGTGATGCTGACCCACCCGGCCCATGAAAGAACGGCAGCTGCGCCAAGGGCGAGGAGGCCCTTGGTTTGCAGCGTGTCGCGAATGAGAGGACCGGCCACCGGGTCAGTTGCCCGTGGTGGTCGTGCTCGTCGATGCCCCGTCGCTGCCCGTTCCGATGGCAAGGATGGTCCCGAGCACCACGGTCGAGACCACGGCATCGGTCGTCACGCTGGTACCCTGCAGCACAGGCGGCAGGTTGGGCGCGGGTTCGGGCTGCGTCTGGGCAGCCGCTGCGGTGGGGCTGAGCACCACTGCGAGGATGTAGCAGATCGCGCCGATGATGAAGGCGATGATGAGAAAGTCGAAAAGACGGTTCAGCATGGGTGCAGCTCCTTGGTTGGTTGGCGGTACCATAGCACGCCCTTCATGAAAGAAAAAACCGCCACCCGAGGGTGGCGGAAGTCGTTGCAGTCGAGCAGAACGATCATACACCGGGACAGGCGCATGATCCAGAAAGACGACCTTTCATGTACGGGTACGCTACCCTTGGAGCATCACGCCTCATGGCGCGATCCCTTCCAGCGCTGCGAGCCGTGCCTCCAGCGCCTCGTTCTGTTCCTTGAGTTCCATCACGGCCTTGAGCAGGTACGGAACGAACTCGCGGTAGTTCACGGTCTTGACCTTCCGTCCGTCCGGCTGCTCCACCTCGCCTACCGCGCCGGGGACCAAGCTCTCGACCTCGTCCGCCACCACGCCAACCGGCACACCCGCATCCACATCGACGCCATACGTGCGCGCGTTGGTGACCCAATCGAACGCCCGCAGAGGCACTTGGCTCAGGAAATCCAGCGCATCCAAGCTGCTGTCGCGGATGTTCGTCTTGAGGCTGGCATCGGATGTATTGTCCCCAACGCAGGCGATGGTGAACGCTGCCCCGGCGTCTTGCGCCGCCCATGCCCGGCGTCCGCCGCCCCAATCTATCTGACCTTGGACATACCCGACATTTTCAAAAACTACATCGCCTGCCCAAACAGACCGGATAACCGCTCCACCATTGGGCGTGCCGAAAGAGTGGTATCTGCGGCAGAAGATGTCCGTGTTGACGTTCAGATTGCCCGTCATCGTGTCGCCGTGCACATTGACAAAGCGACCATCGGCCTCGCCTCGGGTGTACGCGTCGTTCTTGTAGGCAAACGTGCTGTTGGCCGTGGCGCGCGGGTAATAGCGGCTGTCGTTTTCGCTGTCGGTCCGGTAGCCGAAGATGTCGTTCGCGTACAACGTGCCGTTGAGGTCGAGGTCACCATCGACCCGCAGCGGCCCGACGACGCGCAGGCTGCCGTTGGCCCGCCATCCATCGGCGTTGGTCCAGTCGAGCGATCTGCTCCACTGATCGACGTTGTTGAGGATCGGCACGATGGTCGGGCGGTCGGTCGCCGCGTGAAACAGCAACCCGTCGTTCCCGTTATAGGTCCGGAGCTGACCGTTGGCGCGAATGTTGTTGCCGACGATGTTCCCGTCATCGAAGGTCACGAACTCCACGGTCGCGGGGCCTTCGATAACCCACCGCCCGGCGCTGTAGGTGATCTCCGCACCCCACAACTCCGTGCCGTCCACTATGGGCGCGATGAAGGGCCGGTCGTCGGCTGCGCTGATAACGAAGCCGTCCCCGGTCCCCGTCTCTTGGCGAATAGTATTGGCGCTAAGGTTGCTGTTCGTGGTCAGGTTACCCGTAACGGTCAGGGCACCTGCAACGGTTCCGCCCGTGAGCGGCAGGTACGCCTCCGCCACGCTGGGAAACACGATCCCGGTCGTGCTGCTCAGCGTGATCAGCACGGGCGGGTAATCGCCCGACGCCGTCGTCAGCCGACCGTCGTTCAGCTCCGAAACATAGTAGGCCGCGCCCGCCGTGATCGAGCCACCCTCGAAGGCTCCCGGATCGAGATTGACAATAGGTCCGGCAATGCGGATCAGGACCGTGTCGCTGTCGATGATCTCCTCCAGCAGGCCCATAGCGCCCGCTGCGCCGGTCGCAAGCACCCAGACGTTGCCGGGACCCACGGTCACCGGAGTGCCGATGTCAGCGCTGGTGAAGCCATGTCCGACCCAACTGACGACGACGTTGGCCGCGCCGCCGCGCGCGTTGGGAAAGCCGGTCCCGTCGATGGCCCATGCGCCGGTGTCGGCGCTGCGCGTGCCTTTCACCTGCAGCATGTTCGCCTGCTGGGTGACGGCCCCTTCGATGGACAGGCCGTGGACGTTCGGTTCGCTGGCGGTGCTGATTTCGTTTCGGGTCAGCGTGTCGGGTTCGAGGATCACCGCATCGGTGAGATCGCCACCCCCGCCGCCCGTACCTGTCAGGCTCTGCCACTTGGCCGGGTCGAACGCCTCGGGCGCGGTCACCTCGGTCGTGCAGATGTAGAAGGCATCGGTCTCGACACAGAAATCCCCGACCACGTAGCGCCGCGTCGCGTCGTAACGCTCGATGCGATCCGCCACCAGCACCGGTGTGCCGTCGGCTGCCCGGACGTAGACCTTCCGATCCACGGTGTTCACGAAAGCCTCGCCCGCCTCTGTCGGGTTGCCTGCTGGCGGTTCGTCGCCGGTGGCAGCCAGCGCCTGCAGCTTGATCAGGACGTTCTGGCCGTCGATCTCGGCATTGACCAACGGGTTGCCGCCCATGTCGAGCGCCCCTTCCATGGGGCGGCTGCCGTCCAGTGCCAGCAGGTGGCTGTCATCGAACACCGGGCCACCGCCGCTGCCGTCGGACAGGTACACCGGGGCGAACGGGTGCGGCCCGCGTTGGGCGTTCACGAACAGCAGATCGCTGCTGGCGGTGTCGCTCTCCGAGAAGATCATGGCTCCGAGAACCACGTAGTTCCGGATCAGGTCCTGCGATCCGACGTAAGGAGACAGCGCCCGCCAATCCTCGTCGAGGTTGAGGGCGGCGGTCTGCTTGTCGGGGTACAACGTGTGGCCGAGCTGCAGGAACTTCTCGGTCCCGTCCGGCGACATGTAGGCATAGCGGATCGAGACCGTGTCGGCAGGCATGCTCTCGATGGTGCCGTTGTTGTCCCATTGCGAAAGCGTCACGTCCGAAGAGCTGGCGAGCACCTCCGTGTTGCGCCCCACGACGGTGAAATTGATGACGGTTCCGGACGCCGGGCCGATGTCGAGGACGTTGGGGCTGTACGGGTTGTCGGCCCAGTTGGCTCCATGGGCAAACACCTGCCCTGCCTCCCACGTAACCGTGACCCCGGAGCGCGCGCCCAGCACCAGATTGCTGATGCGATACGGTCCTTCGTAGAGCAGCGCGTCGCGGAGCGCTTCCGCTGTCTGCCCGACCCGATGCCGGGTGTCCCGCACCGCGCGGACCGACCCACCCTCCGGATCGATGAACAGCTTGGCCAGTTCGATGTGCTCCCGGCGGAACTCGTCGGTGTAGCCGGAGGGCGCGGTGACTGAGGCGATGCCACGGTAGTCGAGCGCCACGACGATCCAAGGCTCCAGCACCCCGGTGGGGATCGGCACCGTGAAATCGTTCCACTGCACGAGCTGGTAGACGGCTTCTTCGTCTCCGGTGTTATCGACCAGCAGACCCACCCCGGCACCGACAGTGGCGCTGGTGGCGTCGATAGGCGTCAGCTCTCCGCCAAGGATGATGCCTGACGTGAACGGCTCGGCGCGTGCGCTGTCCGGAAGCTCGAAGGAAATCTTCTGCCAGTCGGCATTCTGAAGCGGGCCGGGGCCGGTGGTGCGAAGCGCGCGCCACAACTCGTTGCCCCGGATCACGATGTCGTTCTCATGGTACACGAACCCGGTCGAGTAGTCCTCGATCCGGCGCGTCATGCGCAGCGGTGTACCGCTGACGTCGCGGACCCACAGGGCCTTGTCGGTCAGGTTGACTGCTGCCGTTCCCGGCTCACCTGTCGGCGGCACCCGCCCGCTCACCGTGGATCGGTCGAGGCGCACCTGCGCGTTGCGTTCCTGAAATTCGCGGCTCATATGGCCCTCCTTGCGGCGTATGTACGCCTGTCTGTTGAATTAGGGGTCGTCAGGTTCGACGGTCCCGATGGCGAACCAGTACAGGGTCGTCCCCGTCGGCACCGCCGACACTGTACCACCTTGCACCCGTCGCGCCCGCACCAACATCGCGGTCTCGCTCACGTTGGTGACCTCGGTGCTGCTCGCGTCCCCGCTGCCGGTCTCTCGGCTGGTCTGTGCAAAACCTATCGGCGGGTTGGCGAAAGGCTCCGGGAATGTGATCACCACGTTCCCGTCCGTGGCTGCCGTATCGACCGACCCGAAGAGTATGGCCACGCCCGTGGTGCCATCCGGTCGGAGAACCAACCGCCCCGGCCCCGGTATCGTCGTGATCGTCCGAAGCAATTCTTCGATCCGGCGCAGGGCCGCGTCACCCCGGCCCAGCGCCTGCGCGACCGCCGCGCGGCTGCGCCGCTCGTTGGCCGTGTTGCTCTCGCCATGCTCTGCCAGCGGGAGCGCCTTGTGGTTAAATCGGGAGAGCAGTTTTTTCATGCGACAGGAAAGCCCAGTTCGATCAGCTTGGCGCGGATGACGGCCTTGTCGGCATCATCAACCTGATCGCTGCCCAAGACCGCATCAGCGGGTATGAACACGTCGGGCGCAGGGTCCTCATCGATGTTGATGCCGATCCGTCCGAGTTCGTCGACCCAGAAGAAACCGCCCGACGGGACCGGCGTGGGGCCTCCCAGCGAGCGCCTGAACGGTGCGGGGTTCGCCAGCGCCCAGAAGCCCGTGATGGTCATCACGCCCGGCTCGACCGCGCCGTTCCGAACACCGAACTCGTCTCCGTCCACCGCGTCGGCTGGGTCGAAGATGTAGTCGTGCGCGCCCAGTTGGTCCGTTGCTGCCTGCGGGCCGACATAGGTGGTCCCGACCATCGGCGCGAGGGCGAACGCATCCGCTTCCAGCACCGTGAAGCCGACACGGTAGGTCACACCCGCCGTCGCCCCGACAGTCGTGTTCCGGAGCCGCCGGACGCCGCCCGGATCGGTGAGGGTCGCGGACTGATCCTGAATGGTCCAGTTGCCCGGCGTGAACCAGTCGCCGGGGGTGTTGAAGAACGGGTCGGCGATCAGGTTGTTGGCCGGGACCCCCACGAAATGCCCGTTGGTGAGCGTCACGCCGGACGCGGCGGTCAGGGTCAGGGTCGGATCACTCACATCAAACGAGGCCAGATCGTCGGGGAACGCGGCCAGCGCGTTGTTGCCCGCCGCGATCAGCGCCGCGTTGCGCGGCACGCCACCTGCCGGGATCGTCCCATCGACATACTGGGTGACACCGTCGGCGTCCCACAGCATCCGGATCGTCCAGCCCTCCGGCACCGGATCAGGCAATCCGCTGCCATCGATCACGACCGTGGACGGGGTGGGGAAAATGCGAATTTCATCGATGGTGAAGTCGTTCACCCCGTTGGGGAACCACGCCACGG
>CBFCWF010000015.1:0-32442 GCA_965601425.1 uncultured Chromatiaceae bacterium | reverse complement strand
CACCGGGCTCACCAGTGCTGACGGGCGCGTGACAATCATGATGCCGCACCCGGAACGCGTGGTCCGTTCGGTGCAGAATTCCTGGCACCCCGATGAGTGGATCGAGGACGCCCCCTGGCGGCGCCTGTTCCGCAACGCTCGGCGCTGGCTCGGCTGATCATGCGCGACGAGATCGAAGACCTGCAGACGCGCTTCGCACACCAGGAGCTTGCGATCGAGGCGCTGCAGGAGACGCTGTTGCGGCAGGATCGGCTGATTGTCGCGATGCGCGACGAGCTGGACCGGGTCAAGGCGTTGTTGAACGAACTGAGGCCTTCGCCGCTCGATGCCGATGCCGGGCATGAGCCGCCACCGCATTACTGACCGCACCGGGCGGTACCGCGGCAGCACCACCACATCGCTCGAACGCCGGAGCCGGTCGGCGCTCAGTCGTCGGGGATCTCGATGTAGTCGGGCGACAATGCCCGATGGCCGGCAGCGGTCCCCCCGTGATCGGGACGGCTGCGGCGCAGGCGCGCCTCGACCAGGGCCGCGGTGACCGCGGCGCGATCGAGCACGCAGGGGTAAAGGGGCAGCTGCTCCGCGAGCCGCACCGCATAGCCACAGGCCGCGGCTTCGAATCGGGCCCGCTGCAGCCGGGTCAGGTTCGGCAACTGCAGCAGCGACGGCGACTGCCACTGCAGCAACGTGTGCAGCAGCCTCAGCTGCGCAGGGTCGAGTGCATCGGCGTCGATCAGCAGCCCCGGGAAACGGGCGCTGGCCAGGGTATCGGACGCTGTCGCCGGGGCAGGGTGCACAGCCGCGCTGCCGTCGGGCCGCCGCTCGAACCACTGGGCACGCGGCGCGGGACCGGCCAGTCGTGCGATCAGTGCGTGCAGTTCGCGGGCGGCCGGGAGTTCCGCCATGCAGATCCGCCCGGGTGTCCAGCGCGTTGCGAGTGGCGCTTCGCAGCCGGCAGCGTCACAGCTCGAACCGATCAGCGCCAGCGGTAGGCCGGTATCGCCGTGCAGCAGCCAGAGTTCGAAGCGGTCGGCCAGCGGGAAAGGTAGCTGTTCCGCGTGCCGTTGCACCGAGGCCAGCAGGTGCTCGCCTTCCTCTCGCACCCGTTGGTCGAATGTCGGCATGCGGATCGGCGCGCGTCGGAAACCCGCCTGAGACGACCAGGACCCGTACTTCACGTCTGGTATGCTGACCGTTGGGTCGTCGATCGCCGCGGGATCGTCGTAGAGGCAGGCCCCACGGACATACAGGGTCCACTGACGCCCGTCGGTTGTCACCGCGTCGGCCCAGCGCGTGACCACCGAGTGCATCACGCCCCGGAACGGGCTGAGCATGCGCTGCCCGAAGCACAGCGTCGTATTGGCATCGGAAGGGTAGTCCACGGGGAATTTGTATTACGCCGTGCGGCCTGGCTCAAGGCCTGGCTTGCCGCCGCCGGCCCGTTCTGGGAGTTTGGAGCCGATGTCCGGGACAAAGTGCCGGCGCTGCCGCGTGATCAGGACCGTGTTGTTGTCTTTGCTGCTCGGTGCTGGCGGCGGTTTCGCAGCGATGGCCGCGGGTGGTTCACAGGATCTGTCGATGATTGCGACCTTCTGCGGTGCGATCGCGCCGCTGATGTGGTTCAACCGGCACCGCCGCACGCGCAACCAGCGGTCAGATTGAAATACACCGCTCCGCCAGCCGGTCTTTTCACCAATGACCCTGCAGGCCGAGGCGCATGCTGATAAAGAAACCCAGCGATATCAAACCTTCCCAGATCACGGGTCCCCAGCACTACGCCTGCCGCCGCGCGTTCATCAAGGCGGCTGCCGCGCTCGGGCTTGGGGCCATTGCGTCGGGTCCGGCGGCTGCGCTGGTCGGGCGTCCGGGGGCCGGTCAACCGATCCCCGCAGTCGTCGGGACCGCGCACGGCCAGGATCTGGAGCCGACTGCGTACGAGCATGTCACCGGCTACTGCAACTTCTATGAGTTCGGCACGGCGAAGACGGACCCGGCACGTGATGCGCACACGCTTCGGACCCGGCCTTGGAGCATCGTCGTCGACGGCGAGTGCGATGCGCCCGGCGAGATCGGCATCGAAGACATCCTCACGGGCTTCGCCCAGGAGGAAAGGGTGTATCGACTGCGCTGTGTCGAGGCCTGGGCGATGGTCGTGCCCTGGGTTGGCTTTCCGCTCGGCGAGTTGTTAAGGCGCTTCCGCCCGAACTCCAAGGCTCGCTACGTCGCGTTCGAAACCCTGCTGGACACACAGCAGATGCCAGGGCAGCTGCGTGCCGTTCTCGACTGGCCCTACAGGGAGGGGTTGCGTATCGACGAGGCAATGCATCCGCTCACGATCCTCGCGACCGGGCTGTATGGCGAGCTGCTACCAAACCAGAATGGCGCACCGCTGCGCCTGGTGGTGCCCTGGAAATACGGCTTTAAGAGCATCAAGTCGATCGTCCGTATCCGCTTCTCGGAGAAGATGCCGGAGACGAGCTGGTCGAAGCTGGCACCGGGAGAGTACGGCTTTTACGCCAATGTGAATCCGGCCGTGGACCACCCGCGCTGGAGCCAGGCCGAACACCGGGTGATCGGCGCGGGACTGTTCGCGGATAAGCAGGAGACCCAGCCGTTCAACGGTTATGCGGAGCAGGTCGCGGAGCTCTACCGCGGCATGGATCTGACCCGGTTATTTTGATGCCGCGCCTGCCGTCGAACGAGCGGTGGCTCAGATTCGTCGCAAAGCCGCTGGTCTTCCTCGCCTGCCTGACCCCATTTGTGCTGCTGCTGCACGGTGCACTGCTCGGCGATCTCGGTGCCAACCCGATTGAGCGCGTGACCGACGTGACCGGCCACTGGGGACTGCGCCTGCTGCTGATCACGCTGGCGGTGACACCACTGCGCCGCCTGAGCGGACGTGAGCGGCTGTTGCGCTTTCGTCGCATGCTCGGGCTGTTCGCGTTCTTCTACGTCACCCTGCACCTACTGACCTGGGCGTGGCTCGATAAGGGGCTCGCGCTGGCCCCGATCCTCAACGATATTGCGAAACGGCCGTTCGTCACGGTCGGGTTTGCCGCCTGGCTGTTGCTGCTGCCACTCGCGCTGACCTCCAGTCGGGGCATGATGCACCGCCTCGGGCGCCAATGGCGGCGCCTGCACCGGGCGATCTATCTGGTCGCGGCGCTGGGCGTGCTGCACTATGTCTGGCTGGTCAAGGCGGACCTGCTGGGTCCGGCGATCTACGCCAGCGTGCTCGGGGCACTGTTGGCGCTGCGCTGGGCCCCGCGCGTGCTGCAGCCCGACAAGCCTATTAATGCTCGCTAATTTTTTGGAATTGATCGGGCCGGCTATACTGCACCGCACTCGAGGTCTTGCCGTATGAGAACAAGCCCAGAGTAGGATGGAGCCACGTCCCGCATCGCGGGGCGTTTTTTTTGGGGCGCCCGAGACTTCACAACGGTTTTTCCATGAACAGGCTGCATGGCGCGGGCCGAAACCCGACGTCCCGGTAGAGTCCGCGGGCGACCGCATTGTCCTCGCGGACCTCGAGCGTGATGCGGCAGCAGTCGAGGCGCCGCCCGAGTTCCGCGATTGCTTCGAGCAGTTGTCGTGCGACCGATCGCCGGCGCCAGGCCGGCAGCACCGCGATATCATGGACATTCAGCAGCGGCTGTGCCAGAAACGTCGAATAGCCGACGAAGCAGGTCGCGAAGCCGACCGCTCTTCCATCCGACTCGGCGAGCAGACCGTGGGCACCGGGATGGGCCGCGAGGTCGCGTGGCAACCGCCGCAGCACCTGTTCGGGCAGGGCCTGGCCGCCACCCATCGGGTCCCGTGCGTAGGCGCCGAGCAATTCAACATAGGCGCTGGCGTCGCGCGCGTCGCCAAAGTCCACCGATCGTACCCGCAGGGCCAACTCAGGCTTTCCGGCCGGCCTGATCGACGGCGAACTGGCGTGCGACGCGGCCGCTGCGCGAGCCGCGCTGCCCGGCCCAGCGCAGCGCCGCCAGTCGGGTCGGCTCATCCGCGCAACTGCCCGCGTCGAGGCGCCGCAACCAGTGTTCGACGATCGAAAGGTAGTCGTCCTGTGAATAAGGGTAGAACGACAGCCAGAGACCGAAGCGCTCGGACAGCGAGACCTTTTCCTCGACCGCCTCGCCGGGATGGATCTCCCCGTTCACGCTGTGGACGTCCTGATTGTCCGCGCTGGATTCGGGCAGCAGGTGACGCCGGTTGGAACTCGCGTAGATCAGCACATTCGGCGCCGGCGCCGCGATCGATCCCTCGAGCACCGCCTTCAGTGACTTGTAGCCCGAGTCGTCGGCTTCGAATGACAGATCGTCGCAGTAGAGCAGGAAACGTTCGCGCCGGTCGCCGAGCACCTCGACGATCTCCACCAGGTCGACCAGGTGCTCCTTCTCAACCTCGATCAGCCGCAGCCCGCGATGGACGAACGCATTGAACACGGCCTTGATCAGAGTCGACTTGCCCGTGCCGCGGGCACCCCAGAGCAGCGCATTGTTGGCCGGTCTGCCGCGCACGAATTGTTCGGTATTGCGCAGCATCTCGGCCTTCTGGCGATCGATGCACAGCAGGTCCTCGAGCGCTACCCGGTGCGGGTTCCTGACCGGCAACAGCCGCATGCCCCGGTGGTCGTGGCGCCAGCGGTAGGCCTCGTGCGACCAGTCCGGCGCAGCGCTGCGTCCGTCGAGTAGTGATTCCCAGCGCTCGAGCAGCCGGTTGGCACGGCCGAAAAAATCGTCGCTATCGCTCATCTGCGCGGTCACCCCGATAGCCGCCCGGCGCGGCCCGGTATTTCTTGGCCGGTTGCTGCGCCGCAACAAAAAAGTTGATATTTCATTAAATGCTTATATACTCCTTTCCTATCGGACGTCGACCCAGTTTTGAGCCGGGTCGCCAGGCTGTCTCAGAGGATTACATCATGAAAAAGATCGTTGCCATCATCGGCCTCGTCGCAGCGACCCAGGCCTCGGCCTTTTGGGGTTGGAACGACGGGTCGGCTCACGGTTACAACAATGGCTACGCGGACGCCGCTGGCAACGCCGACGCAGCGGCCGATTTCACATTCGACTTCAACATGAGCGCATCGATGCGCGGCGCCGGCCGCGGCTACGCAGACGGCAACGGATACGGCTACGGCAACGGATACGGCTACGGCGCACATATCCCCTACTACGGCGCGCCTTACGGCTATCTGCCGCCACCCGTGACACCGCCACCGGCCGAATAGGCGGGCCGACCCCGGCATTGGGTGGATCCGCGGTCCGGCGCCGCGCGGCGGCACCGGGTCCAACCCGCCACGTCAGGCGTCGATGCGGCGGTAGCGAATCCGATGCGGGTTGACCGCGTCGTCACCGAGGCGCCGCTTCTTGTCCTCCTCGTAGTCGGCGAAGTTGCCCTCGAACCAGACGACCTTGGAGTCGCCCTCGAAGGCCAGGATATGGGTCGCGATCCGGTCGAGAAACCAGCGATCGTGCGAAATCACCACGACGCAGCCCGGGAACGCAAGCAGCGCCTCTTCGAGCGCGCGCAGCGTCTCGACATCCAGGTCGTTGGTCGGTTCGTCGAGCAACAGCACATTGCCGCCGGCCTTCAGCAGCTTGGCCAGGTGCACCCGGTTGCGCTCGCCGCCGGACAGGTCGCCGACCCGCTTCTGCTGGTCGGCGCCTCGGAAATTGAAGCGCGAACAGTAGGCGCGTGAAGGCATCTGGAACTTGCCGACCGTGATCACCTCCTGACCGTCCGAGATCTCTTCCCACACGGTCCGATCGCCTGCCAGTGCATCGCGGCTCTGGTCGACGTAGGCCAGTTGCACCGTCGGCCCGATGCGCAATTCGCCGCCGTCGGGGGTCTCCTGGCCGGTCAGCAGACGGAACAGCGTGGTCTTGCCGGCACCGTTCGGCCCGATCACCCCGACGATGCCGCCTTTCGGCAGATTGAAGGTCATGCCGTCGTAAAGCAGCCTGTCGCCGTAGCCCTTTTGCAGGTCTTTTGCCTCGATGACCAGGTCCCCGAGCCGCTCGCCCGGCGGGATGTAGATCTCGTTGGTCTCGTTGCGCGACTGGAACTCGCTGCTTTGCAGTTCCTCGAAGCGTGCCAGGCGCGCCTTGCTCTTCGCCTGCCGCCCCTTCGGATTCTGCCGGACCCAGTCGAGTTCCTCTTTCATCGCCCTGATGCGGGCCTGTTCCTGTTTCTGTTCCTGCTCGAGTCGGGCCTCTTTCTGCTCCAGCCAGGACGAGTAGTTGCCCTCCCAGGGGATGCCGTGACCCCGGTCGAGTTCGAGTATCCAGCCGGCCACGTTGTCGAGGAAGTAGCGGTCGTGCGTGACCGCGACCACGGTGCCCGGATAGTCGTGTAGAAAGTGCTCGAGCCACGCGACAGATTCTGCGTCGAGATGGTTGGTCGGTTCGTCGAGCAGCAGCATGTCGGGTTTTGCAAGCAAGAGCTTGCAGAGCGCCACGCGCCGTCGCTCGCCGCCCGACAACTTGTCGACTTCGGCCTCCCACGGCGGCAGCCGAAGCGCGTCTGCGGCGATCTCGAGCTGGCGATCCAGGTTGTGTCCGTCGGTGGCCTGCAGGATGTTCTCCAGCTCGGCCTGTCGCTTGGCCAGCGCGTCGAAATCGGCGTCCGGCTCCGCGTATGCGGCGTACACCTGGTCGAGCTCGGTCATCGCGTCCTTGACATGGCCGAGTGCCTGCTCGACGTTGCCACGCACGTCCTTGGTCGGGTCGAGCTGGGGTTCCTGCGGCAGATGCCCGACCTTGATACCGGGCTGGGGGCGGGCCTCGCCGTCGATCTCGGTATCGACACCGGCCATGATGCGTAGCAGTGAGGACTTTCCGGCACCGTTGAGACCGAGCACGCCGATCTTGGCGCCGGGAAAAAAGGAAAGCGAGATGTCGCGCAGAATCTGCCGCTTTGGCGGCACGATCTTGCTCACGCGGTTCATGGTGTAGATGTACTGGGCCATGGTTGCCTGCCGGAAACTGCTACTTTTTGGGTGCCCGCGATTGTACACAGTCGGTCGCGGTTAAAGAAAAGTCGGCGTCAGCATCGGCATCGTGCTGCGGTTGACGGGCGAGCCGCTGAGCGCGGCCTGCCACCGTACGATCCGACACCTCGACGCGTCAGTCCGGCCCGAGCAGGACCGGATCGCCGTCCGAGGGCGTGATCAATCCGACCCGGCGTCGTGCAGATCGGCGGCCTGGAGCGTGTTCTCGAGCAGCGTTGCGACGGTCATCGGGCCGACCCCACCGGGGACCGGCGTTATCCAGCCGGCGACCTCGCTGACTGCTGCGGTGTCGACGTCACCGCACAGGCTGCCGTCGTCCAGCCGGTTGATGCCGACATCGATCACGGTGGCCCCGGGTTTGATCCAGTCGCCCTTGACGAACCGTGGCACGCCGACCGCGGCGACCAGGATGTCGGCGCCGCGCACCTTGGCAGGCAGGTCGCGGGTCTTGCTGTGGCAGACCGTGACCGTGCAGCGCGCCATCAGCAGTTCCAGGAACATCGGCCGGCCGACGATGTTCGACTGGCCGATGATGACGGCATCCTGGCCGACCAGGTCGATGCCGGTGTGCGCCAGCATGGTCATCACGCCGCGTGGCGTACAGGGCCGCAGCAACGGTTGGCGCAGCAGCAGTCGCCCGATATTGTAGGGGTGGAAACCGTCGACATCCTTGGTCGGCAGGATGTGCTCGGTGACCGCGTCTTCGCTGATCTGCTCGGGCAGCGGCAATTGGACCAGGATGCCGTCGACATCCTCGCGCGCATTCAGCTCGTCGATCAGCGCGAGCAGCTCGGCCTGGCTGGTCGCGCCGGACAGCCGCAGCAGCTCGGACTGGAATCCGACCTGCTCGCAGGCCCTTTGCTTGTTGCGGACATAGACCTGCGACGCCGGGTTCTCGCCGACCAATACGACGACCAGGCCCGGCCGGCGGCGACCCGCCGCGATGCGCGCTTCGACCTGGGTCTTGATCTGTTCACGCAGACCAGCTGCAATCTGCTTGCCGTCGAGTAGTCGGGCGCTCATCGCTTTCCTGCAATCGGTTCCAAACCCTGGTGCATGAGCCGAATCATACCAGAGCGGTGCCGGCCGATTGACGCAAACCGGTCCAGGCACGTATCATCTGGCCCCTTCCCGAGCGTTCGGGAATGACGGGGTATAGCGCAGTCTGGTAGCGCGCCTGCTTTGGGAGCAGGATGTCGGGAGTTCGAATCTCTCTACCCCGACCAGGTTCGCCGCAAAGTCCAAATCCTCGCCCCGATAGCTCAGTTGGATAGAGCAACGGACTTCTAATCCGTAGGTCGGGGGTTCGAATCCTCCTCGGGGCGCCAGATTCATCTCTCCTGGCCAAACACTTACCCCGAGATCCTGTCCGCGTTCCCCCTGTCTGGCCAATCCCGAATGCGGCACGGTGAGCGATCAGCAGGGGAACGGCAAAGCGGCCCACTCGGCGAGGATGCCCTCAGCGTCCCCCTAACTTGACTTTGGCGTGCAAGCGACAAGTTGTCCTGATGATTCCGATCATTTCTTCCGGAAAACGCCGTGAATACGTCCCTGTAGGCTCGACGGCGGCGTCCATGCCGCCGACGTATTCTCCAGAAACGACCGAAATCAGCGTAAGGTAAGTGGCATTGCCCGCGAGAAAACGCTGATCAAAGCAGCCTGGCCTTGTCAGCTGACGCTGCGGCGCAAATGTGATTTGCGCCTGGCTTCAAAATCAACGACTTGTTGTCGATTTTGCTGACACATCCCTGTGCCACGGGAAACGCAGATGAATCAGCGTTTCCCCAATCCCGATCTGTGGGTCGCGGCACAGTGTTCAGGCCAACAACTCATGGGCGCGGCGCAAACGCGCAGGGATATCGATACCCTGGGGGCACACCTGGCAGGCCCGTCGCAACTCCTCTTCCGATGCCGCACGTTTGGCAA
The DNA here is from genome assembly GCA_965601425.1 of uncultured Chromatiaceae bacterium. GTDB lineage: Bacteria > Pseudomonadota > Gammaproteobacteria > Chromatiales > Chromatiaceae > Thiosocius. The sequence continues at coordinate 23,501 of CBFCWF010000015.1, read as the reverse complement.
CGGGTATCGACCGATACAGGTCACGGGCGCGAGCCGTCTTGCGATAGCTCTCGAAATACATCAGATAGCGCAAGGTTTCGGCGATCGCGACGTCGCGCGCGATGGTCTGCTCGCACAGATGTTTACAGCCATTGCAGGCGTAACCGGCGGTCAGGGCGGCGAGCTGATTGAGTTGGTGGCTCTCCTCGGCCGTCAGCGATTTTTCGGAACGCGCCGCAGCGACGTTTTCGCGCACATACCTGACACTGTCCATTTCGGACACGATGGAATCGATGCGTTCGTCCGCCCACACCGATTTGAGCTTGGCCTGGCCCAGGGTGAACTCCTCGGATCGAAAACCGACCACGGACTCAAGATCGCGTGGCACGGAGCCCTGTGTCTTCATGGCTATCAGTCCGACGCCCGCCCGATGACATGCGTCGATGGCGCGATTGAGTTCGATGTCGCCATAGCGCCGGAAGTTGTAGCGAAACATGATGGCATCGATACCGCCGACTTCGGCAGCCCGGTTCATCAATTCGACCACATTGCCGTCGTGGCAGGAGAAACCGAAAAAACGCGTCTTCCCCTGGGCCTTGAGGCTCTCGCCCAGCGCCAGGTATTCGCGATCGAGCATCCTCGGGTCATCGATCCCATGCATAAGATACAGATCGAGGTAATCCGTGCCGAGTTCGGCAAGTGCCTCGTCGATGCCTTTCTGCAGGCCCGGCACCTGGTCGGCGCCGGATTTCGACGTCAGCCAGAGGCGTTGACGATCGCCGATCTGGCTCAGGAAGTTGGCGATGGCCCGGTGCGACGAACCCCAGCCATAGGACAGCGCCGTATCGAACCAGGAGACACCCTCCTGAAACGAGCGATGCATGACCTTGTCGTATTGTGGGTCCAGGCGTTGGGCAGTGCCGAGCTGCAGAATCGGTACCTGAACCCCGGTATTACCCAGCTCGCGCGTTGGGATTCCAGTTTTGGCCGTTGTCGGGGCCGCTGTGCTTTCTGCGGCCAAGCCCAACAGGGGGAGGGATGTGGCACCCGCTGTGGTCGCCGATGCCAATGCCGTTTTGAGAAAACGACGCCGACTCGCCTCGCTCGGCGATTGCTCTGGTGTGTCGTCATCGCGGTCTTCGGTCATGGTTCGACATCCTCATATGGGGCGTGCGGGAGTCCTGGAGCGCAACAGCAACGTACGGTTCTTGGAACGGCTTTCGCCCACCGCGGTCACGTAGACGGCCGGTTGGTCCTGTACCGGGCATTCCGCTTCGCAGATCCCACAACCGATACACAGATCGGGCACGATGAAGGGTTTGTTCAGAATCACCATCTTGCCAAACACGTCCTTGCTTTCTTCATCGTAGGTCTGAATGGCCTTGGGCGCTACGGGACAGACTTCCTCGCAGACCACGCAGGGTATCTGATTGGCCCAGGGCAGGCAGCGGGTTGTGTCGATAAATGCGGTGCCGAGGCGTACCGGGCCCTGTGCTCGGTAAGGGCCCTCACCGAGTTTTTCGGCGACCGCTATCTTCCGGATGGCGCCTGTTGGACATACCTCGGAGCATAGGGTGCATTTGAGCTGGCAATGGGCGATGTGGAAATTCATGACCGGCGTCCAGACTGCCTCGAAGCCCCCTTCCCGCAGCGTGGCCGGCTGCAAGACATTGGTGGGGCACACGTTGAGGCATTGATCGCACTTTATGCAGCGTTCGAGGAACTCCGACTCCTCGACGGAGCCGGGTGGACGAATCATCTTGGCGGAAAAATTCTCGTCGTTTACGCGACCGTTGTTGCGTAACGCCGGTGCCGCGACCAGTCCCAAGGCGCCGGCGAATACGACCTTACGGCGCGACAAATCGGGATGCGGCAGGACCTGCTTGCGGTCCTGCCGCAATGCGGTGAACTCGAGGGCATTTTCCGGGCAGTCGTCGATGCAATTCATACAGCCGAAGCATTCCGCTTGGCGGATCTGCGCCTGCGGTTCCGAAGCGCCCTCGCAACGTAGCAGGCAAAGGTTGCAGTCGGTGCATCTCTCTACGATGCGATTGATGCGATACACGCTCTTGCTGGCCATCACGCCAAGCAGGGCACCCAGCGGACAGACGAAGCGACAGAAGAATCGCGGTTTCCAAAGGTTCATGAAGACGAAGAACAAAAAGATCACGCCGATCCAGAAAGACCCGACGAATATTCGATGTTCCACGCCGGGTGCAAATTTCAGGGAATCGAACAATGAGCCATCAACGCCGAGGCTTTCGGTGGCACCGCCGACCCGGCCGAGCGCCAAATCGAGTATCGGCGCGAAGAAGGTGGCCATCGCCCGGTACATCATCACGATCGGGTCGAGCAGCCCGATCTGCAGCGCGCCCATGGCCGACATCAGCAGGAACACGATCAGAATGGAGTACTTGAGAAACTGTGCCGGGTGGTAGCGGTTCTTTTCGATACGCTGGGTCCCCGGACGATTGTCGAACAGCCAGCCAATGAACTGGTGCAGCGTGCCATAGGGGCATATCCAATTGCAGAAAACGCGACCGAACAGGAAGGTGATCGCGACGATGATCAAGCCCCAACCGATCAGCTTATAGACATAGCCGGTAGCCAGCACGGTCGAGAGCATCACCAGCGGGTCCAGTTCGAGCATTGCCGAGACCGGATAGCCGCCCAATCGCGACGTCCAGGTCGCCCAGACGGCCAGTAGGAACAAGACGAAGAAACAGGTCTGCGACGCGATGCGCACCCGGGTCAGGCGCAGCCAGCGATTGAGCACGGGCCCGAAGACAGGGCGTAGCCGACTCATGTGATCTCCTTGGTGCGACCCTTGTAGTCGACCTTGCCGCTACCCTTCTGCTCGGCCATGTAGAGATAGTCGGGTAATCGTCCAGGGCGCTGCAGCAGATGCTCAAAGGCCCAGGCGTCCGTTGCCACGGGATCGATACCGACGAGGATCGCATTGCCGTCACGGACATTCGAGGGGTCGCCGCCGGTCGGACCGTTCTCCATCAACACGCGTGTCCCGTCGACAATGGTCAGCGTCGGGCGGATCATGATCGACAGGTCAGACACGATCTCGTGGATGTCCTGATGGAATTGGTTGCGTCGTCCGCCGAGCAGACCGTACCAGTTCTTGATGCCCAGCGAGGCGTGGCAGAGGTTGTGGTCCTTCGCGGGGGCGATGCCGATCACCTTGTTGACGTTCTTGAAGGGGCGCTTCAAAAACGCCCACTGCTCGATCAGTTTGGCGCCGGGCGTGTACAGCAATTCGAAGGCGTTCGGGTCGGGCAGATAGACACGGCCGCCCGCCTGCTCCGCCGCCGCGCCGATGCCGCTCTTGGCGAAGCAGTCGGCCGGTGACTCAATCGGGTTGTCGGCGACCCGCACCTCGGCCGCCCGGGCGTCGACCAGCAGCAACCGCACGAGCGCATCAATAATGGCCGGGTGGGTGGTCGCGCCGAGGTTAGGCGAGCGATCAAACGCCACATTGGGTTTGAGCAGCACCACATCGCCCGGTTGAATGAAGTGAGTCAGACCGCCAATCGCATCCAGCGCCTTGAGCAACATGGTGCGCGTATCACCCCCGCGCCCGATGCCGAGCTGAACACTGGGATTCGCCGCTGCGACGCGAAAATCCGGGAGCTGGAAGGGTAAGTCTACGGGCATGCCGCGTAACCCGCTGTGGTCGCGCAGCGACCCGGGATAGTCCTCGGGCGCGTAGGCAAGATAGGCAGCGGCGGCACCGACACCGCCAAGTGCGAGGATGCGCTTGATGACATCGCGGCGACTGTAGTAATCGCCGCGGTAGTCTTCGTGCGGATATTTTTTACGACCCGTCATCGCCCAAATGCCCGCTGATGCGCCCAAGCAAGGCGGCAATCGCCGTTGTGTCCGGCGATTTCTCTACGCCGTAAATATAGTTGCCGTTGCGCGCAACCGCAAAATAGCTGCCGAGATAGCGGTGGCGGAACAGACGGTAGCTGCCGCCGCTCTCGAGCTGGTCGTATTCGTAGCTGTGTTCCGCGACCAATGCGGCAATCAGGTCTTTCGCATCGGCAGCTGAGTCGGCGGTATGGACGAACAGGCGCGCGTCACCGCCAATCCCGGCGTTGCCGAACCAGAAGCGTTGCGCGAAGTCATATTGAAAAACATTGCTCTCTTGAAACTGGATATCGGCCTCCGCGATGCCCAGTCCCTGACTCAGCAGCGCAAAGCCGGGCGCTACCGACGTGTCGTGAGTCGTTGCCGCGGAGGGATCCGGATCCAGCTGTGCGAAGGCCGTCACCAGGCTGGCGGCCTTGTCGGTGATGGCGACGCTGTGACGATCGCCGGCAATACGGAAGAAATAGCGCCCCGTTCGGCCGATCGCTCCCGCGTTGGTGGTGACAAAGCTGACGCCGTCGCGTTCGTCAATGACGCGCCCGGCGGCGTGTTCGGAGAAGACGCCCAGACTGCCGCTCAGCTTGCCTTGATCGAACAACTCGATCGCGATCTCACTGGCATCGCTCGCCGCGCGCAACCGCAGGAACGCCAGTTCGACGAAGCCCTGTTTGATGAATTTCTCGGCTTCACCGTTGATCTTCTCGTAGAGATTATCCGCCTGGAAGCGCTTGACCCGCCCAACGGGTCGCCATTCGGCGTCCAGCGTGCGAGGGGGAAACGGCCCCAGGTCGAAAGTGGCGCCCGCCAGTTGTTGGCCCGGCTCCGCCCAGGGTTTCAGCGGTCGTTTGTAGATGTCGATTTGTCGGGAATTATCGCCCAACATTTCGATAGCGAGGTCGCGTTCGGTCGGATCGAAGTCATCGCGGGTCGTCGACACCCAGGCCCCCAGCGCGATCAGTACCAAGAAGATCAGTGCGACCGATAGGTTCTCGCTGCCCGGTATCTGGGTGCGCATCAACCGGGACCTATGACTGTTCAACACACGATCGCGGTGCATGGTTCGACGCTACCCTCGACCAATGGTCGCGTTGCCCGTGGACGCGCGCCGCATCAGGCGGGCCTCCTGTCCCGACCAGGGTGCAATGCGCCGCGTTGCATGACATTCAGCATCCGCAAAGCCGCACAGCCGGCGCCATAGCCGTTGTCGACATTGACGACCACCAGTCCCGGTGCACAGCTCGCCAATGCGCTGTTGAGCGCGGTGATGCCATTCGCCGCCACGCCATAGCCGGTCGCTACCGGTACGGCGATCACCAGGCCCGGGACGAGCCCGGCCACGACGCTGGGCAGGGTGCCCTCCATCCCCGCCACGGTGATCACGACGCTCATGTCGCGCAGTTCTTCGATGCGTTCGAGCAAGCGCCATAGCCCCGCAACGCCGACGTCGTAGATCTCATGCACCCCAACACGATAATACGCCAGGGTTCGGGCTGCCTCTCGGGCTACCCTGACGTCGGAGCTACCGCCCGACACGATCGCAACGCGTGCTGCGTCATCCGGCATCGATACGCGGCCCAGGATAGCCGTGTGTGAGACCTCATCGTAGTCCAGGCGCTCGCTCGATTCGCTGGACAGCTCCGAAAACTTGTCTCGGTCGAGACGCGTCAGCAGAAGTGGTTCTTCCGCTCGCATTGCGGCCTGGAGGACACGATCGATCTGATCCGGGGTCTTGCTGGCGCAGAAGATCGTTTCGTCGAAACCAAGACGCTGCTTGCGCGACGTATCAGGGGTCAGGTCCCAGTCACCGTTCATGATCCGGCCTCAGAAATGCGCTGCCCATCCGGTAGGCCTGAAAGGACACGGGGTGTGTGACCCCCGCAGTCGACAGGAGTACGCCAATTCGTTGACGGAGATCGTCGGCCTTTACCGTGTCCAGATCGCGGATGCTTTCGGCATCCAGCTCGATAACGACCGCCTCGTGGCGCACGCGACAGCGAGCCGTTTTGGGGGTTAATTCGGTTCGCACGAGTCGTTCTGCGCAGTAGATGGCGTGGAGTACCTTGGGGTCGATCGCCAGGCCGGTCTCAACGCGACTCGAGAGACAGGGCGATGCCGGCAGTGCGGCGAGGTCGTGTAGCGCAAGCCCCCTTGCTGCGGCACGTACGGCTTCCTTGTTCATGCCGGCTTCGACGTACGGGTGGACAACCCCGAAGTCGGCCGCAGCCTGCAGGCCGGGGCGATAATCACCCAAGTCGTCGCTATTGGTTCCGGATACCAATACACAGTCCACTGCAGCGGCCATTGTCGAGTAGAGACTGGTCTTGCAGTAGAAGCAGCGATCGTGTGGGTTCGCCAGGTAGTTGGCGTCGGCGAATTCACGGGCGTCGAGCAAACCGAGACGCCAACCTTCACGGTTTGCATAGTCACGCACGCGATCGCTGGCGTCGTCTGGCACAGCGGGCGAGACGGCATGGAGCATCTGTGCGTCGTCACCCAAGACCCGGTGCGCTGCAACGGCGAGCGTCATGCTGTCAACGCCGCCGCTGACAGCCACAGCCAGTGGACCAATGTCCCGGATGACCGCCTCCAGACGCCGCAAATGATGGTTCACTTTCTTGATCCCGGATCGATGGTGTCGTCGTCATCATGTTCTCGGTCGAGGCTATGGGCCTCGCGCCGTCGCTGCTCGCGACCGGCATGACCGCCGGGTGTCCCCGCCAAATCGGCCATCTCGACCTTACGTGTCCTCATGCCACCCGGTCGCACGGCGCGCTTCACCCGCACTTGCTCGCCATGCAGCCTGTGAATGTTTTCGTCGCGTGCCAGTGTAGCGCGGCTGACCCTGTGCCAGCGAACACCCAGGGTCGTGGTTTCTGTCAGGCATTTGTCCAGGATCGCATCGATGCGCGATACCTCGCCTAACACCTGGATCTGCGCGGCGAGCCTCCCCTTCTTGCCGAAAACGGGCGCCTGCGTGACATCGAGGATGCCGGGCAACTCACGCAGGCGGTCCAGGCCGATGGCCAGATCTTCGGGTGTCTGGTCGTCCACCTCGAATTGACACACCGCAACGCTGGGGTCGGCGGCGCGTGAGTGCCGGGGATCGAATACGCTGACCAGCAGCACATTGCTGAAACCCGGGAATGTCTTGGTGCCGAATCCGTAACCGCGTCCGAGCAGGACGCTGGGCCTCGTCCGCGGTGCGAAAGAGGGGTTGAGGTGCTTGAGAATAGCGGCCCCCGTCGGCGTGACACGCTCACCCTCCACCCCGTCGTCGAAAACCGGAAACCCCTCGAGGAGCCGGGCGGTGGCTGGCGCGGGGACCGGTAACAAACCGTGAGCGCTCGCAACGCGGCCTCGGCCGAGGGGTGGCGGCGAGCATGACCAGCTCATCGCGCTACATCGTTCGATCAGCCAGGCGGCGGCAACGATGTCGGCAATCGAGTCCCACGCGCCGACTTCGTGGAACGTCACATCGTCGACGGTACTGTCATGCACGTCGGCCTCCGCCTCGGCGAGCAGCTCGAATATCGCTATCGCGCGCTCTTTTACGGAAGGGGCGAGTTCACTGCCGGACAGTCGCTCACGTATGTCGCGCCAATGACGATGGTGGTGCCTGTCCGGGTCTGTTGCTTGCCTGACCTCGAAGCGATGGCCGGTCAAGACGCCATCATTGTGTCGCAGGGCGCACACGTCGAGATCGGGCACCAGACCACTGCCCCGGATCGCTGCATACAGGGGTGCCTGCCATTCACGGCGGTAGTCGAGCATGGCTGCTGCGAACATGTCGCCGGCGATACCGCCGATCGGGTCCAGGTGAATATGCATGCGTCACCCTTCACTGTACTCGAGACCGGCCGCGTGGCGCGACCGATCGTTGGGTGGCCAAGGCCCTGTTTAGTTTCAAGATCGACCCCGCAGCTTACGCTTCCCATGCCGCCAACGAAAGGTCAGGACTTGGGGCCTTGTCGTAAATCAAACAGTGGACAGCCTTGCCTTCCAGTGCGCGACAAGCACGCAGTGCCGTCCGGTAGATGATTGATCAAGCGCCCACGTCAGCTGGTTGCCGGCAATCGCGGTCCCGGCATGCGAGTGTTCGCCCTCGATGCCATCGCGATGGGTCACTCCCCCCCTCGGCCCGGATGTAGCGGTCGCGGAAGCCGACCGAGGTGTCGACCAGCTTGCGGCGCGGCAGCAGGGGGCGTGCGAAGGCCGGACGGCTCTTCAGGGACGCATTTGGCGGATCGACCAGATCACCCGCGTATCGGTTCTGGAATTCCGGTCTGCGCCCCGTGCTGGCCGCTGGTCAGCCGAAGGCGTAACCTCAATGGCATCTGATGCGCAGCATCCCACGCTACCATGCGAACGGAGGCTGCATTCGACCGACGCTCTCCCGTATTGCAATGCCGTATTTCCTACTGCTGCTTGTACTTTTCGTCACGCTCGCCCTGGTTGTGATGGCAGGTCCCAGAGTATCGGTACACTATCAGCCGACAAGGATCCGGCTACCGCACGACCCACAGGACCTGGATGACTACCTTGCCGATGCCGAGGCGAAGATCCCGGATCTGACGGAGGGTGCCGAGCGCGCGGTGATCTGGGCGCATCCGGACAGGCGTCGCACCGCGTTCTCGATCGTCTATGTGCATGGCTTTGCCGCGACACGACGAGAGGTTGCGCCGTTGGCCGACCTCGTGGCCCGGACCCTGGGGGCGAACCTTTATTACGCTCGCCTGCGTGGACACGGTCGCTCGGGACAGGCCATGGCGCAGGTGACGCTGCAGGACTGGCTCGACGATATGCGCGAGTCGATGGCAATCGGTCGACTGATCGGCGATCAGGTGATTCTTGTCGGTACCTCGACCGGCGGCACATTGGCCACCTGGGTGTCGATGCAGGATCACACGCCGTCGCCTGCAGCACTGGTGCTGCTGTCCCCCAATTTTGGTCCACGGCGCTGGGAGACCGCGCTGTTGACGTGGCCTTGGGCGCGGCATTTTGTCCCGTGGATACAGGGCGACAGCTATTCGTGGCTGCCGCACAATGCGGCTCACGCCCGATACTGGACCACGCGTTTCCCGGTCGAGGGTCTTTTCCCGATGGCGGCGGCGGTCAAGTTGGTGAGGTCGCTCGACCCGTCCGGGCTCGAGGTCCCGATACTGATCCTTTACGCGCCGGAAGACGGGGTCGTAGACGCGACTCGCATCGAGGGCTTCTACCGGCGACTGACCATCCAACCACGACGGCTCGTCAGCATTGAAGACACGGCTGACCCGGACCGTCACATACTGGCCGGTGACATTCTCTCACCCGATACGACCGGGCCGGTCGCGTCACATATCCTGGCGTTCTTGGATCAAGCCATACCGCAGCGTTAGCTGACAAAGCCAGGATGGTTTTGATCAGCGTTTCCCTGAGGGTCGACACGGAAGTCGACGGTTCGGCGTCAATAGATGCCGCGGCCGCGCGGGTCTTCGACCATTACCTCTACCATGGTCGAGATCTTGCTGCGGGCTATCGGCCGATCGATCGCCTGCTGGCCACCGACAGACCGCCTATGGTGGCCGCGCCGGGCGACGATTCCCGCCGCAGCGCGGTAAAAACATCACCCGGCTGCGCGAGGCGGGGCTTGGTTGAGCTGAGATAACAGTGGTTGGGCCAAGGCTTAGGGTGTTAAACTACGCGACCGTGATCAGTGCCTAACCGACGCGTGTTGGGGATCGGGCAACGAAACGGCCCAATTGAAAGCGCGGCAGGGTTCAAAAAAATTCAGTGCTATCAAAGGCCTGCGTTTTTTGGGTCCAGCGGCTCACCGTGGGGCTTGCCCGTAGCTCGAGGCGATTCGACCCGCGGCGCGGCAAAAGGGCCGCTGACGACGGGCCGATGCAGGCTGTCGCGGTATGGCGCTAGATAGATCGCAATGGTGGACGTAGCTCAGTTGGTAGAGCCCTGGATTGTGATTCCAGTGGTCGTGGGTTCGAGCCCCATCGTCCACCCCATTCTTTTGAAAACAAGGCGGCCGCGGCAACGCGCCGCCTTTTTTCGTCCGTCTCGCGACGGTGCCGCGCAGGCGGGCCGGAGTCGACCGAACGACGCTGCGCGCTGCTGTCCAGATCTCGGTCGGTGCTTGCTTGACGCTCGCTGGGATCTCCAGCACACTGCGGCGGGAACCGAGGGTCGATAGGCGGCCCCGTCCGGCGGCCCCTCACTGGGGCCGTTTGCGTTTTGCTTTCCAGGGCTCGGAGGTGGCTGATGTTCGGCACAGACATGCGAATCGAGGGTTACGACGACGAGTTATATGCAGCCATCAAGGCCGAGGAGCGTCGTCAGGAAGAGCACATCGAACTGATTGCGTCCGAGAACTACACGAGCCCGCGTGTGCTGGAGGCCCAGGGCTCCGTGTTGACCAATAAGTATGCGGAGGGCTACCCGGCCAAGCGCTACTACGGCGGCTGCGAGTATGTCGACCGGGCCGAGCAACTGGCGATCGACCGCGCCAAACAGCTTTTCGGTGCCGACTATGCGAACGTGCAGCCGCACTCCGGCTCCCAGGCCAATGCGGCGGTCTACCTCGCGCTGTGCCAGCCGGGCGACACGGTGCTGGGTATGAGCCTGGCCCACGGTGGGCACCTGACCCACGGCGCAAAGCCGAATTTTTCCGGCAAGCTCTACCATGCAGTGCAATACGGCCTGAACGCGGACACGGGCGAGATCGACTATGACGAGGTCGACAGGCTAGCCCGCGAGCACAAGCCGAAAATGATCGTCGCCGGCTTCTCGGCGTATTCGCGCATCGTCGACTGGCAGCGCTTTCGCGATGCCGCCGATGCAGTGGGTGCGTATCTGCTGGTCGACATGGCACACATCGCCGGCCTGGTCGCAGCCGGCATCTACCCCAGCCCGGTGCAGATCGCCGACGTGACGACGACCACGACGCACAAGACACTGCGCGGGCCGCGCGCCGGCCTGATTCTGGCGAGGGCGAATCCGGAAATCGAGAAAAAGCTCAACTCCGCGGTGTTCCCCGGCGGTCAGGGTGGGCCCTTGATGCATGTGATCGCAGCCAAGGCCGTTGCATTCAAGGAGGCGATGGAGCCCGGTTTTGTCGATTATCAGCAGCAGGTGGTCAGCAACGCGCGCGCGATGGCCCAGGTCTTCATGGACCGCGGCTACGACGTGGTCTCCAAGGGGACCGACGACCATCTGTTCCTGGTCAGCTTCATCGACGCCGGTCTGACAGGCAAGGACGTCGATGCCTGGTTGGGTACGGCGAACATCACGGTCAACAAAAATGCGGTGCCCAATGACCCGCAGTCGCCGTTCGTGACCTCGGGTATCCGTGTCGGGACGCCGGCGGTGACGACGCGTGGATTCGGCGAGCAGGAATGCCGCGAGCTGGCCGGTTGGATGTGTGACCTGATCGACAGCCGTGGCGACCCAGCGACGATCGATGCGATCCGGACCAAGGTGTTGCAGGCCTGCGCCAAGTACCCGGTTTATCGCTGAACGGCCGCCCCGATGCGCTGCCCCTTCTGCGGAGCCCAGGACACCAAGGTCGTCGATTCGCGTCTGCACGGCGACGGTGACCAGGTCCGTCGGCGGCGCGAGTGCAATGCGTGCAAGGAGCGCTTCACCACTTACGAGACCGCCGAGCTCAACCTGCCGCGCGTGGTCAAGAGCGACGGTCGGCGCGTCGGCTTCGAGCAGCGCAAGCTGCGCGCCGGGATAGAACGCGCGCTGGAAAAGCGTCCGGTCTCCACCGAGGCAACCGATGCGGCGATCGATCACATCATGCGCCGCTTGATGGCCCGCGGCGAGAGTGAAGTCTCGTCGCGCGCGATCGGGGAGCTGGTGATGGACGCGCTGAACAAGCTCGATCAGGTCGCGTACGTCCGCTTCGCTTCGGTGTATCGACAGTTCGAGGACGTCAACGCCTTCCGCGAGGAAATCGAGAGGCTCGAACAGCAGCTGACGCCCGAGGCGCGTCGCCAGCAGCTCGATTTTCTCGACGAAGAAAAATGACCGCTGCGTTCAGCGTCGAAGATCACCGATTCATGGCGCGCGCGCTGCGCCTCGCCGAGCGCGGCCTGTACACGACCGACCCGAACCCGCGCGTCGGCTGTGTGCTCGTGCACCACGGCGAGATCGTCGGAGAAGGTTGGCACCGCAAGGCCGGCGAAATGCACGCCGAGCGCCTGGCGCTCGCGCGGGCCGGGGAAGCGGCACGCGGCGCAACCGCCTTCGTGACACTGGAACCCTGCGCTCACCACGGCCGCACGCCGCCCTGCGCAGGCGCGTTGATCGAGGCCGGCGTCGCGCGTGTCGTCGCCGCGATGCGCGACCCAAATCCACTGGTTGCCGGCAGTGGGCTGGCGCGCCTGAGCGAGGCAGGGCTCGACACCCAGGTCGGCCTGCTCGGGGCGGCCGCCGCGGCGCTCAATCCCGGCTTCCTGCGGCGCATGCAGCAGCATCGCCCCTATTTGCGCTGCAAACTGGCGATGAGCCTCGACGGCCGGACCGCGATGGCCAGCGGTGAGAGTCAATGGATCACCGGTGAGGACGCCCGGCGCGATGTGCAGCTGTTGCGTGCACGCAGCAGCGCGATCATGACCGGGGTCGACACGCTGCTTGCGGACGACCCCTCCCTCAACGTACGCCTGCCGGCCGAGGCACTGGTCGGCGTGGCCACGCAGGATGATGTGCGTCAGCCGTTGCGGGTCGTCCTGGACACCCGTCTGCGTACCCCGCCGCGTGCCCGCATGCTGGATCTACCGGGCGACACGCTGGTCGTTTGCGGGGACGGCGCGCCTGTCGAGACCGAGGACGAACTGCGCGCTGCCGGCGCTGACGTTGCCCGTGTGCCGCAGCTCGGCGGCCGGCTCGATCTGGACGCGGTGATGGGCCTGCTTGCCGACCGGGGTATCAACGAGTTGCTGGTGGAGACGGGGCCCACGCTCGCCGGTAGCCTGCTGCAGGCCGGCCTGGTCGACGAGCTGATCGTCTACGTCGGGCCGCACCTGATGGGACACGCGGCGAGCGGCCTGGTCCATTTGCCGGGCCTGGACCGGATGGACCAGCGTATCGCGCTGGTGTTGCGTGCGGTGCGCCAGGTGGGTAGCGATCTGCGGCTACATTACGCGCCGCCGGTCAGGTCCGAAACTGACTGAGTAACCCCTCGAGCTGTTGCGACAGGCCCGACAGCGAACGCGCCGCGTCGCTCAGCTTGTCGTTGTCGGCCAGCAATTCCTCGCCGTCGCTGTTGATTCTCGCCAGGCTCCGCGAGATGTCCTTGGCGACCGCGAGCTGTTCGGTCGCAGCGCGCGCAATGGCCTGGTTCCTGCCCTGGATACTCGCGACCGACTCGACGATGCTGCCGAATGACGTCTGGGCCTTTTCGCCCTGGTCGACCGTGCCCTGCGCCATTGCGCTGTTTTCGTTCATCTCCCGGGCGGCCTCTCTGGCCCGTGTCTGCAGACCTTCCACCAGTCCGAGGATCTGAGCCGTCGATTGCCGGGTGCGGTTGGCCAGCGTACGCACCTCGTCTGCGACCACCGAGAAGCCGCGCCCGTGCTCGCCCGCGCGTGCCGCTTCTATCGCCGCATTGAGCGCGAGCAGGTTGGTCTGTTCGGCAATTCCCTCGATCACGTCGATCACGCCGCCAATCGCATCACTTTCCTGCTCCAGTGACTGAATGGTCGCTGCCGCAGATTCGACCTGACCGCCGAGTGTCCGGATCGCTGCAAGTGTATCGCCGATGATCGCCTGCCCCGCGTTTGCCTCCTGCCGCGCATGATTGGCGCTCTCCAGCGCCTCGCTGGCCGAATCGGCGACATGCGACACCTTGCGCGTCATTTCGTGTGTAGCGGCCGCGATCTGCGCCTGCGCCGGTCCGCCCTGGCCGGTCAGTGCCCTATCGACGCCGATCATCTGTAACAATACGCCGCGGATGCCCTTGTCGACGGCCCGCGCGGTGGCATCGACCGGGCCGGAAATGCGCTTGAGGGCCGAGTCGATGCGGTCCACCGCGAGGAGTCCCGCCAAACCGATCCCGACCACCAGCGAGGCCATCAGCAGATAGCCCAGACCGATACGCTTACCCACAGTGAACATGCTGCCGTCCCGAAGCCTCGCCTGCGTCGCAGGAGGTCGGCGACCCCGAACAGAACTTGAATCGCGACGCTGGGTGACGCGATAGAATAAGGGCGGCCAGGAAAACCGACAGGTCGGACGAGGAATGGGCGGATGTTTACCGGGATTATCGAAGCGATTGGCGAAATTGCCGCAATCGAGCGACGCGGCGGCGACTTCCGGCTGCGTATCCACAGCGGAGGGCTCGCTCTCGGCGACGTCAAACCCGGCGACAGTATCGCCGTAAACGGCGTCTGCCTCACTGCGGTGCAGCTGCCCGGTGACGGCTTCACGGCCGATGTCTCGCGCGAGACGCTGTCGCTCACCACGCTGGGCTCCCTCGATACAGGTGACCGTGTCAATCTCGAGAAGGCGCTCACGCTGGCCAGCCGGCTCGGCGGGCACCTGGTGAGCGGCCATGTCGACGGCATCGGGCACGTGATCGAACGTCACGACGACGCCCGCTCCGTGCGTTTCGCCATCGAGGCCCCATCGGCGCTGGCTCGGTACATCGCGCACAAGGGATCTATCACCGTCGACGGCACCAGCCTGACCGTGAACGCGGTCGACGGCCGCCGCTTCGAACTCAACATCGTGCCGCACACGCTGCAGGAAACCATTATCGGGGATTATGTTCCCGGCCAGGCGGTGAACCTCGAGGTGGACTTGGTCGCGCGCTATCTCGAACGCCTGTTGCTCGGCGACAAGGCGGCCCATCCCGGTGATTCGTCGGTCGATCGCGCACTGCTGGAGCGTGCCGGTTTCACGGACCCATAAGTTTCACGGTCCCACAAAGGGTGTCGGCGTGCTCATCCCTTGCGCTCGGAAAAGCGCTGCATCGCCCGTGCGGCCACGCGTTCGCCGACCTTGATCACCTCGGCCGCCCGGTAGAATTCGTGTGCGCCACAGGTGTTGATCGGGACCTCGATCAGCAGATCCGGCGGGTAGGCGGCGAGCATGCAACGCGCAATGCTGGCCTGCATCGCATCGAGGGAGAACAGTGCTGCCTCGGTCAGTGACAGGCCGGGCGGATCGCCTTCGTCGTCGTTGAGTCCGAGTCGTTCCTGCAGCTGATCCATGAATGCCTCGATCTTTTTCCGATACCGATGTTGCGGTGCCTCGTCTTTGGTCGGCGGGACGGCCGCGCGTCGGCTACCGCCGCCGATACCGCGGGGCACACCGGACAGGCTGACCGCGATGATCGCGTCGGTCGGGTCCTGCAATGTCGGCGCGATCGGCACCGGATTGAGAATGCCGCCATCGAGCAACGGCCGGTCGCCGATCGAATGCGGTGTGAAGATCGTAGGCACCGCGATCGATGCGCGGATCGCGTCGAACAGGTCGCCGCGGTTCAGCCAGACCTCCTTGCGCGAAAGGACGTCGGTCGCGACGATCGTCAGCGGTATCGGCAGGTCCTCGATTAGGCGCTCACCGACGAATTCCTGCAGCGTCTCCATCAGCATCTGGCCTTTGAGCATGCCGGCGCCGCCCCAGGCGATGTCCAGATAGCGCAGCACGTTGAACTCGGTCAGGTCCTGTACCCATTCGGCATACTCGTCGAGCTTGCCGGCGGCATAAAAGCCGCCAATCAGGGCCCCCATCGAGCTGCCGGCAATGGTGCCGATTTTCCAGCCGTGGCGCTCGAGCACCCGGATCACGCCGATATGCGCGAGCCCACGGGCGCCGCCGCTGCCCAGCACCAGCGAAACGGTCTTGCCGTCCCCGTCCCCGGTGCGTTGGCTCATGCGGGTGCCGGCCTCGCCGGCAGCTGCCGGGCGCGCGCCAGCGCGTCCAGCAGCAACGCCCCGGCGGTGTCCATCCGCGCGCCATAGGCGACCACGCCATCTTCGTGGCCACCCATCACGAACAGGCCCATGTCCCGGGTCGGGCAGGACCGCAAGAGACGCGCAACCTCGGCGGCCATTTCCGGTGTGCCGTAGGCGGCCGATCGGGCGGTCAGCGCGAGGCCCAATGCCTGCGCATGGTCCCAGATCAGCGGCGAGTGGACATGGATGACTGCGTTGACCGCGCGGAGTGCCTGGTAGATCTGTCCATGGGTCATCGCCTCCGAGGATGGGCGGCAGGGGCCGCCCGCGATCAGCCGGTTGTCGGCCAAGTCGAATGTTTCGACCCAGGCGAGGTCCTCGGCGGCGAGCCTGCGGTTGCCGCCGGTCTGGGTGCCCGAGACGACGAATCCGGTCGCCGCGCGGCAGCTGATGTTGCCGAACGCGAACCCCCCGTAGCGCGCCGGGTCCTGGCCGATCAGGCCCAGCTCGCGGCAGCGCGCGAACCAGAGGAACAGGTCGTCGATGCCCTCGACGGGCGGCAGTGGGCCCGGCCGGTAGTCGAGCCGGTACTTGATGACACCGTCGGCCTCGCTCATCCGGGCATTCTCTCTCTGGGTCATTGACTGGTAAACTGCAACGTTTGCCGAATCCGATGCGCTAGCATGGAACTCAACAGCACCGAAGAAATCATCGAAGACCTGCGCGACGGGCGCATGGTTATCATAATGGACGACGAGGACCGCGAAAACGAGGGTGATCTCGTCATTGCGGCAGAATCCACAACGCCCCAGGTGATCAATTTCATGGCCAAGTACGGCCGTGGACTGATCTGCCTTACGCTGACCAAGGAACGCTGTCGTCAGTTGCGTTTGCCGCTGATGGTCAACACCGACAACCAGCTGGAATCGACCAATTTCACCGTCTCGATCGAAGCGGCCGAGGGCGTTACGACCGGGATCTCCGCGGCGGACCGTGCGACGACGGTCTGCGCCGCGGTCAAGCCCGACGCCCAGCCGCAGGACCTGGTACAGCCGGGGCATATCTTCCCGCTGATGGCCCAGCCAGGCGGCGTGTTGGTGCGGGCTGGACACACCGAGGCAGGATGCGACCTTGCGCGCCTGGCCGGTTACGCGCCGAGCGCTGTGATCGTCGAGATCCTCAACGAAGACGGCAGCATGGCGCGCCGTCCCGACCTCGAGGCGTTCGCTGCCGCACACAGTCTGAAGATCGGGACCATCGCCGACCTGATCCAGTACCGGATCAAGCACGAAAAGACGGTCGAACGCGTGACCTCGTGCAACCTGCCGACCCAGCACGGCGATTTTCAGTTGCTCGCCTATCAGGACGTTATCGGTGGTGAAATGCATCTGGCGCTGGTCAAGGGCAGCATCAGCCCCGATCGACCGACCCTGGTCCGGGTGCATGTGCAAAATACCTTGTGCGATCTGTTCGAGGGCACGCGCGATTGCGGTTGGCCGCTGCGCCGGGTCATGGATCAGGTCTCGGCCGAGGGTGAAGGCGTGATCGTCGTGCTGCGCAATTACGACACCGCGCGCGATATCGTCCAGCGTATTCAGGATTACAAATGGCATGGCGTCGAGGATCAGATCCCACAACGTTCCAAGCACCAGGACGACGATCTGCGGACGATAGGGGTCGGGGCCCAGATCCTGGTCGACCTCGGGGTGCGCAGGATGCGCGTCATGAGCGCCCCCAAGCACCTGCATGCGCTGGCCGGCTTCGACCTCGAGGTGGTCGAGTTCGTCAGTACCGACTAGCGTCGCGCTAACAGGCTCCAAGAGGAAATCTGCATGAGCATAAAAACCATCGAAGGCGGTCTCAATGTGTCCAAGGCGCGTTTTTGCGTCGTCGTGACGCGCTGGAACAGCTTCATCGTCGACAGCCTCGAGTCCGGCGCGATCGACACGCTGAAACGGCATGGTGCGCACGATGGCGACATCACGATCGTACGCCTGCCCGGGGCCTTCGAGATGCCATTGGTGTTGGACAAGATCGCGGCCAAGGGTGACCATGACGCGATCATCGCGCTCGGTGCGGTGATTCGTGGCGGCACGCCGCATTTCGAGTATGTGGCCGGCGAGTGCGTCAAGGGCATGGCGCATGTCACGCTGAAGCACGGTGTCCCGATCGCGTTCGGGGTGCTGACCGTCGACAGTATCGAGCAGGCCATCGAGCGCGCCGGCACCAAGGCCGGCAACAAGGGTGGTGAGGCGGCGGCGACTGCGATCGAGATGGTGAATCTGTTGCGTGAAATCTGAGGCATTGACGCAGTGAGCCGGCAACGCAGTCGTTCACGCAGCCTGGCGATCCAGGCCCTGTACCAGTGGCAGCTGGCGGGCCAGGATGTCCCTGCGATCATCAATCACTTCATGTTGGAGCAGGACGGCAAGAAGTTCGACAGCGATTACTTCAGCGAACTGGTGCACGGTGTCCCGGCGCGGGTCGACGAACTGGATGCGGCGCTGGCACCCTGCGTCGACCGGGCGCTCGAGTCGGTCGACCCGGTCGAGCGCGCGATCCTGCGTCTTGGCACCTACGAGCTCATCGTGCACCCGGAGATCCCTTACCGTGTCGTGATCAACGAAGCGGTCGAGCTGGCCAAGGTGTTTGGGGCGGAACAGGGGCATCGCTACGTCAACGGCGTCCTGGACAGGGCCGCCCGCGCGCTGCGTCCGCTCGAGACGGCGGCCCGCCGCTGACCTCCGGTGCCGTGTCGGTCTCCGAATTCGATCTGATCCGGCGCTGTCTCAGCCGGGCGACGCCGGGGCGCGGCGATGTGTTGCTCGGCATCGGTGACGACTGCGCCCTGCTGCAACCCCCTGTGGGTCAATGCCTGGCGGTCAGCATGGACACCCTGGTCGAAGGGCGGCATTTTGCCGCCGGAACCGACCCGGCCTCACTCGGCCACAAGGCACTGGCGGTGAATCTCAGTGATCTCGCGGCGGCCGGCGCTGAACCTGCCTGGGCGACGCTGTCGCTCACGCTGCCGCGGGCCGACACGGCCTGGCTGGACGCCTTTATGCACGGATTCGCGACATTGGCCGCCGAATACCGCGTACAACTGGTCGGCGGCGATACGACGAGCGGGCCGCTGAGCATCACGCTGCAGCTGCACGGCTTCGTCGAACCGGACAAGGCGCTGCGCCGGTCCGGAGCCAGCCCCGGGGACCGGCTCTGCGTCAGCGGGACACTCGGTGACGCGGCGCTGGCTCTGCGGCGCCTGCAGCAGCCGGATGCGAGTGGCCCGCGACTGCCCGGGGCACTGCGTCGCCGTCTCGACAGACCTTCGCCACGGGTCGCACTCGGCCGGCTGCTGCGCGGTCGGGCCAGTGCAGCGATCGACGTGTCTGATGGCCTGCTCGCGGACCTCGGGCATCTGTGCGAATCCAGCGGCGTCGGCGCGCTGATCAAACTCAGCGACCTGCCGCTGTCGGGTATCGTCGCCGCGGAAACGGCGCGCGGCAATTGGGAACCGGTACTGGCCGGGGGTGACGACTATGAGTTGCTGTTCAGCGTCGATCCCGTGGCATCCGGCGCATTGCTGCAACGTTGCCGTGACGCGGGTCACGTGGTACAGGAAATCGGTTGCCTGGTCGATGAAGGTGGCATCACGCTCGTCCACCCGGACGGGCGGCTGAGCAAGGAGATCGCGCGTGGCTTCGACCATTTCAGGGCGTGAACCGTTGGCCAGGCCGTCGTTGGGCAACCCGGTCCACCTGCTGGCCTTCGGTTTTGGGACCGGCTGCTCGCCCAAGGCGCCCGGCACCGTGGGTACCCTGCTTGCAGTCGCCATTTATCTGCCGCTGTCGTACCTGCCACTCGCAGGCTATGGCACGGTCCTGCTACTGGTCACGCTCGCCGGGGTCTGGCTGTGCGGGCGGGCCGCGCAGGATCTCGGTGTCCACGATCACCCGGGGATCGTCTGGGACGAGATTGCCGGTTTCCTGCTGACCATGCTCGGCGCCCCGGCCGGGTGGCTCTGGATCGTGATCGGCTTCGTACTCTTCCGGCTGTTCGATATCTGGAAGCCGTGGCCGATCGGCTGGCTAGACCGGCGGGTCGGTGGCGGACTGGGAATCATGCTGGACGACCTGGTGGCCGCACTTTTCGCAGCGGCCTGTCTGCAGCTGATCGCCTGGTGGTTTTGACGTGATGGATGCAAGATGCGGTGCAGCGTTATTCGCGGCGATCGGTTTGCTGTTCTCACTGGCGGCGCCGGCCGCCCCGGCGGTGCGTGTGCTGGCCCTGTTTCCCGGCAAGGCGATGCTCGAGGTAGACGGGCAGCGCAAGGTGCTGGCAGCGGGCGAGCGCGGCCCCGCGGGCGTGAGACTGATCAGCGCGGATCCCGACAGCGCCACTATCGAGATCGACGGGACACGTCAGCGGCTACGTCTCGGCTCTGCGGTCAGCGCCAGCTACGTGGTACCGGAACAGCACGAGATCCGTATCGTCAAGGACCGTCGCGGTGGCTATTTCGTGGACGGACTGATCAATGGCCAGCCGGCGAATTTCCTCGTCGATACCGGGGCGACCCGCCTTGCGATGAGCGAGGTACAGGCCAGGCGCTTCGGTATCCAGCACCGCGTCGACGGCCGCCCGATCGCGGTCGGGACCGCTTCCGGCGATGCGGTCGGGCATCTGGTCACATTGCGCAGCCTGTCGCTCAGCGGGGTGCGTCTGAGCGATGTCGAGGCGATCGTGATCGAAGGGGACAGCCCGCGCAGCGTGCTGCTCGGTATGAACGTGCTGTCGCGGTTCGAGATGGACCAGCGCAAAAACCTGCTTGTCTTGCGCGCCAAGCGCTGAGCTGGGCCGAACACTTCAGCGGGTCTGTAGTTCGGCTTCCTTGTCGCGCTCGATCACGGCATAAGCGGAGTGGTTGTGGATGGACTCGAAATTCTCCGCCTCCACCGTGTAGGCGCAGATACGGTCGTCGGCATTCAAACGCGCCGCGACGTCACGCACCACGTCCTCGACGAACTTCGGGTTGTCGTAGGCCCGCTCGGTGACGTATTTTTCATCCGGCCGCTTGAGCAGGCCGAACAGTTCACACGAGGCTTCCTGCTCGACCAACTCGATCAACTCCTCCACCCAGACGAAGCGGCAAGTACGAACTGTCAACGTGACATGCGAACGCTGGTTGTGGGCACCGCGATCCGAGATCGACTTCGAGCAAGGGCACAGGCTGGTGGTCGGTACCACGACCTTCACGTACATCTCCGGTTTTTGGTCTCGAACCTCGCCGATCAGCGTCACGTCGTAATCGAGCAGGCTCTCGACGCCAGAGATCGGCGCCCGCTTGTTGACGAAATACGGGAAGTTCATCTCGATGTGGCCGCGCTCCGACTCGAGCCGCTCTACCATCTCGTTCAGCATGTCCTTGAACGACTCGACCGAGATCTCACGTTCGTGACCGTTCAGAATCTCGACGAAGCGGGACATGTGAGTGCCCTTGAAATTGTGCGGCAGAAACACGTACATGCTGAAATTCGCGATCGTGTGCTGCTCGCCTTCGCTGCGGTCCTGTACCCGCACCGGGTGACGGATGTCTTTGATGCCGACTTTGTTGATAGCGATGCGCCGGGTGTCGGCACTGGCCTGCACGTCTTCGATGTCGGCGCCTTGGGTCGGTTTGGGTATTGCTGCGGTCATGGGCGTTTGGGCGGGTCGGGCCTGCCCCCTAAAGCTGAGTGATTTGGTGAGGATTATACCGGTCGCCGGCCCTGCGGCAAAACAACGCAAAAACTGTGGCCGGACCGGCAATTATCACCGCAACAGCCGGGCGGCGCCATGGATTTGTCCGGATCCGTCGTCCGGTCAGTGGTTGCGGCCGACGATGTACCGGGCCAGCTGACGCAGGGCTTCGGCAGCATCGTCCAGAGGCGCGAGGCTGTCCAGGGCGTCGTCGGTCAGGCGTTGCGCCATCTCGCGTGCCGCCTCGAGGCCGATCAGTGCCGGGTACGTGGCTTTGTCTGCTGCCGCATCCTTACCGCCGGTCTTGCCCAGGACAGCGGTGTCGCCCTCGACGTCCAGTACGTCGTCACGCACCTGAAATGCCAGACCGATGCACTTCGCGTAGCGCTCCAACCGGCCCAGCCGGCCATCAGCCTTGGCCCCTGCCGCGAACGCGCCGAGCCGGACGCTGGCGAGGATCAGCGCGCCGGTCTTGTGGATATGCAGGTTCTCGAGCTGTGCCAGATCGATGGCCCGGCCGGTGGACTCGATGTCCAGCGCCTGGCCGCCGGCCATGCCGCGTGAACCCGATGCCTGGGCGAGTTCGCCGATCATGCGCAGCCGATGGTCGGCGTCGACGCACAGGCCCTCATCGTCGCACAATACCCGGAATGCGAGGGTCTGCAGGGCATCGCCCGCGAGGATTGCGGTTGCCTGGTCGTAGGCCCGATGACAGGTCGGTCGCCCGCGCCGCAGATCGTCGTCGTCCATCGCGGGGA
Source organism: uncultured Chromatiaceae bacterium (assembly GCA_965601425.1). GTDB lineage: Bacteria > Pseudomonadota > Gammaproteobacteria > Chromatiales > Chromatiaceae > Thiosocius. The sequence goes on along the minus strand of CBFCWF010000015.1, from coordinate 1,252 downwards.
GGTCGTCGTGTATCAGCGAATACGCATGGATCAGCTCGACCGCGCAGGCGGCCCCGTCCAGGCAGTCTGGTCTGGCACCGAGCGCCAGTCCGGCGGCATAGACAAGCATTGGCCTGACCCGCTTGCCGTCGCCGAGCGTCGCGTAGCGCATCGCGCTGTGCAGCCGGGCCGGTTGCGTCTGTTCCGAGGGCAGCCACCGATCCAGCGCCCGCTCCACGCGGGTGCGACAATCGCCGAGAAACACCTGAAACGCCGGGTCAAGCGTCATCGTCGAACGGCTCGGTGGGTGCGTCCGCAGTCTTTGCGGTCAGGATCTCCACCTTCTGCTCGGCGGCCTGCAGTGCCTGTTGACAGCGGCGCGTCAGCGCGATGCCGCGCTCGAATGCGCCCAAGGAATCCTCGAGACTGAGTTCGCCGTTCTCCAGGTTCTCGACCAGTGCCTCGAGTTCACTGAGCGACTCCTCGAATGTCGGCGCGGCGGCTTTCTTCTTTGTCATCCGGTTTCCTGCGTTTGCGGTGCAAAACTACCGCACGCAACTGCTCCAGGTAAACCCGGCGGATGCAGAGACGGCGGTCTACACGTTAAACTCCCGTGGCATGTACCAGCCGATCACATTATCGATCCACGCCGTTCCATCGCTGTGGCTGGCGCTTTGGCTTCTCATCGCCGGGCCGCTGCACGCCGACGATTCCGGGGTCGATCCGCTCTACCGTGGCGAGGTCGAGCGCGAAGGTTTCGAATACGACGACAGCCAGGACATCCCGTGGATCGAGAACGAGACCGAGGTGCTGGCCATGCCCAGGCCCGAGGACCTGCGGCGCGTCGAACTCGATACGTTGCCGGACGGCTTAGAACTGTTGATCGACGGGTCGCGGGTCACGGTCGGCTCAAAGGACCGTGTCGTGCGCGCCTGGCTCTGGGTGCGCAGCGACCCGGGTGCCGAGAGTGGTACCTTCGAGGGCTTTCGCTGTGCGACACGCGAGTACAAGGTGTACGCCTATGCCAACCCGCATCGTGATCCCCCGGTGCGCAAGGCGAAGCGGGCCAGCTGGCTGAGTGCCAAGAAAAGCGCGACCCCGAACTACCGCGCCGAACTCCTCAGCGATTTTTTCTGTGGCATGCGGGGTACTCGCGATGCCGATGACATCCGACGTGCCATCGCCGGCACCTTTGGCCACGGGATCATGTACGCCAACTAGGGCCTGTTAACACTAATCCGGATCGCGTCGTTGCTGCCCCAAAATGGGCCAA
>CBFCWF010000014.1:0-32562 GCA_965601425.1 uncultured Chromatiaceae bacterium | reverse complement strand
GGCGAACGCATCTTCATGGATGTGCAATGCGTGCACTTCAGCGAGGGCAGGGAGTTTTGCCGCGGGCCCGAGGTGTCGACGATCCGCAACAACTTCCGCGGGGCGCTCAGCCAAACGGCCCCGTCAGTCGTGCAGCAGACACAGCCCTGACGCCTGACCCGTTGGCGCGGCCTGCGCCCGGCAGGTTGCCGCTGCGATCGGCCCCAATGCGATGATTTTGCCATGGCCCGCTATGCGGGATCGAACAAGCCGTGACTCAGCACCTGCCAGTCGGCCTCCCAGGCGGAAAGCGAGGACTGCGTGAAACGCGAGCGCAGGAACTGCTGCATGCGACCCTCGACGAATGCGGTCAACAGGGCCGCCGCGGCCTCCGGCGAGGCCCGCAAATCGGCATCCTTGCGCAGTTCCGCTTCACGTAGGATCTGGCGCAACTGCAGATCGACACGCTCGAAGAACTGTTGCACCCGCTCATGCAGCCGCTCACGTTCACCGACCAACGCATCGCCCAACAGGATGCGGGTGATCCCGGGGTTTCGATCGGAAAAGCCGAGCAGCAGATAGACGACCCTGGCCGTGCGCACCTGCGTGTTCTTTTCTTCGCCGAGTATCTGGTTGATGCGCGCGAAAACGCTCTCCTCGGCGAAACTGATCAGGCCCTCGAACATCCGGGCCTTGCTGGGAAAATGCCGATACAGCGCCGCCTCGGACACACCGACGGCTCGCGCCAGCGCGGCGGTGGTGATGCGATCACCCGGATGCTGCTCGAGCTCGTTGGCCAGCGCCTCGAGAATCGCCTGCTTGCGTGATGGCCGCGCCATGCCTGATGTTTCAGCGACGTCGGATCAGCGTGCCGACGCCCTGGTCGGTAAACAGCTCGACCAGCACGGCATGAGGCACCCGGCCGTCTATGATGTGGGCCGAATTGACCCCGGCCTTTACCGCATCCAGCGCGCAACCGATCTTCGGCAACATACCCCCGGTAATGGTGCCATCGGCGATCAGCGCATCGACCATTTCCAGGGTCAGTCCGGTGAGCAGCCTGTCCTCCTTGTCCAGCAGGCCCGAGGTGTTGGTCAACAAGATGAGCTTCTCCGCCTCGAGCACCTCGGCCATCTTGCCGGCCACCAGGTCGGCATTGATGTTGTAAGAGTGCCCGTCACGGCCCACGCCGATCGGCGCCACGACCGGAATGAAGTTGCCGTGTACCAGCATGTCGACTACCGACGCATCGATACTCTCGACCTCCCCTACGTGGCCGATGTCGATGATCTCCGGGGCCTGTATCTGAGGACTGCTGCGCGTAAGATTGAGCTTGCGCGCACGAATCAGGTCGCCGTCCTTTCCCGTCAGGCCGACTGCCGAACCACCGTGCCGGTTGATCAGGTTGACTATCTCCTTGTTCACCAGGCCACCGAGCACCATCTCGACCACGTCCATCGTCTCGGCGTCCGTGACACGCATACCCTGGACGAACTCGCTCTGTTTGCCGAGCCTCGCGAGCAAGTCACCGATCTGGGGACCACCGCCGTGCACGACGACCGGGTTGATGCCGACCAGTTTCATCAGCACGACATCACGAGCAAAACCCGCCTTGAGTTCCTCGTCAACCATCGCATTACCACCATATTTGATGACGATGGTCTTGCCGCCGAACCGTTGAATATAGGGCAAGGCCTCGGTCAACACATGGGCGACGTTGCCGGCCGCCTGCGCCGTCAGACTCATAGAACTTGTTTCCAGTTGTTGGTCCTAAAAGGGTGCCTGCATATCGGGGGCAACACGTCGCAGAAGGTCGCGGAAACGTGCCTTTATCTGCTCCAGTGCGCCTTGGTCGTCGGCCTCGAAACGGAACACCAGCGATGGCGTGGTGTTGGACGGCCGGATCAGACCCCAGCCATTCGCGAACTCCACGCGCAGCCCGTCCAGCTCGACCAGCCGGGCGTCATCGAACACCTTGTGTGCGTCGAGCGCGCGCATCAGGTTTGCGCTCTGCCCTTCCTCAAGCATCAGATGATACTCCGGCGTGGACGGGCTCGAGGGCAGCTCTGCAAAAACCTCGCTCGACGGGCGTGACTCGAATGCCAACAACTCGAGCAGCCTTGCTGCGGCATAAACCCCGTCGTCGAAACCGAACCAGCGCTCTTTGATGAACAGGTGGCCCGAGAACTCACCGCCGAGCAACGCCCCCGTCTCGAGCATCTTGGCGCGCATGCGCGAGTGGCCTGATTTCCACATGATCGGGCGTCCGCCGTGGCTCAGGATGAAACTGGCCAGATGGCGTGAAGACTTGACGTCGTACAGGATGTCGACGCCCGGGTGCCGCCCGAGCACATCGGCCGCGAGTACCATCAGCAAGCGGTCCGGCCAGATGGTTTCACCGTCGCTGTCAACAACACCCAGGCGATCCCCGTCACCGTCGAGGGCAAACCCGATGTCTGCCTGCTGAGCCTGGACCTCAAGGGTCAGGGCGGAAAGGTTTTCCGGCCGACTGGGATCGGGGTGATGATTGGGGAAGGTACCGTCCGGATCGCAGAATAGAGGAACCACCTCGCAGCCGAGCGCCTCGAACGTAGCGACGGCCAGCTGGCCGGCCACCCCGTTCCCGGCATCGACGACCACCTTCAGCGGTCGGGCCAGCTGCACCTCCTGCAGCACCGCCTCGACATAGGCATCGACCGAATCGAGCTGCTCGAGAGCACCCGCTCCCCGGCTGAACATGCCGGCCAGCATCCGCAGGCGCAGCGACTGAAGCTCGTCTCCGTCGAGGATCCTGTCACCGAGTACGATCTTGAAGCCGTTGTACTCGGAGGGATTGTGACTGCCGGTTACGATTACGCCGGCCGGCACACCCTGGTTGTGCATCGCAAAGTACAGCAGCGGCGTCGGCGCCTGACCGATATCCAGTACGTCGCAACCGGAACTCTGCAGGCCGCGCACCAGCGCGCTGGTCAGGCTGGGACTGGAGGGCCGGGCGTCGCAGGCCACCGCGATGCGTCTGCCCCCCTCTTCCTGCACCAGGCTGCCGAGGGCCTGCCCCAACAGCTGTGCGATCTCGGCATTGAGGCTGTCACCCACCACGCCGCGCACGTCATAGGCCCGAAAAAGCTCGCCTGGGACGTCGATCTGGGCCGTTTGCGCACCCGCCGCCAGCAGTTCCGCCGGATCGCTCCCGAGTTCCTCGACTTCGACCCCGGTCGATTGCTGTCCGGGCGCGGCAGGTGCACGCTGCTTGACCGCGGCCGCCGGTGCCACGCTACCGTTTTCGCGGGAGTCCCGCGCATACTGCCCGAGAAGCGCAATAGCGTCCGCGGTCGGGGCCAGACTGACCGGACGCGTACCGGCGCCCTCGCGCCGCAGTATCGACTCACCCAGGTTCACCAGAGTCGCCATATCGGCCCGCAGGTCGCGTCCCAACAGACGCCATTGCAGGAGTGTGGTCAGCAGCAGCGCGAGCGTTCCTCCGCCAACCAGGGCCAGCAAGTTGCCGACGTTTCCGAGACCGCCGGTATCGGTCGCGATGCCATAGCGTACGCGCCAGATGGTTCCCGGGACTTCGACAGAGCCGGCGTTGAACGAGACCCCGTCGATACCAGGCCCCTTCGCCAGGGCGTAACCGGTGTCGCCACCCTGGACCAACTGGAGGCGACCCGAAAAGGCCGGCGAATCGTCCACGACCTCGACGATTGGTCGCATGTCCCAGGCCGCGAACGCCGCGCCGAGATTGCGGCCATCGCGCCGCAACGGGAACGCGAGGGCCAGATAGGGGCTGCCCGACTTGATCTGGTGTATCTCAGCCACGGTCGGCCCGCCAGAGTCCAGCGCCCGGCGCAGCATATCGAGACCCGCATAGCCGAGCGGCGCGGTACCGGAAGGGTCGGGCTGGTTCACGTCGGGCGACAGCAGCCGCACCCTGAGCAAGCCCGGGATACGCCGCTGCAGGGCGGCCTCGACCGCGCCGATGACCTCGGGGTCGCGGCGCTCCAGCGCGGCCGCTGCGTTGCCGTCGGCCAGGGCCAACGCGAGCAGGCCCCGCCGCGCTTCGATCTCGCCTTCCAGGCGCACCGCTAGCGCATTGGCCACGCTGGCCGCGGCAGTCTGTGCAGACTGCGACGCTGCCCGCTCGATCGCCTGTTGCGCGAGCAAAGCGACCAGCAGCATCAATAACATGGCCACGATCATCACGGGTAGGAAATATACGATCAGTGAGCGGCCACCGTTTGCCGCTGGCCGTTTCGCCCCCACCTGCTCAGGTTTCCTCTTCAATACATCCATTCGTTGCTCAATGCCGCCCAGAATGACCGAATCCGCCCGCGCCCCGAGCAGTGTCGCTGAACTCCATGACCCGCTCGAACACCGCCCGCACAACCGGTACCAACACCAGCTGTGCGATCCGTTCACCGACCTCGATCCGGAAGCGCGCGGCACCCCGATTCCAGCACGAGACATACAACTGTCCCTGGTAGTCTGAATCGATGAGACCGACCAAATTGCCAAGCACGATGCCGTGCTTGTGCCCCAGACCCGAGCGCGGCAGGATCACCGCCGCCAATGACGGATCGGCGATGTGAATCGCGATTCCGGTGGGGATCAATTCGGTCTGCGCGGGCGCCAGCTCGATCGGGGCGTCGAGCATTGCGCGTAGGTCCATACCGGCCGAACCCGGGGTCGCATAGTCGGGCAGCGGGAAGATATCACCCAGGCGCTTGTCGAGTATCTTAAGTTGCAGTCTGTGCATCGAAACGGTCCGCGATCAAATTGACGAGCTGCGCAGCGAGTTGCGGCTTGGGTTGTTGCTCCAGCGCCTCACTGCCCCCTTTCCAGATTACCAGCAGGGCATTGTCGTCGACCTCGAATCCCTGAGACGCACTCACCCGGTTAGCGGCAATCATGTCCAGCCCCTTAGCCTTTAGCTTCGCCTCGGCATAGGCTGCGAGATCTTGGGTCTCTGCCGCAAACCCCACGCAGAAGGGGCGATTGGGCAGGGCGGACACCTCGGCGAGAATGTCGGGATTGCGAGTCAGCTCGAGCGTGAGCGTCTCTGCCGTCTTCTTTATCTTCTGCTGCGCGACCACCGCAGGGCGAAAATCCGCCACCGCGGCGCACGCAACGAAGATGGCGGTCCCCGGCAGCGCGGCAAAGACCGCCTCCCGCATCTCCTGCGCGCTCCCTACGTCGATTCGCTCCACGCCGGTCGGCGTCGCGAGCGCCACGGGCCCGCTGACCAGCACCACCTCTGCTCCCTGTCCCGCCAATGCCGAGGCCAGGGCGAAACCCATCCTTCCCGAACTGCGGTTTCCCAGAAAGCGCACCGGATCGAGCGGTTCGCGCGTTGGCCCGGCAGTCAATACGACGCGATGTCCCGCCAGGCGCCCGCCTCCGAGACGCGCGCGCAGCGCCGCCGCGATCGCGTCGGGCTCGAGCATCCTGCCCGGCCCGCTGTCGCCACATGCCTGCTCCCCCTCGTCCGGTCCGAGGACGATCACGCCGCGTGCGGCGATCAGCGCGACGTTTGCCTGGGTCGCCGGGTGATGCCACATCGCCTGGTTCATCGCGGGGGCGACCAGCAGTGGGGCACTGCTGGCGAGGCACAGCGTTCCCAAGAGTTCGCGCGCCATACCAGCCGCGATCTGCGCGAGAAAATCCGCCGTCGCCGGGGCAACCAAGATGAATTCCGCCCAACGCGCGAGCTCGATATGGCCCATCGCCGCCTCGTGGACGGGATCGAACAGCGTATCGCGTACCGGCCGACCGCTGATCGCCTGCAAGGTCATCGAGCCGATGAAGCGCTCCGCCGCAGAGGTCATCACGACCTGCACCTCGGCGCCGTCCTTCACCAGCAGCCTCGCCAGTTCCGCCGCTTTGTAGGCGGCGATCCCGGCAGTGATACCGAGCAACACCCGACGTCCACGCAACGACTGCATCGGCAACTGGATTTCCTTGGCAATAGGGTCCGGATGCAAGGGTAACCGAGACGCCCCCGCCGGCAAAGCAGGCTTTGCCGAATGGGGCCAGTTCAGTTAGCCTTTACCAACTTCATGGAGGAAGTAGCACAATGGCGATCAAGGACTGGCCGGCCCGCGAAAGGCCACGCGAGCGGCTGCTCGAGCACGGCGCTCGCAGCCTCAGCGAGGCGGAGCTTCTGGCAATCTTTCTACGCACCGGCGTCAGCGGCAAGAGTGCCGTCGATCTCGCGCGCGACCTGCTGGCGCGGTTCGGCAGTCTGCGCGCACTGTTGGCGGCGGACCGCGAGGTGTTCTGCGAGGCACCCGGGCTCGGCCCGGCCAAGTTCGCCCAATTGCAGGCGGTCCTGGAAATGGGCCGCCGCCATCTCTCCGAAAAGTTCGAGCGGGGTGGCCCGCTGCTGAGTCCGGGACACACCGCCCGTTTCCTGCAGTCTCGCCTGCGCGACTATCCCTACGAGGTCTTTGCGGTGCTGTTTCTGGACAACCGCCACCGGGTACTGGCATTCGAAGAACTGTTTCGCGGCACGATCGACGGCGCCAGCGTGCACCCCCGCGAAGTGGTGCGGCGGGCCTTGAGACACAATGCGGCGGCGGTGATACTGAGCCACAATCACCCGTCCGGCGTTGCCGAGCCAAGCCAGGCCGACCAGCGGATCACGGGCCGTCTGCGCGACGCGCTCGCGCTGGTCGAGGTCAGGGTGCTCGATCACCTGATAGTCGGCGACGGCGACTGCTGCTCCCTGGCCGAGCGCGGACTCTTGTGAGGCCGGGTGGCGCTTGACCCGGCACAGTCGTTCGGGTATAAATTGCCGCCTTTCCGCCAGGCTCGAAGGCCGGCGACCATCGAATTAGACGGGATTTCTCGAGGCCTTAACCATGTCCAAAGTCTGCCAGGTTACCGGCAAACGGCCGATTACCGGGAACAACGTGTCCCACTCGCACCGCAAAACCCGGCGCCGCTTCTTGCCGAACCTGCATTATCACCGCTTCTGGGTAGAGAGCGAACAGCGTTTCGTGCGACTGCGCGTCTCGACGGCCGGCATGCGCATTATCGACAAGAAGGGTATCGACACGGTACTGAGCGAAATGCGCGCGCGCGGCGAAAAGGTTTGACGGGGAGAACATCATGGCAAAAGCGGTACGCGAAAAGATCCGGTTGAACTCCAGTGCAGGCACCGGCCATTTCTACACCACTACGAAGAACAAAAAGACCATGACTGGCAAGATGGAGATCAAGAAATACGATCCCGTCGTGCGCAAGCATGTGATGTATAAGGAAGGAAAGATCAAGTAAGGGCGAAAAGCGTCCATACACAAAAAAACCGCCTCACGGCGGTTTTTTTGTGTCGTCGCACAGGCCCCGTCATCCACTGGCCGGCGCGTAGCTGCGCAGGCTTCGCGCGAAGTCCTGCAGGGACTTTATCCCGCTGTCCTCCGCATCCCTGCACCATTGCTGCAATGCGCTCAGCAGCGCCTCCTGGCTCGAGGCGGTTCGGTCCCAGACCTGCTGCAGCTGCTGTCGCGAGCGGTGCACCTTGGCCAGCACCTGGCTGCGGCTCAGCAGAGTCTCGAGCCGCTCGCGGCTCCTCGCATCCATCGAGGCCTCATCACGGGTCAGTAGCCTGCGCGCCTGGCGCGCCAGGCGCCGGCAGTGGCGCTCAGAGCGGCACAGTTCGGCGTCGGCGACCGGCTTGATCACCTCGCGGGCATAGTTGGCCAGGATGTACATCCGATGCACGACGACGGCCTTCACCGTATCCATGTCGACCGTGCCCTTGGCCTCGTCCATTGCGGGTTTCCGCGCGACCCGACGCACCCGGGCAAGGCCGAGTAGCGAGAATAGTCGAATATAGAGCCAGCCGATATCAAACTCCCACCAGCGCGCCGAGAATTTCGCCGAACTGGGGAACGCGTGATGATTGTTGTGCAGCTCCTCGCCTCCGACCACGATGCCCCAGGGAACGATATTCGTTGCGGCATCGGGCGACTGGAAGTTGCGATAACCCAGATAGTGACCGACACCATTGATGACGCCGGCCGCAAAGAATGGGATCCAGACCATCTGCACGGCCCAGGCGGCAACCCCCAGGACCCCGAACAGCGCAACATCGATCAGTAGCATGATCGAGACGCCGACGACGCTGAATCGCCGGTAGAGATGATTCTCAATCCAGTCGTCGGGCGTTCCGTGTGCGTAGCGTTCGACCAGGTCCACCCGCTTGGTTGCATCGCGGTAGAGCTCCGCACCCTCCCAAAGGACCTTATTCAGGCCCAGGATCTGCGGACTGTGCGGGTCTTCCGGCGTCTCGCACCGGGCATGATGCCGGCGGTGCACCCCCACCCACTCACGCGTGATCATGCCAGTCGTCAGCCAGAGCCAGAAGCGGAAGAAGTGCGCCAGCACCGGGTGGAGGTCCAGGGCACGGTGCGCCTGACAGCGGTGCAGATAAACGGTGACCGAAACAATCGTCACGTGTGTCAGTAAAAGTACGACCAGAATCAGCTGCCACCAGGACAGGTCGAGCAGGCCATTGATCATTTGTTTCCCCTAGGTCGAAGACGAGCGTGCAGATGTGAGAGGTGTGGTCGTGGGTACATGATACCGCGGTCAAAAGGACATTGCCCGACCGGTCGTCGGACTCAAGCAGTACCGCGCCTGGTCGCTAGGACATTGAGCAAGCAAGAGGGTTCCGCGGAAGGATCCATGCCAACCCCGCGTCTGACACAAGCGGCACTGCCGGACACCATCCAGGTCGGCCGCCAGGCCATCTTCAACGGGCAACTCGACGTCATTGCCTACGAGCTGCTGTATCGCGACGCGAGCGGCCGCAACAGCATGACGAACGGCGACAGGGCGTCCTCGCTGACGCTGCTCAATGCCTTCATCGAGATCGGCCTCGACCGCATCATCGGCCCGAGCAAGGCGTTCATCAATGTCACGCGTCACTTTTTCGTCGACATGCCGACGATCCCATTTTCGCCCGATCGCGTCGTGCTCGAGATACTGGAAGACACCGTTGTCGACGATGCGCTCATCGCCGGCATCGCCAGGATGCGCTCCGACGGCTTTGAAGTCGCGATAGACGACTACGCATTCCAGCCCGAACTTGCGCCGCTACTGCCGTTGGTCGATTACATCAAGGTCGAGGTTCGGCCGGACGGGCTGGCCGAACTCGAACGGCAGATGCCCGCACTTCGTGCCACCGCGGCCACGCTGCTGGCCGAGAAGGTCGAAACCGCCGAGCAGTTCGACCGGCTGAGCGCGCTGGGCTTCGACTGTTTTCAGGGCTTCTTCTTCGCCCGACCCAAGCTGATCCGGTCGCACCGGCTGCACGAGGGCGCCGCGATGCTGATGCGCCTGTTGGCCAGGCTCAATGATCCGGCGGTGTCGATCGAGGAGGTCGTCTACCTGGTCAGTCAGGACCCTGGACTGTCGTTCAAGATACTGCGCTACATCAACAGCGCGGCGGTCGGTATGCGCAAGAAGGTGGATTCGATTCAGCGGGCCGTGATCCTGATGGGACTGCAACGCATCCGGGCCTGGGCCAGCCTGTTCGCAATGTCCGGGCTCGAAGGCCGTCCGATGGAACTGCTGAACATGGGCATCCTGCGCGCCAATCTGTGCGAGCAGTTTTCACGGCTGTGCGGACGCGGCGACCCTCAGACCGCCTACACGGTCGGCCTGCTGTCGATCCTCGATGCACTGCTGGCCCAACCGATCGAACAGTTGATGCAGGATCTGCCACTGGCCGACGAAATCAGGCAGGCAATCGTGTCACGCGCGGGCCGCTACGGGGAGCTGCTGGACATGGTGATCCGGATCGAGCGCAATCAGTGGCCCGGGGAGCACAGCTGCGGCCTGCATCCCACGCAGACGATCGAGGCCTATGCGGCGAGTTCCGAGGCGGCATTCAGCGCCATCGAACTGCTCAGTGACGGCTGAGGCCGAGATTGCCGATCGCATCCACGCGCAATCGCCAACCCGGCGCCAGCCAGGTGGTCGCAACCGTCTCGCTGATCAGCGCCGGGCCGTCCAGCACTTGCCCGGCGGCCAGTTCCTGGCGCCGGTAACGTGGCACAGCCTCTGCCAGCCCGGCCATTCGGGCTTCGGCGAAAGCCCTCCCCGCTGGGATTGCTGGAAGGGCTGGCACGCGCAGCTCGGAAACCGGCCCCCTGACCGACTGGCGCAGATTGACAAGCTCCACCGGCGATTCGAGGCGATGACCGTAACGCTCCGCATGGCGGCGGTGAAAATCCTCGGCCGTCGACCGCAGCCCGCGCCAGGCGAGGTTCAGGGTGTAAGACTGACCCGCATAGCGCAGATCGACCGACGGCCTGGCATCGCAATCGGCGGCCGCGAAGCCCTCGCGCGCCAGCGCATCGAGGCCCTGCCGTCGCAGTTCGGCCAGGTCGGCCTCGAGCGCTTCGGGCGACTGCGACTCGAACAAACCGACCCGGGTGCGTGACAGCTGCCGCCCCGGCCGCGCGGCGAGCATGCCCAGCGCGGAAAGCACACCGGCGTGGACCGGCACCATTGCCGTCCGCATATCCAGCAACTCCGCCAGGGCACAGACATGCAGACCGCCGGCGCCACCGAAAGAGACCAGCATATGCTCGCGCGGGTCGGCGCCACGTTTGATTGCAGTCGCCCGCAACGCCTGCGCCATGTGTTCGTTCGCGACCGCGACGATGTCACGCGCCGTCTGCACGAGGTCGCCGCCCATCGCGTTGGCCAGGCCACTGATCGCGATCCGCGCGGCCCGTTCGTCGAGGCGCATGTCACCACCCAGGAACGCGTCCGGCTGCAGTCTGCCGAGCACCAGATTGGCATCGGTGACGGTCGGCCGATCTCCCCCTCGACCGTAGCAGGCCGGTCCCGGGGCGGCGCCGGCGGACTGGGGCCCGACCTGCAACATTCCTCCGTCGTCCAACCAGGCTATCGAACCACCACCGGCACCGATCGTATGCATGTCGACCATCGGCACCGCAACCGGGTAGCGGCCGATCCATCCGTCCGTTGTCAGGCGAGGCTCAGCCTCGATCAGCGCCACGTCGGTCGAGGTACCGCCCATGTCGAAGGTCATCAGCCGTTGCTGGCCCGCCAGTGCCGCAACGCGGCGAGCGCCGATCAAACCACCGGCAGGGCCGGACAGCAGCATGCGCACCGCATTGCCCGCGGCCTGCCCGGCCGCGACCGTGTCGCCCGAACTTTGCATGACCGACACCAGGCCCCCGCCGAGTGCCCGGCCAAGCCGGTCGAGGTAGCCGGCCACACGCGGACCGATCCAGGCATTCAGCCAGGTCGCCATACCTCGCTCGTATTCACGGATCTCCGGCAATACCCGGGACGAAAGCGATACGAAGACATCGTCGGGCAGGACCGCCCCGATACGCTCCTCGAGGCTGGGGTCGAGATAGGAAAACAGCAGATTGACCGCGACGGCCTCAGGGGCCAAGCGCCGGACGTGGTCGAGCAGGACCTCGAGATCAGCCTCGCTGAGTGGCTCCAGGACCTGACCGTCCGCGGCCAGACGCCCGGCGGTCTCCAGGCAGTATTCGGCCGGCACCGGGGGGGGCTCGACGGGCGGCTGCAGATCATACAGCGCCGCGCGCTGCTGCCGGCCGATGGTGAGCAGGTCTGCAAACCCCCGGTTGGTTACGTACAGCGTCTCGACACCCTTGCCTTCGAGCACCGCATTGGTCGCTACCGTCGATCCGTGCACCAGGCTGAGCCCCGGCGGTGCCAATCCCAGCTCGGCGATACCCTGCAGGATCGCGGCCTCGGGGGCATCGGGTGTCGACAACACCTTGTGTACGCGCAGCGCCCCATTGTCGTCGAGCAGCACGAAATCGGTGAAGGTGCCGCCGGTATCAACGCCCAGCCTGATCATGCCGGGCATTCTAACCTCTGCCAGTCGTGATGCACCGCAGCGATGCGACCGTTCATCGAAGGGTTCGCAATCGTGCCCAGGCGCGGTAATCTGGCGCCGCATGAATCCCCTGCTACTTGCCCGTCAGATAAGTTACGGCAGCGTCCAGCGACCGCGCCTCGATCATGTTGATCTCGAACTCGCGGCCGGCGACCGCCTGGCGCTGCTCGGCGTCAACGGTGCCGGGAAATCCACGCTGATGCAGGTGCTGGCCGGCGTCCTGGCCCCGAGTTCCGGCGAGGTGTGGATCCACGGCCAGCGGCTCGACCGGGCTGGCCCGGGTCTGCGGCGCCACATCGGCTTTCTGCCGCAGCCGGTCCCGGCCTATGCCGAGCTCACGGTCACCGAGAATCTCGAATGGGCCGGCCAGCTGCAGGGTCTGCGCGGCCATGGACTCGCATCCGCAATCGATCGCGTCTTACGCGATCTCGAACTCGCGGCCGTGGCCAGGCGTCTCGCGGGACGCCTGTCCACCGGCATGATCCAGCGCCTGGGCCTGGCACAGACCGTGTTGCACGAGCCTGAGATCCTGATCCTGGACGAGCCGACGGCCGGCCTCGATCCCCTGCAGACCGACCAGCTACGCGAACTGCTCGGCGGACTCTCGGGGTCGCGCAGCCTGGTGCTCGCCACCCACCTGCTCGACGACGTACAGCGCTTGTGCGACCGGGTGATCCTGCTCGATTCCGGCAGGAAGACCGCGGAACACGCGGTGACGCCGGACAGCGACCTGCTGGCGCATTTTCGCGAACAGGCCGCTAGCGCGGAGGCACACCGATGATCTGGGCAATCGCGCGTCACGAGTGGCGCCGACAGCGGGCCGGGATGCTGTTCTGGCTGTTGCTCGGCTTTGGCCAGCTGATCATCGCCTGGTTGTTTTTCAAGCAACTCCAGGTATTTGCCGAGTTCACCCCGCAGCTGAAGGCCAGTGGCTCTGCGATCGGGGCAATGGATCTGGTGACCGCCCCGACACTCAACAGCCTGGTCATGGTCTTGATGCTGGGCACACCGCTGCTGGCGATGGGCAGCCTGGCCGGAGAAACCCGCAGCGGACGCATCGCAGCCTGGCTGTCCGCGCCGGTCAGCGGGCGCCAGATCGTGTTCGGTAAGTCCTTGGGGCTTTGGTTGGGGATGCTCCCCCTGGTGCTCAGCGGCACGCTGACGCTGGCCACGCTGGGGCTCGGCGTCGACCTGGACTGGCCGCGCTTCGCGCTGGCGGTCGGCGGACTGCTGCTTTTCAGCCTGTGGCTGGGCTGCATCACGTTGCTGGTCTCCGGGCTGCTCGACCACCCGGCCGCGGCCTTGGCGGCCAGTTACGGCATCCTGCTGTTTCTCTGGCTTCTGGATTCGTTCATCAGCCCCGATGCGCCCTGGTACTGGTTCGCGCTGCTGCCGCATATCAAGCCGTGGTTCGGGGGGCTGCTGCGCACCGAGGACATCGTCTTCTTCGTCGGCACCGGTGCGGCGGCCCTGCTCGCGTCAACCTTCCTGATCGCGCGGCGTCGGGGGGAAGTCTAGTGGGCCGGCAGATGTTGTTCCTGGTGCTGCTGATAGGCTGCGTGTCGCTGCTCGGACCGGTCAGCGAGCGTTACCGCTGGCACTGGGACCTGACCAGCGGGCAGTCGCATTCACTGTCATCGGCGGCGCAGCGCGCGCTGGACGCGCTCCAGGCACCGCTCCAGATCACTGCATTCATCCCCGACTATCAGCAGGTGCAGCGGGCCGAGATCGACCAGTTGCTGGCACCTTACCTTGCACACCCGACCGAACCATCACTAGGCTTCGTCGACCCGGTTGCAGAGCCGGGGCTCGCCCGGGAGGCGGGCGTGAGCCGGCACGGCGAGGTTCAGCTGCGCAGCGGTCTGAGGCGCGAGGTCATCGCGCGGCCGAGTCGCGCCGCGATCGACGCGGCGCTGCATCGGCTTGCGCTGCGCGGGGAGCGCTGGCTCATCGGCTTCAAGGGTCATGGCGAGAGCCCGGTGAACGCTGCGCCCGGCGGACTCGGGCGCTTCGCCGCGCGGGTCGAGGCCCTCGGCTACCGCTTCGTGTCGCTGGACCCGCGACAGACCGATGAGCTGCCCGGCAATGCAGCGGCACTGATCCTGGCTGGGCCGAGCCAGTCCTACGGCGAAACCGTCCAGGCCCAGATCCGGCGTTTCGTCGCCGGCGGGGGCGCGGTATTCTGGCTGCTGGACCGGGCGCTGCCGGCCTGGGCCGAGACCGAACTTGGGGTCCGCGTGCTGCCAGGCGTGGTGGTCGATGCCGCTGCCGCGCAATACGGCTTGGATCACCCGGACAACGCGATCGTCACCGACTATCCGGTCGCGCTGTTCGAACGGCAGACTGCGGGGCATGCGGTGCTGAAACGGGCGCGGGCGCTCGAGGTCGGCGAGGGCGGAGCGTGGCAGCCGGTGGCCAGGCTGCACAGCAGCCCGCGCAGCTGGAACGAGACCGGCGATCTGCGCGGGCGCATCGCCCGCGACCCGGCACTGGGCGAACGCCCGGGCCCACTGCCGATCGGTGTCGCATTGCGAGCGCGGCCCGACCGCGAGGCCGGGCGCATTGTCGTGATCGGCAACCGCGAGTTCGTGACCAACGACCAGATCGGTCGGGCAGACAATGCGAAGCTGGCCGTGGGTTTGCTGAACTGGCTGACCGAGAACCAGCAACTGGCGGCCCCAGCGCCCCCGCCTGATCAGGAAATCCGCTGGTCACCGACACTGGCAGCGGTACTCGGGGTGTTCTTCATGATCGTGCTGCCAATCGGCTATCTGGCCGGCGGCTGGTGGCTGCGAAGCCGGCGACGGCGCGCATGAGGCCCTGGAACCGGGTCAACCTGGCACTTGGCCTGATCGCGGCCGGTCTGCTCGTGCTGCTTGTCTGGCCACCGCACGGGCCCGAGCAACAGCGCCTCACGGCGCTGGAGACGCAGCGTCTGACCAGCATCCGGATCGAGCGCGCGGACCGGCTGGTGCTGGGCCTGGCGCGCGGCGACGATGGCTGGCGGCTCGACTACCCGGTCCGGGCCTCGGCCGAGCAGCGTCGTGTGGCGCAATTGCTCGCGGTCGCACGTGCCCCCGTGCAGCAGGAGTTCAGCGCTTCGGGCAGCCTGGCCGACTACGGACTCGCGCAGCCCGAGGCGGTGCTGCAACTGGACGACATCCGCCTCGCGTTCGGTGACCGCGATCCCGTCCAGCGCAGCCGCTACGTACTGGTCGGCGACCGGATCCGCGTGATCGATGATGTCTATTTCAACCTGCTCACACTGCCCGTGGGGCATTTCGCCGCGGACTGAGCATGCCTGAGCTGCCCGAGGTCGAGACCACGCGCCGCGGTATTGCCCCGTACCTGGTCGGTCAGACCGTGACCGGTGCAGCGGTTCGCCAGGCGCAGCTGCGCTGGCCGGTGCCGGACCTGCGCTCACTGCTGACCGGGCAACGACTGCAGGCGCTGGATCGACGGGGAAAATACCTGCTGTTCCGCTTCGCCCACGGCACCCTGCTGGTCCACCTGGGGATGTCCGGCAGTCTGCGGGTGCTGGGTGTTGGGAGCGCACCGCGTCCACACGATCATGTGGACCTGCTGTTCGCGCGACACTGCCTGCGCTTGCATGACCCGCGTCGCTTCGGCGCAATGCTCTGGGCGACCGGCGACCCGTCGACCCACCCGCGGCTCCGCGACCTGGGACCCGAGCCGCTGTCGTCGAGGTTTGATGGGGCCTACTTGCATGGCATTGCGCAACGGCGCCGGGTGGCGATCAAGAATCTGCTCATGGACGGCAGGGTCGTCGTCGGTGTCGGCAACATCTATGCGAGTGAGGCCTTGTTCAGGGCGGGCATTCATCCGGCACGCGCCAGTCACCGCATTTCACGCACGCGGCTCGACCAGCTCGTCGACGAGGTCAAGACGGTCCTGGCGCATGCGATCCGGCGCGGCGGCACGACCTTGCGCGATTTCGTCAATGAATCGGGCGAGCCGGGGTATTTCGCGCAGGAGCTGTTCGTCTACGGTCGCAGCGGCAAAACCTGCAAAAAATGCGCTAGCGTCATAAAGACCCGTCGAATCGGCCAGCGGGCCAGTGCCTATTGTCCGCAGTGTCAGCGCTGAGTGCGCAGCGCACACCGGCAGCCGGCAGCAGAGACCTCGACGCCCCGCCCCACGCCACGCTGTCGGTCACGACTGGCTGACGAGGAGACAGCGGGTGGGCAGGGTCAATCCGGGGCGCGGGCGACAGAACCCACTAAGGACGCGACCCGACGGCCATACCCTGCCCGGTCGCCGCGCCGATGTCGGGTGCGATGACCGCCGCCCGGCCCATGCCACGTGGATCAGAGGCCGCCGAGACGTCGCCTGTATGGAGATCCCAGGCGACCGCCTGCATATTGCCGTAGCCGTCGTCCAGGCGACGCACCGTATGACCGCGTTCGCTCAACGCGTCGAGCACCGCGTCACTGAGCGCCCCCGGCTCGACGTCGATCCTGTCCGGCAGATACTGATGATGAAAGCGTGGACGACTGACCAGATCCGTGACATCGCGACCCTCGATCGCATCGAGCAGCGCGAGCAGCACCATGCTGATGATGCGCGAACCGCCGGGCGTGCCGAGTATCACGACCCGCCCGCCACCCTCGACGAAGGTTGGTGACATGCTCGAGAGCATGCGCTTGCCGGGGGCGATCGCGTTGGCATGGTTGCCGACCAGACCATAGGCATTCGCGGCGCCCGGCTTCACAGAGAAATCGTCCATCTCGTCGTTTAGCAGCACGCCCGTGCCGGCGGCGACGAAACCGGAGCCGAAGGGGTAATTGATGCTGAGGGTCGCGGCAACGCGGTTGCCGGCCTGGTCGAGGATGGAAAAATGGGTCGTGTCCCGACCCTCGCTCGTGCGGCCTGCCATTTTTCCGCTAGGGGTCGCTTGGCGCAGATTGATCTGCTGCGCACGGTCATGGGCATAGCTGCGGTCGAGCAGGCGTTGCAGCGGGACCTCGACAAAGTCGGCGTCACCCAGATACTGCGCGCGATCGGCGTAAGCGCGGCGCATGACCTCGACCAGCAGGTGCACGCGGTCGACCTCATCGAGGCCGGCAATCGGATACCGCTCCAGCATTAGGAGCATCTGCGCCAACAGGACGCCACCGGACGACGGCAGGCTGGCGCTGACCACCCGCCGGCCACGGTGGTGAACGACCAGCGGCGGGCGCTCGATAACTCGGTAGTCGCGCAGATCCGCTGCCGTCCAGACGCCGCCGCCGTCGCGAACGGCAGCAATCAGCTGGCGTGCGATCGGCCCCGTGTAGAAGGCCGCGGCGCCGTCACGCGCTATCGCACCGAGCGTCGCAGCCAGATCCGGCTGGCGGATCAGATGGCCCTCGGGCGGCACCTCCCCGTCGAGCAGGAACTGGTCGCTCGCGGCTGGGGAGCGGCGCAGTGCATCGAGCCGGAATCCGGCCATTTTGCGGTACAACGCGTCCACGGGAAAACCGTCACGCGCCAGGATGATCGCCGGCGCCAGCGTGACATCCAGCGGCAGGCGGCCATAGCGGCGGGCAATGTGCTCCAGCGCGGCCGGCACGCCCGGAATGCCAGCGGCCAGCGGTCCGTCGATGGACGCCTTCGGGATCACCTCTCCCTCGGGATCCAGGTACATGTCGGCGCTGGCCGCTGCCGGGGCGCGCTCGCGACCGTCGAGCATGACCTGGCGGCCGTCGCGGGCGCGATGCAGCAGCCAGAAACCGCCACCGCCAAGTCCTGAACCGGAGGGCTCGACGACCGCGAGGGCGGCACTCACCGCCACCGCCGCGTCGAACGCGTTACCCCCCGCCTCCATCACAATCAGCCCGGCCTCGGTGGCCAGCGGGTGCGCGGTCGCGACCGCGAGGCCGCGCGGCGGGATCGCAGCAACCACGCCGCTGCAGGCGAGCCAGAAAATGAAAAGGCCCCATAAGGGAGCCCTGGCCACCGGTCTTCTGACCGGCGCCCTACGCATTGGCTGCAGTGATACGCTCGTACTTGGCCATCAACTCGTCCTGGGTCTCCTCGCGGTCCGGGTCATGTGGGATGCAGTCGACCGGGCAGACCTCCACGCATTGCGAGGTCTCGTAGTGGCCGACACACTCGGTGCACAGCGCCGGGTCGATGACATAGATCTCGTCGCCCTGCGAAATCGCGCCGTTGGGACATTCCGGCTCGCAGACGTCGCAATTGATGCATTCATCAGTGATCATCAAGGCCATATTGGGTACTCCACAAGGGTCTGTTACTTCAGCCGTCAGGTGCAGCGCCGCTTATCGAACAGACGCTGGACCTCCGGGTGTACGAAGTCTGACACATCCCCGCCGAGCCGAGCGATTTCCCGCACCAACGTCGAGGAGATAAAGGCATACTGTTCCGCCGGCGTCAGAAAGATCGTCTCTATCTCCGGGGCGAGTCTGCGATTCATACTGGCGAGTTGGAACTCGTACTCGAAGTCCGACACCGCGCGCAGACCACGTATCACGATCGCCGCATCGTGGTCGCGGCAGAAGCTCACGAGAAGGCCCTCGAATGGGACGACCTCGACGTCGTCGATACCCGACAGAGCGACACGTGCCAGCTGCACCCGTTGCTCGAGCCCGCATACCGGCGCCTTGCCCGTATCCTTGGCGACCGCCACCACGACGTGGTCGAACAGCTGGGCGGCCCGCTGGACCAGGTCCGTATGGCCGTTCGTGATCGGGTCAAAGGTACCGGGGTAGACGGCTGTCTTCATCGCGACTGATCGGATCGCAGGCATCATCGACCGACACCTGCCGATACACTCTCCCGTTGAATGGCACGTCCTGCATTCTAGCCCGGAGTGTTGCGCCGCAACAGTCGATGCCCCGACTGGCCCGCGCGCCCGGAGCGCGATACCGCCCAGTTTACGGGGACAAGCGGCCACGGCTGGTGTGCGTCCTGTTCGAGATAGAGTGCAGCGTCGGCGGCCAACCAGCGGTTCTCCTCGAGCAGCCGACAGACCCGGGGAAGCACGCCGTCGGCGAACGGCGGGTCAGCAAAAACGATATCGAACGGTCGCTGCGGCGGGCTCAGCAGGAGTCGCAGTGCGTCGGTCTCGAGTACCTCGGCCGCGCCCTGTTCGCCGAGCAGCACGACATTCTCCCGCAGGCGCCGGGCGGCGGCCCGGTCCTGCTCGACCGCACACAGAGACGCAGCGCCACGCGAAAGCGCCTCGAGCCCGAGCACGCCGCTGCCGGCGAACAGGTCGAGGCAGTGCGCGCCGGCGATATCGCGCTGCAGCCAGTTGAATAGCGTCTCGCGCACCCGGTCAGGCGTCGGACGCAGGCCGCGTCCCGGCAGGAAGTGCAGCCGACGGCCCCGATGCCGCCCGGCAATGATCCGAACCTGGTTTGCCGCCGCGGGCAAACGCTAGCCACTGCCGCCGACGATCACCGCGATCCCAGCCTCGCCGCTGATCCGGCGACTGAATGCGTCACGCACCTGCTCGACGTTCACTGCGGCAAGCTTGTCGGTCAGGGTTTCCAGGTAGTCCAGCGGGTAGTCGTAGAAACCCATCATCGCGAGGTACTCGACAATCTTGCCGTTGCTGGCGATGCGCAATGGAAAACCACCGATCAGATTCTGCTTCGCAGCCTCCAGCTCCTCCTCGCTCGGCCCCTCGGTGACGAACCGCCGGAGCGTATCGCGCATCACCTTTAGCGCCTCGTCCGCCTGCGCGTTCTTGGTCTGGGCCACCATCAGAAAGGGACCCTCGACGCGCATCGGGCTGAAGTAGCTGTAGACGCTGTAGGACAGCCCCCGCTTGTTGCGCACTTCTTCGCCCAGTGTCGACACCAGAGACCCGCCACCCAACACATGGTTGCCCACGTAGAGCGCGAAATAATCCGGATCGTGCCGCGCCATGCCACTCTGCCCGACGTAGATATGCGTCTGCGACGACGGGAAGGACTCTCGCAGCTCGGCGCCGCCGGCCTGTGGCGGGGGCGGCAGTGGCGGCGCATGCTCACCGGCCGGCAGCGCAGCGGTCAGCCGTTCGGCGATGCGCTCGGCTTGGGCGCGATCCACGGCGCCGACGATTGCGACGACCGCATTGGCGGCTACGTAGTAGCGCGCATGAAACTGCACCAGGTCGTCGCGCCCGATCTTCGCCAGCGCGTCCTGTTCTCCACTTGGCGAGTGGGCATAGGGGTGCTCGGCATAGAGGGTGCGGAAGAAGCGCCGCTGCGCGACCGTTCCTGGCGACTGCAGGCTGCGCCGTAAACCTATCTGCATTTGCTGGCGTATGCGCTCGATCGCGGCCGGATCGAAGCGCGGCTCGGCGATCACCGCGCGCGCCGTCTCCAAGCCGACGTCCAGCACCGCGGGCTCGGTCAGACTGCGCAGGCTGACCCAGGCCATGTCACGCAAGGATCCGCTACCCAGTTCGATACCGCGCTCCTCGAGACGCAACGCGAGGCGGTCCGCGTCCCAGTCGCCAGCGCCCTGGTTCAGCATGCTGTTGACGAAACTCGCCAGCCCCGGAAGCTGCGCGTCGCGGGCACTGCCGGCGTCGAACACGACCCGCACATCGACCATCGGCAGGTCCGGGGCGTGCACATACATCACCTTGGCACCCTGGCTGGTCTGCCAGGACTCGATTTGCGGGCCGGCGTAAACCCAGCCGGCCAGCAGCCACAGCACGACAACGAGGCCCGCACCGAGCCAACGCCGCGACTTCGACGCTACCGGCCCGGGACGACTGCTGCCGCCGGTGAGTTGGATTTCAGCTGCCATGGCGACCTCCTGCCGTCGACGGTGAGCGCGGTTGCGTCTGGTCCATCGGCAGCGGGTGCAGTGTCGCGACGGTCAGATTGTCGTCCACCAGGTAGCGCTGCGCGACCTTGCGCACCTGCTCGGGGGTCACGGCCTTGATCGCGTCGATCTCGGCTTCGAGCAGCCGCCAGTCGAGCCCGATGGTTTCGAGCGTGCCGATCTCCATCGCCTGATAGAACAACGAATCGGCCTGGAAGACCTTGCTGGCGACGACCTGGGTCACGACCCTGCGCAGCTCCGCCTCGTCGATGAGCTCCTCGCGCAGCCGGGCGACCGCCTCGCGCAATGCGTTTTCGACCTCAGCGACGCTGTGCTCGTCGGTCGGCGTACCGGAGAGCAGTAGCATCCCGGGGAGGCGGCCATAGGTCCCGTAGTCAGCGCCGGCCGAGGCCGCGATCCCTCTGCCGCGGACCAGTTCCCTGGCCAGGCGCGCACTCTCGCCCCCGTCCAGAACGCTCGAAAGCACGAACAGCGCATACGGCTCCCAGGGTTCGTCAGAACGGCCGACGATGGGCGTCTTATAACCGAGCATCACATAGGGCTGGCGGGCCGGCACCCTGACTTCGACGCGGGTCTCGCCGGCCTGCTCGGGCTCCGCAGCCGGTTTCAGAGGCACGACCTCGCTGGCCTGCAGCGGCCCGAAATAGCGCTCCGCCATCGCTCGCACGGCTTCGGGCTGCACATCGCCGACGACCACCAGGGTGGCGTTATTCGGTGCATACCAGCGCTCGTACCAGGCCGCCAGATCGTCGATGGTCATGTGATCGAGGTCATTCATCCAGCCGATCACCGGGTTGCGATAGGGCGAGGCGCGCCAAGCCACGGCGCTGAACTGCTCGTAGACCTTGCCGCTGGGCTTGTCCTCGGTGCGCAGGCGCCGCTCCTCCTTGACGACCTCAATCTCTTTGGCGAACTCGTCGCGATCGAGCAGCAGGTTGCGCATACGATCGGCCTCGAGCTCGAGTGCCCGCTCGAGGTGCTCGGCCGCCAGCGTTTCGAAATAAGCGGTGTAGTCCCGCCCTGTGAATGCATTTTCACTGCCACCAAGCGCAGAGACGATGCGCGAGAATTCGCCCGGTCCGACTTTTTCGGTGCCCTTGAACATCATGTGTTCGAGCGCGTGCGAGATGCCCGTGATGCCGTCGGGTTCGTAGCTCGCCCCGACCTTGTACCAGACCTGGCTCACCACCACCGGTGCGCGATGATCCTCCTTGACGATCACCTTCATGCCGTTGTCTAGCTGGAACTCGCTGACCTTGGCGGTCGCCGGCAGCACAAACAACAGCCCGATCAGGGAAACAGGTATCAAGATTCTCAGCACGATTCAGACTCCGAAGGATAGGACGCCGGCTTCACCGATGGTACGATGGGCGACAACATGAAAACCCGCTGCGCGGCTCGCTGATTCTGGCAACTCGGCAAGGTAGCATCAACCACCGGCCGCACGCAGTTTCTGCGCCAAGAGACCGGCAGGCTTCGCAACAGTTCCCACGCAGTCGCCACTATGTTCGGATTCGGCAAGCGCAAGACGCCCGACAAAGTATCGGAGGACACCGGGGCGAAAGCGCCGGGCGTACTCACCCGCCTGCGCGAACGGCTGGCGCGCACCCGTGCCAGCCTCGGGGACGCACTCGGCGACCTGCTGACCGGCCATCGCCAGATCGACGACGATCTGTTGGAGGAGATCGAGACGCTGCTGCTCGGCGCCGACGTCGGCGTCGACGCGACGCGACGCATCATCGACGACCTGGCCGCCCAGGTGCGACGCAAAGAACTGTCCGATCCCAACGCATTGGGCTGGGCCCTGCGGAAGCAGCTGACGGATATCCTCAGCGCCGTCGATGCGCCGGCGATCGAGGCGCCCCCCGGCCGGCCACTGGTCGTGCTGATGGTCGGGATCAACGGCGCGGGCAAGACGACGACGATCGGCAAACTCGCCCGCCGCTTCCGGGACGAGGGCCGCAGCGTGGTGCTGGCCGCCGGTGACACGTTCCGGGCCGCTGCGGTGGAACAGCTCCAGAGCTGGGGTGAGCGCAACGGGATCCCGGTGATCGCACAGGCCACAGGCGCCGATTCGGCGTCGGTAATCTACGACGCGCTGGAGGCCGCGACCGCCCGCAACGCCGATGTCCTGATCGCCGACACCGCTGGGCGGCTGCATACGAAGGGCAATCTGATGGAGGAACTGGTCAAGATTAGCCGGGTGATGAAGAAGATCGACCCCGCGGCACCGCATGAAGTGCTGTTGGTGGTGGATGCCGGCACCGGCCAGAATGCGCTCAATCAGGCGATCGAGTTCAACAACGCGATCGGCCTGACCGGCATCGCGCTGACCAAGCTCGACGGCACCGCCAAGGGCGGCATCGTGTTCGCGATCGCCGAACGCCTCGGCGTGCCGATTCGCTTCATCGGCGTCGGCGAGGAGATCGAGGACCTGCGGCCTTTCGATACCGATGAGTTCTTACAGGCACTATTTGAATAGTTTTGCCCCGAAGGGACGCCGGTCCCGGCACTGATGATTCGCTTCGACAACGTCGCCAAACGTTACCCCAACGGCCACGAGGGACTGGCCGGTGTCGACCTGCACCTCGCCCCGGGTGAGATGGCCTTTCTGACCGGCCATTCGGGTGCCGGCAAGAGCACGCTGCTCAAGCTGATCGGGCTGCTCGAACGGGCAAGCCGGGGCCAGGTCTGGGTCAACAGCCGCAATCTGAACAAGCTCAAGTCGCGTGACATCCCCTACCATCGGCGCGAGGTCGGCATGATCTTTCAGGACTACCGGCTCCTGCACGACCGGACCGTGTTCGACAATATCGCGCTGCCCTTGGTCGTGGCAGGTATGGGGCATACCGAGAGCAGGCGGCGGGTGCGCGCCGCGCTCGACAAGGTCGGGCTGTTGAAAAAAGAGCGGGTTTTCCCGATCACGCTGTCGGGCGGCGAACAACAGCGCGTTGGCATCGCACGCGCACTGGTCAGCAAACCGCCGGTGCTGCTCGCGGACGAACCAACCGGCAATCTCGACCCGGAGCTGTCACGGGAAATCATGGAGCTGTTCCTGCAATTCAATCAGGTCGGGGTAACGCTGCTCGTCGCGACCCACGACGTCGACCTGGTCAAACGACTCGGCAAGCGCGTCATCAGGCTCCGCCAGGGGCGTGTGTCCGACGACAGCGGGCGAGGCACGCAGTGAGCCGTCGCAACAGGCGCGCGGGCTTCCGCCGCAATCGCAGCCCGGTCACCTGGTTTTTGCGGCATGCCCAGATGTCGTTGTCCTCGCTGGGTCGCCTGACCAGGAGCCCGATCAGCACATTGATGACTGCGGCCGTGATCGGCATCGCGCTGGCATTGCCCAGCGGCCTGCACCTGCTGGTCGACAACGTCCGCGCACTGAGCAGTTCCTGGGACGGCAGCGCCAGTGTCTCGCTGTTCCTGAACGAGGCGGTCGCCGATGCGCAGGCGGGCGCGGTGCGCGAGCAAATCGCGCGGCGGCCCGATGTGGCAGACACGCGGCTCATTACGCGTGCCCAGGCACTCGACGAGTTTCGTCACCTGTCGGGATTCGGCGAAGCGCTCGAACTGCTGGACCAGAATCCGTTGCCCGCGGTGGTCGTGGTGCGCCCTGACGACAGCGTCCGGGGCGCCGATGCGGTTGGCCGGCTCGCGCGGGCACTCCAAGACTACCGGGAAATCGATTTGGCCCAGATCGACTTGCAGTGGGTCGAACGTCTCGGCGCGATCACCCGAACGGTCGAACGCGGCGTGTTTATCCTCGCTGCGCTGCTGGCGGGTGCGGTACTGCTGATCGTCGGCAACACCATTCGGCTGGAGATCCAGAACCGGCACAGCGAGATCGAGATCGTCAAACTGGTCGGCGGCACCGACGCCTTCATCCGGCGGCCGTTTCTGTACGAGGGCATCTGGTATGGCCTGATCGGCGCAATCATCGGCCTGGCGCTGGTGCTGGGGTCACTGTACCTGCTCGACGGACCGGTACGGCGGCTGGCGGGCCTGTACGAATCAGGCTTCGAGCTCTCACTGATCGATCCGGCCAGTCTGCTGGGCGTCGTCCTCGGCGGCCCGGCGCTGGGCCTGGCCGGGGCCTGGCTGGCGGTCGGGCGTCATCTGGCACAGATACAGCCCGAGTGACGGGTGCGCGCGCGGTCGCTGCGCGCTCGCTGAGTCGGGCCTCAGCGGACCGGGAGGCCGCCGCGGGCGGACTCGATCAGCGGGGTGATCAGGCGCTCAAGGTCACCGTCGAATATCGGCTTGACCAGCAGCGTGAACGGTGCCGGCCCGCGGTAGCAGCGCTCGAGTTCGGCGGCGCTGTAGGCGCTGATGAACGCCGAACGGATTCCGAGCTGCTCCCAGATTCGGTTGGCCGCCTCGACCCCCGACATCTCGGTGCGTAGACGGGTATCCATCAGGACGAGATCGGGACGGTGCGCAGCGGCCTGTGCGATCGCGGCCTCCCCGGTATCGACGCTGCCGACGACCTCACAACCCACGCGCTCCGCGGCGTAGCGCAGCGCCATCGCGGAAATGGCCTCATCTTCGACGATCAGGAGCTTTACGGTCATTCTGTAGCCAGCCGCCCGGTTTGGCTGTTGCACAATGCACTTCCCTTACTCAGGTCCAAGATACCGATGGATCAGCGGCATGTATAGTTGGGTACGGGGACGCGCCCAGCGCGTGGCCTCCGCGAAAATCACCGGACGGGGAGGCGAAGTGACCACGAGCCATCGGCAGACGCCAGGCGGCATGGCCGATGAGGAAATCGGTTCGATCGAAGAGCTGCGTTATCTGGAGCAGTTCGAGAACCTGATCCTCAGTATTTCCGGGCGACTGGTCAATCTGGACAGCAAGCAGCTCGACCGTGAGATAACCGCCGCACTTCAGGCGATCGGCACCTTCGCCCGGGTCGACCGCAGCTACGTGTTTCAATTCTCCGCTGACGGCAGACATTTTACGAATACGCACGAGTGGTGCGCCACGGGCGTCGAACCCATGATCGACCGTCTGCAGGACGCCCCGGCGGAGAAATTCGACTGGGCGCTGCGGCACTTTCTGGATGGCGAAGAGCTGTACGTCCACGACGTCGCCGCGATGCCTCGCGAAGCGGCGGACGTGATGGAAGAGCTGAAGGCCCAGGGCGTCCGGTCAATTATCAACGTGCCGTTGATCTGTGACCAGCGGGTGATCGGTTTCGTCGGCTTCGACGCGTTGCGCGCCCCGAAGGAATGGAACAGGAAGCATCGTAACCTGCTCAAGGTCGTCGGCGAGATCATCGCTGGCGCGATCGGGCGAGAGCGGGCGACGGCCGCGCTGTCGCGCCAACTGGTGCTGGAGCAGCTGATCGCCGAAATCTCGACGCGCTTCATCAATGTCCCGATCCTGCAACTCGACGAAGAGATCAACGAGGCCATCATGCGGATCGGACGGTTCACCGATGTGGACCGCAGCTATGTGTTTCGCATCTCGGAAGACGGTCGGCGCATGGACAATACCCACGAGTGGTGCGCGGAGGGCATCGATCCGCATATCGAGCGGCTGCAGGGGCTGCGTGTCGATGAGTTTGGCTATTCCCTGAAGAGGCTGAGCGAGGGCCAGGTCTTTCACGTGCCCGATGTCTCGGCGCTACCGTCGGAGGCGCGGCGCGAGCGGTACGAGTTCGAGAGGGAAGGCATTCGCACGCTCGTCAACGTGCCTATCATGGCCCGACAGCATATGATCGGTTTCCTCGGCTTCGACGCGGTCCGGGCGCCCAAGCGCTGGGCCGAGGACCATATCCGCTTGTTGAAGCTGGTCGGCGAGATCTTCGCCAACGCGCTGGACCGCAAAGCGGTCGAACAGCGCCTGCAGGACTCGTTGGAAGACAAGAACATCCTGCTGAGGGAGATCCACCACCGGGTCAAGAATAACTTACAGGTGGTGAACAGCCTGCTATACCTGCAGGAGCAAGCGGTTCGGGGTCGGATGGACGACGCGGCGCTGGACGCATTCCAGCAGAGCCGGGCCAGGATCCAGGCGATGGCGGCAATCCACGATCGCCTCTACCGCTCCAGCAGTTTCGCCAACATCGACTTCGAGGCCTACCTGAACGCACTGCTCCCGGAACTGTTGCGCTCTTACAACGTCTCGAAACAGGTTGCGGTCGAGGTCTCTGCGCGCGGGGTGGAATTGGGTATCGATGCCGCGATCCCTTGCGCTCTGATTATCAACGAGCTTTTCACGAACAGCCTAAAACACGCCTTTCCTTCGGGCCGGCCGGGCAGGATCCAGGTACAGATGCGGCGCATCGCGGCGGGGGGAGTCGAATTGCTGGTCGCCGATGACGGTGTCGGGTTTGGCGATCACCGCGGATTGGATACACCGAAGACGCTGGGGCTGCGGCTGGTCGTCGATCTCGCCCGGCAGCTGGACGGCACGGCGAGCCTGGAAAAGGGACAGGGCGCATGCGTGCACGTCGATTTCGCCAGGACAGAATAGCCGGCACACCCGGCCTGCGGCGCGTTTGACGTCTCCGACCGGGCTGTGCAGTGGACGCGGCGCCCTGCCCGGTTCCCGCAGGGCACCCCACACGGCAACGGGGCAAGGCGCGAGATAGGGCCCCGCGACAAACCGGGCGGGCCCTAGGAACATCCGCCAAAACGAATAAAAACTTATATTTCATAAGTTTATCGAAGCCCGGGAACTTCGTTGACAAGTTAGCACTCTCATACCCGGACTGCTAAAATACAGCTGAAGAGCGGCCCGGCAGGTTTGAGATGCGGGTCAATCGCAGGGGAACAGACAGGGTTTTTTTATGAGTAAACAACTCGCGATTCCGATGACACTGCCGACCGGCAACATGGACGCGTACATCAGCGCGGCGTTCCAGCTGCCGATGCTGTCGGCCGAGCAAGAGCACGATTTCGCGGTGCGTCTGCGCGACCACGACGATCTCGAGGCGGCGCGGGCGCTGGTAACTTCTCATTTGCGCTTCGTGGTCCGAATTGCGCGCGGCTACAGCGGCTACGGTCTCCCTCAAAACGATCTGATCCAGGAAGGCACTGTCGGCCTGATGAAGGCGGTGCGACGCTTCAATCCGGACATGGGCGTCCGCCTGGTTTCCTTTGCAGTGCACTGGATCAAGGCCGAGATCCATGAGTACATATTGCGCAACTGGCGTATCGTCAAGGTCGCAACGACCAAGGCGCAACGCAAGCTGTTCTTCAATCTGCGCAGTGCGAAGAAGCGTCTGGGATGGTTCTCGCACCAGGAGGTCGCGGAGGTCGCAGAGGATCTGGGGGTAAAACCCGAGACGGTGCTGGAGATGGAATCACGCCTGTCCAACTACGACCTCGCCTTCGACGGCGCCGATACCGACGACGACGACTTCCCGGGCATGGCACCGGCCGCGTACCTCCCCGATCTGCGCCACGAACCTTCGATGATGCTCGAACGGGCGGACAGCGCAGCGGTGGAGCGCGCCGGCCTGTACTCGGCAATCGAGTCGCTCGACGACCGTAGCCGCGACATTCTGCAGCGCCGCTGGCTCAACGAGACCAAGGAGACGCTGCACGAGCTGGCCGACGAGTATGGCGTGTCGGCCGAGCGCATACGGCAAATCGAGGCCGCCGCGATGAAGCGACTGCGCAGTACACTGGCCGCCTGACGCACTGGCGGCTGCGCGTTGGCGCGCCGGTTCAGCCGGAAGAGGCGGCCAAAAAGTTGGCTCAGGCCGCCACGACCAGGGCGATGACGCGGGTCATCGCGACGTTTTCTGAGCTGGGCACCGGGGCGTTTCCTCGTCAATCGGCTGCATCGTCGTCAATCCCTCCGTCGCCCTTTGCAGCATCCGGCCGGTCGGCGTTCTTGGATTCGGCCGGCGATCGCGCCGACGGCTTCGGCCGCGCGTTGTGCGGGATCATCGGATCGTCGTCATCCATCAGGATGCGATGGGCCGGTCCTTCGAGGTCGTCATACTGGCCGGTACGCACCGTCCAGAGAAAAAACGCGATCGCGACGATCATCAGGCCGACCGCCAGCGGAATAAGGAGATACAGGATCGACATCGGCTAAACCGTCCTCGGCCCTCCCGGGCACGCGGCAAGTATTGACATGCTCAAAGACCCACCGCTCGGCCGGCCCGCGAGCTTGATCGCACCCGCGCTACGATCACTGAATTCGCTTTGGCCGGCGACGCGCCGCTGCGCCCCCTTCGACGAAACGCGTGAATCGGCCGGGGGGGATTGCAGGACCTGTCGCATCGCACTAGCCGCGTCGGAGGCGGAGTGCATTGAATACGACCACCAACGAACTCGCGGACATTCCAATCGCCGCCATCCAGGGCGCCACGAGGCCGGCGGCCGCCAGTGGTATCGCAGCCAGATTATACAGGATCGCCCATGTCAGATTCTGCTTGATCACGGCGCGGGTCCTACGGGCCTTTTCGACACCGGCGCTGAGCACCGCGAGGCGTTCCGACAAGACCACCATGTCGGCGCTCGCATGTGCAAGCTGCGCCCCTTGCCCCATCGCGATCGACACATCGGCACCGGCCAGTACCGGCGCGTCGTTGACCCCGTCGCCGACCATCGCCACCTTGTGCCCGGCGGCCTGCAACTGCCTGACACGCGCCAGCTTCTCCTCCGGCCGCAGACCGGCTTGGGCCCGCGTGATGCCCAACTCGCCCGCCACCCGCTCGACCGCCCCGCGGGCGTCGCCGCTGAGGATCTCCACTGTCAGGCCAAGCCCGCGCAACCGCGCCATCGCCTGAGGCGCGTCGGCGCGCAGTTTGTCGCGGAATTCGAAACGCGCCAACAGGCCATCGGCATCGCCCAGGTACACCTGGGTTGCATCGCTATCAACGCTGGCCGCGGGGCTCGCGCCACTGATCTCGGCGACAAAGGGCCGGTTACCGACACGGTAAGCCCGTCCGTCGATGACGCCCTGCATGCCGCTGCCGGGCAGCGCGGTCAGTTCGCTGACCCGGGGTGGATCCTCAACGCGTGCCGCCAGCGCCTTGCCGACCGGATGCTCCGAACCACGCTCGAGCGCGGCAGCGAGCGCCAGGCAACGCGACCGGCCAGCCCGATCCGACAGGGGCAGCATGTCGGCCAGTTGCAGCACCCCGCGGGTCAGGGTTCCGGTCTTGTCGAACAGCACGTGGCTTATCTGCGCCAGTGTCTCCAGCGCATGGCCACGCGTGGTCAGCAGGCCCAGCCGGGTAAGCGCGCCGGACGCAGCGGTGATCGCGGTGGGCGTCGCCAGCGACAAGGCGCAGGGACAAGTGACCACCAGGACCGACAGCGTGACGGCAAAGGCACGCGCCGGCTCGTGCAGCGCCCACCAGGTGGCCACCGCGACTGCGACCAGCAACAGGACAGCGACAAACCACCCGGCGACCCGGTCGGCCAGGCGCGCAATGCGTGGCTTCTCGGCCTGTGCGCGATCGAGCAAGCGGACGATGGCGGACACCAGCGTGTCCTCGCCGACCTTGTCCACCAGCAGCACCAGCGGGCTCTCGACGTTCAGGCTGCCCCCCACCAACTCGTCGCCGGTCGTGCGCGACCGCGGTAGGCTCTCTCCGGTCAGCAGCGACTCGTCCACCGAGCTGCGACCCTCGCTGACCGTTCCGTCGGCCGGGATGGTCTCGCCGGGACGCACCAGCACCTGGTCATCCGGCGCGAGTTCCGAGACCGCCACCACCTGTTCGCCCTTCCCGGTCAAGCGGGTCGCGGTCGCCGGCAGCAGCTTGACCAGTTCCTCCGCGGCCTCGCCGGCACGGTGCCGCGCGCCCATCTCCAGGTACCGGCTGGACAGCAGGAAGAAGGCGAACATACAGACCGAATCGAAGTACACCTCGCCGCCATCCGTCAGGGTCGACCAGACACTGGCCGCGAATGCGCCACCGATGGCCAGCGAGACCGGCACCTCCATGCTCAGCTGCCGCCGCCGTAGATCGCGCCAGGCCGTGGTGAAGAAACCGCCGGCCGAATAGAAGACGACCGGCAGCGTCAGCAATAGGCTGACCCAGCGCATGAACACGCGCAAATCGGCATCCATACCGCTGTAGTCGCCCGCGTACAGGGCGATCGCCAGCATCATGACCTGCATCGCGCCCAGCCCGGCGACCGCCAGCCGACGCAGCGCGGCCGACTTCTCTTTCTTGTTCACCGCCTCCTGGCGACCCGGGTCGAAGGGGTGCGCGACATAGCCGATCTCGGTGATCGCCTTGAGGATGTCCGACAAGTGTATCTGGCTGTCGTCCCAGTGCACTCGCGCCCGATGGGTACTGTAATTGACCGAAAAATCGAGCACCCCCGGGAGCGCATTCACGTGCCGTTCGTTCAACCAGACGCAGGCCGCACAGCTGATGCCCTCCAGGATCAACGAGGCGGTCTTGGTCGATGCGCCGTCCACCTGCACGAAGCTGCTCTGCAACGCGGGCTGGTCGTATAGCTCGAGACGCTGCAACTCCTCGGGCACGAGATCTTCCGGCCGACGCGACGGCGTCTCGCGATGTCGATAGAACGACGTGAGCCCGCCGTCGACGATCGCTTGGGCGACGGCCTGGCAGCCATGGCAGCACATCGCACGAGGCTGACCATCGATCTCGACCCGATAGTCGGCCCCGTTCGGCACCGGGAGGCCGCAGTGGAAACAGGATTCAGGCTCGTCCACTAGCCGACGTCGTCCGCCGGCTCGATCGACGCGGGCAGATCTGACGGTCGCCCGGGCGCTCGGAGTGGAAAGTTCCGCAATGGCTGTGCCGGTAGACACATAGGATCAAGTGCGTTCATGTCTGACGAGCGTTCAGTAGGTTATGCGATCACCGGG
Organism: uncultured Chromatiaceae bacterium; assembly: GCA_965601425.1. Lineage (GTDB taxonomy): Bacteria > Pseudomonadota > Gammaproteobacteria > Chromatiales > Chromatiaceae > Thiosocius. Next base: position 1,040 of record CBFCWF010000014.1, on the reverse strand, counting down.
TCGGATCTTCGGGACATCCTGGTCACACCGCGTCTGCAGCACCCGCCGCCGGCCCGCAGGCAGCGGCATTCGCCGTGTCCCCACGCGCTCGGACAACGCGAACGCGAAACGGACAGCGCTGTTCGGGCGACGCGGGGGAATGCATGCTCACCCCCGCAGCCGCGGCCGGCCACGGTTGACTGCCGGCCGACGAACGCACCGGCCGCGGCGAATGGCGCGACAAAAAGCGTGTCAGGCGTTTTCTCCGAGGAAGACCGCCACACGCCGCGGATTCGGCACGGAACCCACGCCGCGCCGGCACGGGGTGCGGCGCGGATACCGGCCATCGGCCGAGCAGTCGCACGCGTGCTGATCGTAGCCGAGACTACAATATTAATCAATGCTTATACTATAGCTGCTGCGAACGCAGCCATGAGCGTACGGACCCATCGAGGCTCGCATACCGCACCGCGCCATGGGCGGGCGTTCAGCCGATCAGCGACATGACATTTGGCACATAGTGGTCCACCAGCAAAAGGGCGAAAAGCGCCATCAAATAGGTGATGGAGTAACCGAAGGTCCGCATTGGCATGCGGTCGTCGTCGTCGCGGTAGAGGCGCACAGCGTAGTACAGAAAGCCCAGACCCAGTACCAGCGCGCCGCCAAGGTAAAGCCCCCCGCTCATCCCATAACCGTAAGGCAGCAGCGTGACGACCAGCAGCAGCACCGTGTACAGCAGGATCTGCAGACGGGTGAAGTCGGTGCCATGGGTGACCGGCAGCATCGGCATATCCACCTTGCGATACTCTTCGGTACGGTGGATTGCGAGCGCCCAGAAGTGTGGCGGGGTCCATGCAAAGATGATCAGGAAAAGCAGCAGCGCGCCTGGGTCGACGCTGCCGGTGACCGCGACCCAACCGAGCACCGGCGGCGCCGCGCCCGCCGCCCCGCCAATCACGATGTTCTGCGGCGTCGCGCGCTTCAGATACATGGTGTAGACAACCGCGTAGCCGATCAGCGAAAGAATGGTCAGCAATGCGGTCAGCGGAGTCACGAGCAGC
>CBFCWF010000013.1:0-32658 GCA_965601425.1 uncultured Chromatiaceae bacterium | reverse complement strand
TGGAACAGGCGTTCCACATCGGATATCCGACGTTTGTCGGTGAGAAACAAGATCACATGGTCCTCGGACTCGATGATGGTGTCATGGTGGGCGATGATAACCTCGTCACCGCGCACGACCGCACCAATGCTCGTCCCTTCCGGCAGCTTAATGTCCTCGACCGCACGGCCCACGACCTTCGACGATACCTTGTCGCCGTGAGCGACGGCCTCGATCGCCTCGGCCGCGCCACGGCGCAGCGAATGCACCATGACGACGTCGCCGCGCCGGACGTGCGTGAGCAGGGTGCCGATCGTCGCGTGCTGCGGTGAAATGGCGATATCCACCGCACCTGACTGCACGAGGTCGACATAGGCGGCGCGGTTGATCAGGGCCATGACCTTGCGTGCCCCAAGTCGCTTCGCAAGCATCGCGGACAGGATATTGGCCTCGTCGTCATTGGTCACCGCGCAGAATACATCGGTGTCTTCGATGTTCTCCTCCAGCAGCAGGTCTTCGTCGGCGGCGTCGCCCTGCAAAACGATGGTCCGGCGCAGGTCCTCCGAGACACGCCGGGCCTGCTGTTCGTTGCGCTCGATGATCTTGACGCGGTAATCGTTCTCCAGCGACGAGGCCAACCGCCGACCGATGTTGCCGCCACCGGCGAAGATCAGGCGGCGGAAGGGTTTTTCGGCCTTGCGCAACTCGGCCATCACCGCGGGAATGTTATTGGACGCGGCGACGAAGAACACCTCGTCATCTGGCTCGATCACGGTGTGCCCCTCGGGCTCGATCGCTCTTCCCTTGCGGTAGATCGCAGCGACTCGCGCCTCGGCACCGCGCAGGTGCTCGTTCAGCGTACGCAGTTCGTGCCCGACCAGCGGCCCACCGTAGTAGGCGCGCACCGCGACCAGTCGCACCCGTCCGCCGGCGAAGTCCAGCACCTGCAGCGCGCCCGGGTGCTCGATCAGGCGCAGTATGTAGTCGGTAACCAGCTGCTCTGGACTGATCAGCACGTCAATCGGCAGCGCCCCCTGACTGAACAGGGCCGGGTGGGCCAGGTACTCCGGGGCACGCACCCGTGCGATCTTCGTCGGGGTGTGAAACAACGTCCAGGCGGTCTGGCAGGCCACCATGTTGGTCTCATCGCTATTGGTGACCGCGATCACCATATCGGCATCGTCGGCGCCGGCGCGCTCCAGCACGCTCGGGTGAGAGGCCCGGCCCTGGATCGTCCGGATGTCCAGGCGATCCTGCAAATCGCGCAGCAGGCTGGGATCCAGATCCACCACGGTGATGTCATTGGCCTCGTTGGACAGGTTGTAGGCCACGGTGGTACCGACCTGGCCGGCACCGAGAATGATGATCTTCACGTCTCAGGGTTCTGCTCATGCGTGCATCGCACCAATTCTAGCTTGCATCCGTCATCGGGATCACGGTTGCCGGCGGATTTTCGGCCACTCGGGCGCCCGACGGGTGCAATGCTGGTCGCGACAGTCGGCAGTCGGGCAACGCGTGGAACGCGGCTCGCGGGCGCTTGCCAGGACACGGCACTGCGCACTGCCGAATGCGCGGGATCGGCCTTGGGGGCAGTCCAGGATTGGCCTTTTCCTGGTTGATTCAGTGTGCTGTCGCGCGGCCACCGGGCTGTGAAGCGGGCAGCCCGCAAGGCACGCGTTCGGGTAGTGTATCCGGGCTGATGCATGACGCGGCAGTGCAGGTCCGGACCGATACCTTACGATGCGTTCGGCAACCAGATGACCCCCCACCGGCGTTCGATGCGCCAGCGTGCGCGGCGCAAGCGCCGCGGTCCGTCGCCGGCAATCCCGCGCGCTGGCCATGGTTGAGCGCCGACCGTCCGCTGGCGTGAATGCTAAGCTTCCTCGAAAAATCGAATGCAGCACTTGCGCAGTCAGACGGCAAACCCACCACGTTCCGGGAGAGGCACCATGGGAGAAAAGAAGGTCGATCTGTTCGAACTCTACGCGAAGGATCCTGCCAAGGCCGACGAGATCGTGTTCGGCCGCGTACCGCACCCTGACCGTCGCGGCTTTCTCAAGGGTGCCGGCCTCGCGACGATGGCCGCGCTGCTCGGCGGCTTCATCCCGTTTCACCGCAACATGCCAGCCGGTTTCATTCCGGCTGCGATGGCCGACCAGCCGATGGCGATCCCCGGCAAGGACGGCCTGACGATCCTGAACGACCGCCCGGTCAACGCCGAATGCCCAGCCCATCTGCTCGACGACGAAATCACGCCGGCCACCCGGCACTTTATCCGCAACAACGGCATCCCGCCGACCGATATAGAGGCTGCCGGCTGGCAGCTCACCGTTGACGGCGAAGTCGACAGCCCGCTGGAAATGAGTATCGACCAGCTGAGGAGCGAATTCGAGGTCGTCACGCTGCAGCTTCAGCTCGAATGCGGCGGCAACGGCCGTTCGGCCTTCAACCCGAAGGCGAAAGGCAATCAATGGACCGTCGGCGCAGTCGGCTGCTCGGAGTGGACCGGGGTCCGGCTGTCCGACGTCTTGAGCCGTGCCGGGGTGAAGGACACGGCCGTATATACGGCGCACTACGGCGCCGACACGCACCTTTCCGGGGACCCGAACAAACTACCGATCTCGCGCGGCGTCCCGATCGAGAAGGCGCTCGATCCGCATAATCTGATCGCATTTGCGATCAACGGAGCGCCGATTCATCCGATGAATGGCGCACCATTGCGGCTGGTCGTTCCCGGCTGGCCCGGCTCCTGCTCGCAGAAGTGGCTCAAGCGTATCCAGATTCGCGACCAGGTGCACGACGGCCCGAAGATGACAGGCACGTCTTACCGGGTGCCCAGTTACCCGGTCGAACCGGGCGAAAAGGTCCCTAAAGAGGCATTCGAGATTATCGAGTCGATGCCGGTCAAATCGCTGATCACGTTCCCGGAGAGCGGCATCGAGGTGCCGGCCAGCGACCCCGAATTGGTCGTGCGCGGCCATGCCTGGGCCGGCGATGATAAGGTGACCGCGGTCGACCTGTCGATCGACTTCGGCGCCACCTGGGTCAAGGCTGAGCTGACACAGCCGCGCAACCCCTATGCCTGGCAGCACTTCAGTGCGAAGTTGATGTTCCCGATGAAGGGCTATTACGAAGTCTGGGCACGTGCGACCAGCGACACGGGTCATCAGCAGCCGTTCGCAATCGCCTGGAACCCGAAGGGCTATCTGAACAACTCGATGCACCGAGTCGCGGTACGGGTGAGCTGACGGTGCCGGCCGGCAGGGAAGCGTGTGTCTCGCGTCGACCGGTCAACGGCTTTCGATTCCTACGCAGCAGGTGTTAGCTTGGGTCGCAAAACACGAACACTCTTGTCCATCGGAATCATCGCGGCCACCACGGGCTATGCGTCTGCCGAGACCGAGCTCGACCCGATCTCGCCTCGCCTCGCCACCGCCGACCCGGAACGGGGCGCGACGGTCGCGCTGCAGTGCAAGGCCTGCCACGCGGTCGAAAAGGGCGCCGACGAGATCGTCGGTCCGACGCTTTGGGGCATCGTCGAGCGTACGGTCGCTTCGCACCCCGGTTTCGATTACACCGACAGTCTCGCGGCCATCGGTGGGACTTGGGACTACGAGAAACTAAGCCGCTACCTCTTCGATCCACAGGCGATGGCCCCGGGTACGCGCATGGCCTATCCGGGGGCCAAGCCGGCGCAGGACCGCGCCGACCTGATCGCCTACCTGCGCACGCTGGCAGACGAACCGGTCGCGCTACCGTCTCTGTCCGAGACGACCGACGCGCCGCGCTACGGCGGACTGCCGCAAGGCGAAGGCCGGGAGGCGGTATATTTCACCTGCCGCGCCTGCCACGCAGTGGACCAATTCACCGACCGCAAGTTGCCACGCGAGGAATGGGACACGCTGCTGACCGATATGGTCGCCGAAAATGGCATGGCCGCGCCGGAGCCGTGGGCGAGGGAACTGATGCTCGGCTATCTGGCGACGCACTACGGCGAGGAGCAGGACTGGCAGGGGCTGCCGCCGGGGACAGCCCGCGAGGAGGTCTTCTACACATGCAACGCCTGTCACTCGCTGATGCTCGTTACCCAGCAGGGCATGAGCCGCGACCGCTGGGAAGAGACGCTGGAGTGGATGGTCGAGGAACAGGGGATGAATCCGATCGACGACGTCGCGATGCGCGATCGCATCCTTGACTATCTGGCCACCCACTACGGCTCCAGTTGAGCGGCGAGTGGCAGCGCGCGCCGCGGCTGACTCCGCTTCGCGACGCCGACAGATCTTCGGGTCGTAGCCAAGTCATTTGCCAACAGGCGCAACGACCGCATCACAGAGCCCAATCAGGTCGGCGGGCGCAATCCCGAGGTCGAGGCCTCGCCGGCCGCCACTCACGAATACCGTGTCGAACTGCGTCGCCGATGCATCGATCACCGTCGGCAGACGCCGCCTCTGGCCAAGCGGGCTGATACCGCCCACGACATAGCCGGTCGACCGTTCGGCCAGCTGCGCATCGGCCATCTCGACCCGCTTGCTGGCACATGCCACCGCCATCGCTTTCAGATCGAGCTGGCCACTGACCGGCACCACTGCGACCGACAGGCGTCGCGGATCGCCGTTGCGGGTCACCAACAGCGTCTTGAACACCTGGCGCGGATCCAGACCGAGCGCATTGGCCGCCTCGCGCCCGAAGTTGCGCTGCCCGGGATCATGCGCGTATTCATGCACGGTGACCGGAATACCGGCGCGCCTGGCGGCCTCGATCGCCGGGGTCACCTTCTGTCCTTGATCTCGATGCCACGATCCCTGAGCTTGCGGTAGAGATGCGTGCGCTCCATACCTGCCTCTTCCGCCATCTGGCTTACATTGCCACCGTGCTTTTCGAACTGGTACTCGAGATAGGCCTTTTCGAACGCATCCCGCGCATCACGCAAAGGTTGGTCGAACGACACGCCGGGAATCCCGGCGGCACCGCTGGCAGCCTGCGCGGCCCCCATCGCGGCCTCGATATCGGCCGCGCTGACCTCGTCACCGGTGCCGAGGATCAGGACCCGCTGGACCAGGTTTTTCAGTTCACGGACGTTGCCGGGCCACATGTAGTTGCGCAGCACGTTCTGGGCCGCGATGGAGAAACGCCGATAGGGCAACTTCTCCTGGCCGACCAGATGATCGACCGCGCTGTCGATCAGATCGGGGATGTCCTCGCGATGCTCACGCAATGGCGGCACGATCAGCGGCACCACATTGAGCTGGTAGAAGAGATCCTCACGAAATTCGCCTGCCTCGACCGCCTGGTGCAGGTTGCGCTGGGTGGCCGCAATCACGCGAACATCGATGTTGACCGGCGCCGAACCGCCGACGCGCAAAAAAGACCCGGTATCGAGCGCCCCGACGAGCTGGGCCTGGGCCTCCAGGTCCATGTCGGCGACCTCATCGAGGAAAAGGGTACCCCCCGCGGCCTGTTCCAGACGCCCATACTGCGTGGCTCCGTCACGTTCGCTACCGAACAGCTCAAGCGCCGCATTGCCCTTGCTGATGACCGATACCGCGACATCGATGAAGGGGCGGTCCTTGCGTGGACTGTGCGCATGCAGGTAACGGGCGAACGTCTCGCGTCCGCTGCCCGACTCCCCGGAGATCAGCACCCAGGAATCGTGTTGGGCGACGCGCTTGACCTGCTCACGCAGGCGCTGCATGACCGCGCTGTGGCCGATCGGCTCGATGAGAGGCGAGGCGCGCCGTCTCAGCCCTACGTTCTCCTGGGCCAGCCTGTCGGCCTCCAGCGCCCGCTGCACCGTGAGCAGCAGCTTCGCCAGCGACAATGGCTTCTCCAGAAAATCGTACGCCCCGAGGCGCGTTGCCTCGACCGCGGTCTCGACTGTTCCGTGCCCGGACATGATGATCACCGGACAGACGAGGCCGCGACCCTCGGACCACTCCTTCAGCAGGCTGATGCCGTCGAGGTCGGGCATCCAGATATCGAGCAGGATCAGGTCGGGGCGACGGTCGCGCAGCGCCTGACGCGCCGCGGCCGCATTCTCGGCAGTGGCGACGCTGAAATTCTCGTCTTCCAGGATATCCCGCACCGACTCGCGGATGTCCGGTTCGTCATCGACAACGAGGATGTGAGGCGCCCCCATCAGTGCCTCCCCTCGCCGGCCAGGCCGGAGGCCAGCGGCGCAATGTGGCCAGTCGCATGTGCCATCGCCGGCAGGCGCAGCAATACCCGTCCGCCACCATCGGCGGCGTTCTCGGCATGCACGACGCCGCCATGTTCGACGACGATGCGTTTCACGATCGCCAGCCCCAGGCCGGTCCCCTTGGTCTTGTTGGTGACGTAAGGCTCAAACGCCTGACTGACCAGCTCCGGATCAAATCCCGGGCCGCTATCGCTTACCGCGATTTCCACGAATTCGTTCCCCTCTTCTTCCCCCGTGCGGCTGTGGACAACGATGCGTCCATCGGAGCCAGCCGCCTCGAGTGCATTCTTGAGCAAATTATGCATGACCTGACGCAAACGGACCGGGTCAGCTTCGATAGAGACCTCGGGTGCACCCGCCTGCAGGATCACCTGCTGGGTCCCGCCCTCGTAGAGCGCGATGACCTCGCCGAGGAAATGATCCACCGGCACTGCCTCGAGTTGCAGCTTGCTCGGCTTCGCATAGTCCGAGAAGTCGTTCACCATGGATTTCATCGCCTCGACCTGCTGGACGATGGTGTGCGTCGCACGATCCAGTATCCTGCCGTCGTCCGGCGCCATCTTGCGCAGAAACTTGTGCCGCAGCCGCTCGGCCGACAGCTGGATCGGCGTCAGCGGGTTCTTGATCTCGTGGGCGAGGCGCCGCGCCACCTCGCCCCAGGCAGCATCACGCTGCGCCTTGACCAACTCGGTCACGTCATCGAACACCAGGACCTGACCAACGGCGACACCCCGCCCGATCTCGAGCCGCGAGTGGCGGCACAGCAGCACCTGGCGACCACTGCCACGATAGAGCGTGACCTCGTAGCGCCCCTCGTTCTCGCCCTGTGCGAATCCCTCGGCGACACGCTCGACGAACGGACGCAGCGACTCGCTGCGCATCCCGAGTACGCGCAGATCCTTGCCCTCGAGTTCGCTTACCGGCAAGCCGAGAATCTGGTCAGCCGCTCGATTCGCGGTCCGAATACGGCCTTCGGCGTCCAGTGCCATGACGCCGGTGGAGAGGCCGCCCAACACGGTCTCGAGATAATTGTGCTGCGTCTGCAGCTTGCGGCGGCTCTCCTCCAGCGCATTTCGGGCACGCGCGATACGGCGGGTCATCGCATTGAACGACGAGACGAGGAAACCCAGCTCATCCTCGACCCGTGGGAGCGGCAGCTGTTTGTCGTACTCGCCCTCGGCCACCGCGCGCGTACCCTCTGCGATGTCGGTGATCGGCTGCACGAGGCGGCGGGCGGCATAGACAGCAGCCCAGGCGGCGCCGAACACGCTCAGCATCAGCACAAGCGCGAGGCTCAGTGCGAAACTGAACTTGATCTGCGACCGCATGTAAGCGCGGGTTCGATATACCTCGTAGGCATCCTGCACACTTTGGGTGAGCTCGCTGAGCGACTCCGGCACCGGGTAGAGCACCTGCAGCACGATACCGCGCTGCCGCCGATCCTGAACCAGGCAGCGCACGAGCAGGCGGCCGTCCTGGCCCGGGGCGATGCCGACATAGTTCTCGCCGGACACGACCTGCTGGACCATGCCGCTGTCGGGTGGCGTGGGGAGCAGTATCTCCGGGTTTGCGTGGCTTACCGCCAACACCTGCCCCTGCAGGCTGAACAACGCGACCTCGTTGGCACCGGCCGCGTTGCGTATATCGTCGACACTGAGCGCTACTGCGGTCTGGGACGTGTCTTCGATCGTGGCAAGCAGATTCTGCGTGAGCTTCAAGCGCTCGCGCTTGTGCAGATCCAGCGACACCTTGCTGAGCGCGAGTGCATCCTCCATCGCGCTGTCGACCTGCAGGTCGAACCAACTGTCTATGCCGCTGGAGAGAAACCGCGCCGAGTAGAAATACACGACGCTCACTGGGACCAGCGCAATCACCAGAAACAACGCGGACAGTCGCGCACTCAGGCGCGAGCCAGCCACGCGGCGCCGGTAATCACTCAGCAGCTGCCAGAGATTCCATCCGACCAGCGCGAATAGCAGTACCAGGCCAACCACCGTGAACAACAGCAGCGGTATGAACCATTGACCGAGTTCCTCGGAACGCTGCACCGCCGCGCTGATCAGATGCAGCGAGGCCAGCAGCAATACCACCAGCATCGCTGCGGCGAGCACGTCAAAGCGCCGCTGCTTCATGGCCGCAGCCGCCATTCCCACGGCTCGCTGGCGACCCACCAGTCGCGCTGCAGATAGGCGAGGGGGCGCATCGGGAGCGGCAAGGCCTCGATATCGAGACGCACCTCGATTCGCACCAGATAGTCCTGGTCCAAGTCCAGGCTATCGCGCTCGACCACCGGCATCGCGACGATATTGCCGAGGGTGCGCAGCGCCGCGCCACGTGTCGCGAAGGATAGATGTTCGCTGCCCGTCAGATTGCGCAATTCGTACATGCCTGACAACGGGCGGTGCAGCAGTATCGTGCGCAGCCGGTGTTCGACCACATCTGATTCCCATATCCAGGCATCGGCACGGCGCATCTGTACGTGCGTCTCGAAGGTCAGCGGTACGCCGTTTTCGAGCGCTTCGGAAACCGTGTCGTTCAGATCGAATGCTATTTTGGCATCCAGAAGGATGCGGCCGTCCTCACTCAGCGTGAGCGAGACATTGCGCAGATCGATCTCGTCCGCATGCAGCGCGAGGGGCAGGCAGAGCAGGATCAAGCCGGCGATGGTCCGTGTCGTTCGCTTCATGGCGTCAGGGCGTGCGCGGTCGGCGCAGTGCGGCATAAAAGAATCCGTCCGTGTCATCGACACCCGGCAGCAACTGTACACCGATGCCGGCGCGGATTCCGGTCGCAGCGGGCAGTTCGACAGGGCGCGCCTCCGGATGACGCCGGCAGAACGCATCGACCTGCCGGGCATTCTCCGCGGGCAGCAAGGAACAGGTCGCGTACAATAGGCGGCCGCCGGGGCGCAGCAGCGACCACATCGCGTCAAGAATCGCCGCCTGCCGACGCACCATGGTCTCGATGTCATCGGCCCGTCGCAGCAGGCGGATGTCCGGGTGGCGCCGCAGCACGCCGGTCGCCGAGCAGGGCGCGTCGACCAGGATGCGATCGTAGCGCCGGCCGCCCCAGTCGCCCGCTGGCGGAGCCGTGGCGTCACCGAGTTGGAGGTCCGCCGCGCAGCCGGCGCGGGCGAGGTTTTCGGCCACGCGATCGAGGCGCCCGGCATCGATATCGAGCGCCGTGACTTGCAGGTCCGGGGCCCGCTGCAGCACGTCGATCGTCTTGCCGCCCGGTGCCGCGCATGCATCGAGCACACCTTGCCCTGGTCGCAAATCGAGGAAATCCCCGGCCAGCTGGGCGCCGGCATCTTGTACCGAGACCAGGCCCTGCGCGAAGCCGGGCAACGCGTCGACCGCGACCGGATGGTCCAGAACGAGCGCGGTTTCGACCGTCGCGTGCCTGTGCGCAGCAATACCGGCCGCCGCCAAGCGGTCGACGTACTCGTCCCGGCCGGTCTGCTTGAGATCGATCCTGAGGGTCATCGGTGGGCGTTGCTGCAGCGCCTCGAGGATGTCCTCGTGTTGGCCGGGCCAGGCCGCACGGAGCGCGCGGTAAAGCCAATCGGGTTGCGCATAGCGTACCGCCTCATCGGCATCGACGCGCATGGCCAGCCCAGCGTATTCGCGTTGCAGGCGGCGGAGTACGCCGTTGACCAGCTTGCTCGCCCACCCCTTGCCGAGTGCACGCGTCGCATCGACCGTCGTCGACAGGGCCGCATGCGCGGGAACCCGACTGTAGAGCAGCTGGTAGGCGCCAGTCAGCAGCAAAACGTGGATGTCACGGTCCTTGCGCTTGAAGGGTTTGCGCAACAAGGCCGCGATCAGCGCGTCGAGCCGCCGGTACCAACGGCAGACCCCGTAGCTCAGTTCGGCAGCCAGTGCCCGGTCGCGCGCCTCGCGCGTCGCCGGCATCATCGCGAGCGCCTCATCGAGCGATCGTCCGTCCAACACGGCCTGCACGTTGGCTACCGCGGCCAAGCGCGGATCAGCCAAGCACGACACCCTGTATGCGATTGGCGTTGATGAAATCCGCAGCACCCATGGATCGCTTGCCGGGCAGTTGCAGTTCCGTGATCCGCAGCAACCCGCTGCCGGTGGCGACATCGATACCGGCACGGGACGCGTTCATTACCAGTCCGGGCTCCCCTGCGACACCGCTGATCGCGTGACCACGCCAGATCCGCAGGTTGGTGTCTTCGAAGCGGGTCTGCGCCACCGGCCAGGGGTTGAACGCCCTGACCTGGCGCTCGATATCCCCGGCTGGGCGCGTCCAGTCGACCCAGGCCTCGGCCTTGTCGAGCTTGCGGGCATAACACGCCAGGCTGTCGTCCTGCGGTCGGGCCGCGAGGCTGCCGTCGAGAATACCGGGCAGGGCCTCTGCCAGTGTCTCCGCGCCGAGCACTGACAGACGATCGTGCAGCGTGCCACCGGTCTCGTCGGGGCCCAGCACCACCTGTTTGGTCAGATACATCGGGCCGGTATCGAGACCCTCGTCCATGCGCATGATGGTCACACCGGACGTGGCGTCGCCGGCCAGTATCGCACGCTGAATCGGCGCCGCGCCCCGCCAGCGCGGCAAGATCGAGGCATGGATGTTCACGCAACCGCGCCGTGGGGCAGCGAGCACCGGCGCCGGCAGCAGCAGACCATAGGCGACCACGACCATCAGGTCGGCCGCCAAAGACCGCAATTGCGCCACAGCATCCGATGCCTTGAAACTGACTGGCTGGTAGATCGCCAGCCCCGCGTCCCGCGCTACCTCTTTCACCGGACTGGGAGCGAGCTTCCGGCCGCGCCCGGCTGGACGATCAGGCTGCGTGTAGACACCCACCAACTGATGCGGCGATGCGAGCAGCGCGCGCAACGGAGGCACCGCAAATTCGGGGGTGCCGGCAAACACGATACGTCTGGAATGGGTCATTGGGCCACTCTGAATCTGGAAGTCGATGCTCCGCGACAGACCCCGTGCTGAATCGGTCAGCGGCGAGTCCTTGGTTTCCGGCTATGCGGTTGCGCATTCCTGCGATCGAGCGCAGTCCTGCCGGCCGGTGCACGCCCTGTAGGGTGCTTAGATCGCTCGGCGCTTCTGTGGCCTGTCCCCGGACTGTCTGGACTCCTTCTCGAGCTTCTTCCGGATACGCTGTCGCTTGAGGCTCGACAGGTAGTCGACGAAGAGTTTGCCGTCGAGGTGATCGATCTCATGCTGGATACAAACCGCCAGAAGTCCGTCGGCGTCCATTTCGAAGGAATTACCGTCGCGATCCAGGGCACGCACACGCACCCGCTCAGCACGCTGAACCGTCTCGTAGACACCCGGCACAGACAGGCAACCCTCGTCCATCTCCTCCACGCCATGCCTCTCGATAATTTCCGGATTGACCAGCGCCAGCGGATCACTACGATCCTCCGAGGTGTCGATCACGATCACGCGCCTTGGCTCGTTGACCTGGATCGCCGCCAAACCGATGCCTGGCGCCTGGTACATGGTCTCGAACATGTCGTCGATCAGCTTGCGCACGACCTCGTCGACCTGCGCCACCGGTTTGGCGACATTGCGCAGCCGCGCATCGGGAAAATGCAGAATGTCGAGGATCGCCATGGCTTGTCTCGTTACAAAGTTTCGGTTCAACAACCGCCCGCAGGCGACTGTTTGCGCTAAAATTTCAGCAATGTCTCGCCGCGAGCCGACGGCCAGCCTAAAGGGATGCCACCCTCAGGCCGTAAATAATACCGCAATCCTGCTTTTTTGACCGATCGGAAGTCGCCATTGCGCCAAGGGAATTCCATGTTTAAAGCCTGCAAACGTCTGATCCTGCTGCTGTCGTGCGCGCTACTCGTCCCGCTTGCGCTGGCAGATGATCTGCTCCGCACCGATCACCCGGATCGCTACCGCGTGGTTAAGGGAGACACCCTGTGGGACATTTCTGGCCGATTCCTGCGCAGTCCCTGGCGCTGGCCCGAGATCTGGCACGTCAACCCGCAAGTCGAAAATCCGCATCTGATCTACCCAGGCGACGAACTCGAGCTGGTGTACATCGACGGGAAGCCGCAGCTACGGTTGCACCGCGGCCCGTTGAAACTGTCGCCGACCGTACGCTCCAGCCCCTGGGACGGGGCCATTCCCACAATCCCGGTGGACGCCATCGGTCCCTTCCTGACTCGACCCTATGTGTTGGACGAGGCCCAATTGGATAATGCACCGTACATTGTCGATTTTTCCGACGAGCACATCCTGGGCGGGGCTGGCTGGAAGGCCTACGTGCGCTCAATCACTTCCAGCGACGTGCTCAAGTACGAGATCGTGCGCCCGGGCGATGCCTATCGTGACGCGGACACCGATGAGATCCTCGGCTACGAGGCGACCTACGTCGGCACGACCGAGTTGCTGCGCACCGGCGATCCGGCCACGGTATTCATCAACTCGACGGAAATCGAGTCGATCATCGGCGACCGCCTGATTCCGGCTGGAGAAGACAAGGCCACGGCACATTTCACGCCACACTCCCCCGCGAAACCGATCGAGGGTAGCATTATCTCGGTCCTCAACGGGGTCAGCCAGATTGGCCAGTTCAACGTGGTGGCACTGGACCGCGGCGCCGTCGACGGCCTCGATCCGGGCACGGTGCTGCGCGTGGATCAGCGCGGCGAAACCATCCGCGACTTGGTATCCCGGCGACGCAACATCGCGACCTTCTCCGACCGGCGGGAATTTGTCACACTGCCCGACGAGGAGGCTGGCCTGGTGATGGTGTTCCGGACGTTTGACCGGGTGAGCTTCGGTCTGATCATGCACGCGATCCGGCCGATTCATGTCCAAGACCGGGTACGCAATCCCTGACGGTAAGCGTCGTGCGGCGAGGTTGAATGGAATCAACCCCTGCTGACGAAGCCGCCGCCTGGTGTGCGCTGCTGCGCGCCCCGGGCGTCGGATGCCAATTGCTGAATGCGCTGCTGGCCGACAACATGTCGGCCGAACAACTGCTTGCGCACCCTCCAGCGACAATCCCGGCAGCGCTGCGCGACTACCTGCGCGCACCGGATTGGTCTGGCGTCGAGAACGACATGCGCTGGCTGGAACAACCGCGCAACTTTCTGCTGAAGATTACGGATCCGGCCTACCCGGCGCGCCTGCGTCAGTTGTCCAACCCGCCGAGCGCCCTGTTCCTGCACGGCGATCCGGACTTGTTGAGTCTCCCGCAGCTGGCCATCGTCGGCAGCCGGCATCCGAGTACGGGCGGATGCCGCAACGCCGGCGATTTCGCTGGTTTCCTCGCCGCCAGCGGCCTGGTCATCGCGAGCGGCCTGGCCATCGGCATCGACGCGGCCGCCCATCGCGGGGCGCTGGATGTGGACGGCCTGACGCTGGCCGTCACCGGGACCGGCCTCGATCGCGTCTACCCGGCACGCAACCGCGGGCTCGCTCACGACATCGCGATGAATGGGCTGCTGGTGTCCGAGTTCCCCTGCGGCACACCCCCACGACCCGGCAACTTTCCCCGCAGGAATCGCATTCTGGCCGGCTTGTCGGCCGGCACGCTGGTGGTCGAGGCCGCGATGCAAAGCGGATCATTGATCACCGCCCGACTGGCGGCCGAGGCAGGTCGCGAGGTATTTGCGATACCCGGATCGATCCACAACCCGATGGCGCGCGGCTGCCATGCATTGATTCGCCAGGGGGCCAAGCTGGTCGAAACCGGGGAGCATGTGCTCGAAGAACTCGGGCCGTTGCTCCGCGAGGTCGGATTCAGTCCGCAGCATGTCTCGTCAACCCCAGGTCCGGCGGCGGTAACGATGGATCCGCAGCACCGGGCATTGCTGGAGGCGATGGGCTTCGATCCGGTCACCACGGACGACCTGGTTTCGCGAACCGGATTCGCCGCCGCCGAGGTATCGTCTATCCTCCTGTTGCTCGAGTTGCAGGGTCATGTATCATCTGGCTCAGGTGGACTGTTCACACGAGTTGAAAATCGCGCAGAGTGAACCCATTTCCCGCCTTAACCGGCCCACAACGGGACGCAGCCCGCCGTCCTCCGTGGTCTCCCATTCTCCCTCCAGGAAGACTGCCGTGAACGAAAACGTCATCGACGTCTTGATCTATATCTACGAGAACTATATGGATGCGGAGGAGTCTGTTCCCACGGACCAGATAACACTCGAAGAGGAGCTGGTGCAGGCCGGGTTTCCGCAGGGAGAGATTAAAAAGGCATTCAACTGGCTGGACGAGTTGGCCTGGCGACAGGGCAGTCTCGCCTACGCCGAAGCACAACCGAACCGGTCGATGCGGATCTATAGCGAGCCCGAGCAAAGCCGCATCGATCTGGAGATCCAGGGCATGCTGCTGTACCTCGAGCAGACCGGCATCCTCGACCCGATGAGCCGCGAGCTGGTGATCGAGCGGGCGATGGCGATCGAGACTGAGGAATTGACCGCCGATGACGTGAAATGGGTGGTTTTGCTCGTATTGCTGAATCAACCGGGGCAGGAAAATGCATTCGCACTGATGGAAGAGCTGGTCTACAACGGCGAACCGCTGTATCTGCACTGAAGCACCCTTCGTAGCCCCCTCAGGGCACTGTCTGGGGTGCGTCCAGAACAACAGGCCCTGCGAACACGCGCTTGACACCTCTGCCGCGATCCGGCTATCCGTATAAATAAGCGGCGGCCGCGTTGGCCGTGACAGGCAAACCTACTCGACCCGTGCCTTGCCGGTACGGGTATTTCTAAAGACGGCGCAGCATTCTATGAACCTGGTAATCGTCGAATCGCCGGCCAAGGCGAAGACCATCAAGAAGTACCTCGGCAAGGATTTCGAGGTGCTCGCCTCGTACGGACATGTGCGCGACCTTGTCCCGAAAGAGGGGGCTGTAGACCCGGCGAACGATTTTTCGATGAAGTACCAGGTGATCGATCGCAACGACAAGCACGTCAAGGCGATTACCACGAAGCTGAAAAACGCCGAGGCACTGTATCTCGCGACCGACCCCGATCGCGAGGGCGAGGCGATCTCCTGGCACCTCTACGAGCTGCTCAAGTCCAAGCGGACGCTGAAGGACAAGGCAGTGCATCGCGTGGTATTCAATGAAATCACCCAGAAGGCAGTACAAGATGCGGTGGCGCATCCGCGCGATCTGTCCATGGACCTGGTCAACGCACAGCAGGCGCGCCGGGCACTGGACTATCTGGTCGGGTTCAATCTATCACCGCTGCTCTGGAAGAAGGTACGCCGAGGTCTCTCCGCGGGCCGGGTGCAGAGTCCGGCACTGCGGCTGATCTGCGAACGCGAAGCAGAAATCGAGGCATTCCAGCGACGCGAATACTGGACCATCGAGGCCGATACCGAGAAGAAGGGCCAGCCCTTCAGCGCCAAATTGACGCATTTTGCGAACGAAAAGCTCACTCAGTTCTCGGTGACGGACGAGACGCGGGCCGATGAAATCGAAAAGGCCCTGCACACTGCAGCCAACGGCCAACTGACCGTCCTGAAGGTCGAGAAGAAACAGCGTAAGCGGAATCCCGCCGCCCCCTTTACGACCTCGACACTGCAGCAAGAGGCGTCGCGCAAACTGGGTTTCACGGCACAGCGCACGATGCGCATCGCACAACAGCTTTACGAGGGCGTCGACATCGGCAGCGGCGCTGTCGGCCTGATCACCTACATGCGCACCGACTCGGTCAACCTGGCGGATGAAGCGATCGCCGAACTGCGCGATTTCATTGGCGGGCGATACGGCACCACCGAGCTTCCGAAGACACCACGCCACTACAAGACAAAGGCCAAGAACGCCCAGGAGGCGCATGAGGCAATTCGCCCGACCGCTGTGGCGCACACGCCGGAAGACGTGGCCAGGCATCTGGACAGGGACCAGCTGAAGCTTTACGGGCTGATCTGGAAACGCACGGTGGCGTGCCAGATGATGCATGCGACAATCGACACGGTCGCCGCCGACCTCGGTGCTGGCGAGGGCAATGTGTTCCGCGCCAACGGTTCGACCATCGCCAAGCCGGGGTTCATCCAGGTCTACCTGGAAGGCAAGGACGATGCGAAGCCGGGTGACGACGACGAGAAGATGCTGCCCCCCCTGAGCGAGGGCGAGCAGGTCAGGCTGAAAAAGATCCGCCCCGAGCAGCATTTCACCGAGCCCCCGCCGCGTTACAGCGAGGCCAGCCTGGTCAAGGCGCTCGAGGAGTTCGGTATCGGCCGACCATCGACCTACGCCTCGATTATCTCCACTTTGCAGGATCGTGAGTATGTGGAGATGGACAAGAAGCGCTTCGTACCGACAGACGTCGGCCGCGTGGTCAACAAGTTCCTGACCAACTACTTCACGCAGTATGTCGACTACGACTTTACCGCCCGGCTCGAAGACGAGTTGGACGCCGTGTCACGTGGCGAGGAGGATTGGATACCGCTGCTGGAAAAGTTCTGGCAGCCGTTCAAAGACCGCATCGAACACACGCAGGAGAACGTCCAGCGCTCCGATGTCACGCAGGAGAAAATCGACGAGAAATGCCCGAAGTGCGGCGGCCAGCTGGCGATCCGACTCGGCCGCAACGGCCGGTTCATTGGGTGCACGCTGTATCCGGAATGCGACTATACGCGCAACCTCGACGATGACGGCAGCGCCGGTGCCGAGCCGGAAAAGGTAGGGCGCGACTGTCCCGAGTGCGGCTCGGAGCTGGTGTTCAAACAGGGGCGGTATGGCAAGTTCATTGGCTGTTCCAGTTACCCGAAGTGCCGGTTCATCGAACCACTGGAAAAGCCCAAGGATACCGGCGTCAAGTGTCCCAAATGTAACCAGGGGACGCTGATGCAGCGTAAGTCACGACGCGGCAAGGTCTTCTATTCCTGTTCGACCTACCCGAAGTGCGACTACGCCGTGTGGAACGAACCGGTCGCCGAGCCCTGCCCGAATTGCGGCTGGCCGGTGCTGACGATCAAGACTACGAAGCGCAGCGGTACGCAGAAGGTCTGCCCGCAGCAGGAATGCTCATTTGCGGAGGCCTACGAGGCACCCGTCGCGGCCATGGCGGACAAGGAATGAGCGGCCACGCCCTGCAAGGCCGTGCGCTGCGCTCCGGGCGGCGTCCCGGCTGACGCCATGCGAGCAGGGGGTGCGCGCCAGTTCGTCCTTCGGCGCGCCGCGGCGGTACTACACGCCGGCGGGATCGTCGCCTATCCGACCGAGGCGGTCTACGGTCTCGGCTGCGACCCACTCAACCGTGCCGCGGTCCAGCGCCTGCTGGCACTCAAGGGACGCCCCGCCGAAAAAGGCCTGATCTTGATTGCCGATGACCTGTTACGGCTCGCGCCATTCCTCGGGCCATTGACACCCAAGATGCGTGAAAGGGTGGATCCGAGCTGGCCCGGCCCGGTCACCTGGCTGCTGCCGGCCAGGCCGGAAACCCCACATTGGCTGCGTGGGAACCACGCCTCTCTCGCGGTACGGGTAACCGCGCACCCGATGGCCGCGGCCCTCTGCGCCGCATTCGGTGGCCCGCTCGTATCGACCAGCGCCAATCCCAGCGGTCGCCCCCCCGCACGCTCCCCGCTGCAGGTACGGCTGCGCTGCCCCGGCGTCGACCTTGTCGTGCATGGCCCGACAGGCGACCTGATCAAGCCCACGCCGATCCGCGACGCGCTGAGCGGCGATACCATCAGATCGGGTCGATAGGGCGCGGAAGGACTGGCCAGCCTGTCGCGAACCGGTGGCGGTTGAGTCGGCCGGGTCAACTCTGGTCAAATGTCGGGCTACCGGCCCACGACCTGCCCCGCAGCGATGCCAGACAACCCGAATATCGATTCCGTCAAGTCTTATCTGCACGATCTCCAGGAGCGCATATGCGATGCGCTGTCCGTCGAGGATGGCCAGGCCTTTCGTGAGGACGGCTGGGATCGTCCTGGCGGTGGTGGCGGCCGTTCACGCGTGTTGGAACAGGGCAAGGTGTTCGAGAAGGCCGGCGTCAATTTCTCGCATGTGCATGGCGACAGTCTACCGCCCTCGGCCACGGCACAGCGTCCGGAACTCGCCGGCCGAAGCTTCGAAGCCCTGGGCGTCTCGCTGGTGATCCACCCACACAATCCGCATGTCCCCACCTCGCATGCGAACGTCCGCTTCTTCATTGCCGAGAAGCCCGGTGCCGAGCCGGTCTGGTGGTTCGGCGGCGGCTTCGACCTCACGCCCTACTACGGACGCCGCGAAGACGCGCAGCACTGGCACACCAAGGCAAGGGCCGCCTGTGAACCCTTCGGGTCCGACGTCTATCCGCGGCTCAAGCAATGGTGCGATGAGTACTTCTTTCTCAAGCATCGCAATGAGCCACGCGGAATCGGCGGCCTGTTTTTCGACGATCTGAACGCCTGGGGCTTTGAGCGCTGCTTCGCGTTCATGCAGAGCGTCGGTGATCACTACATCCCGGCCTACCTGCCCATCGTGCAGCGGCGCCGCAACGAACAATTCGGCGAGCGCGAACGCGAGTTTCAGCTCTACCGGCGCGGACGTTATGTAGAGTTCAACCTGGTCTACGACCGCGGCACCATCTTCGGGCTGCAGACCGGGGGGCGCACGGAGTCCATTCTGATGTCACTCCCGCCACTGGTCAGCTGGCGCTACGACTGGCATCCGGCCGCAGGCAGCCCCGAGGCCGAACTCTACGAAGTGTTTCTGAAACCCCGGGACTGGCTCACACCGCTCGACTGATCTCACGGGCGGGGCGCGTGCAAGGCCTGCGGAACAACTGCCGACGTCGCGAAAAAAAAGGCCTGCCGGGGAGATGGCAGGCCTCGAAAATGCGCCTGTTTCAGCGCCGGAGGAGGATCGACCTCGGATACGAATCGCATCGAACCTAAGGTGTGTCACTGTAAGGGGTTAGCGCCAGGGGCGGCGCAAACCTGAGAAAGCAGAGAACTAGCTTCTCGCGACCGCCAGGTGCTCGCCCACCCAGTGCTCAATCCAGTGCGACGAACGTGCACCACTGAATCGGCCCAGCTCCTCGCCGGCGGAAAAAAGGATGACGGTGGGAAAGCCGCGCAATCGGTAGCGGCCCGCGAGCTTCATGTTGTCACCGTCGTCGACCTCGACCTTGGCCAGCCGGACAGCGCCGCCAAGGCCGTCGACGACACGCTTCAGGTGCGGCGCAATCGCATGGCACGGCGCACACCAATCCGCCCAGAAGTCAACCAGGATAGGCAGCCCATGCGATGCCGACACCACTTCGTCATCGAACCCTGCCAGGCCAACATCGAAAAAGCGCTCCGCGTGCGTGTGTCGCATACCTCAACGCGCCTCGGCCGCCGCCACGCCGGCAAGCAACGCCGCCTCTATCGCCCCCTCGACCTCCTCCACGACGGCAATCCCGGGGCTGCCGGCCGCGGTTACGGTGGGACGAGCGAACAGCACCCGGGTCACACCGTCCTTCTCGACCAGATTGACACGCAACGGACACAGGGCGAGTAAATCGGGATCTGCGTTGCTGGCCTGGTTCGCATACCAGGCATTGCACACCACGATGCTACGGATCCCCCCGAGCGCATTGCGATTGAGTTCTTCACCCCAGCGCGCCGCAAAGGTCGCGAGATTGGTACCGAGATCGGCCTCGAACACGACCCAGAAGCGGGCATCCTCCAGCGCCGCATAAACCGCGTCGTAGGTCACCGCCATCGGCGCGCGTGCCTCGAGACGCAAGATGCCGGGCGGCGTCGCCAGCAACCCGGGCGACAGCAGGATCATCAGCAATCCAAACAGGGGCTTCTTCATTTGCCGGACCTCCGGTGTACGTCCGCGCATTCTAACCCGCGGCAGGGCACGCTGAGGCTTTGTCAGACGCCCCGCCAGCCTTTAGCATTGCGGAACCGAACCTTCGACGGTCCAGAGATCACGATGACAGAACAGCCGCTGCGCATAGCCACCCGGAAATCACCACTGGCCATGTGGCAGGCAGAGCACGTGGCCGACGCGCTGCGTCGCGCGCATCCCGGTCTCGAGGTCACGATCCTCGGCATGAGCACGCAGGGCGACAAGATCCTGGATACGCCGCTGGCGAAGATCGGCGGCAAGGGCCTGTTCGTCAAAGAGCTGGAGTATCGGATGCTCGAGGGCGATGCCGACATCGCGGTGCATTCGATGAAGGACGTGCCGGTCGATCTGCCGCCCGGCCTGCACCTGTCTGTGATCCTCGAACGCGAAGACCCGCGTGATGCCTTCGTCTCGAACCTGCACACGAATCTCGGTGATCTCGGGGAGGGCGCCCGGGTCGGCACCTCGAGCCTGCGGCGCCAATGCCAGCTGGCGGATCGCCGGCCGGATCTCGAGATCACACCGTTGCGCGGCAACGTCAACACCCGGCTGCGCAAACTCGACGACGGCGAGTACGATGCGATCATCCTGGCCTCGGCCGGACTGCTGCGGCTCGGCTTCGCCGAGCGCATCCAAGACTTTATTTCGATAGTCGACAGCCTGCCTGCGATCGGCCAGGGCGCGATAGGCATCGAGTGTCGCAGCGACGATACGCGCGTGAATACGCTGCTGGCCCCGCTGCATCATCCACAGACGGCTGCCTGTGTCAGTGCCGAACGCGCACTGAACCGGCGCCTGGAAGGCGGCTGCCAGGTGCCGATCGGTGGCCACGCGACCCTGATCGACGGCGACCTGACGCTGCGCGGTCTGGTCGGCACCGTGGATGGCAGCGAGATCGTGCGCGGGGAGATCCGGGGGCCCCGGGCAGAGGCCGATCGGCTCGGGAGCGCACTGGCCGAGGAGTTGCTGGAGCATGGGGCAGCGGAAATATTGCGCGAACTCTACGCCGATGACCGGTCCCATTGAGCGCCCAGATTCCCTGTGACCTGGCCGGCCTCAGCGTGCTGGTCACTCGTCCCGCGCAGCAGTCGGACGAGTTGTGTGGGCTCATCGAGTTGGCGCACGGGCGCCCGGTCCGTTTCCCTACGCTGGAGATCCGCGGTCCGGCCGACCAAGGCGCTGCTCGGGCCGCACTCGCCGGGGCCGGCAATGCCGACGTCCTGATCTTCATCAGCGTCAACGCGGTCCGGTACGCGTTCCCGATGCTGCCGGAGCAACTGCCGCTGGACATCGACGTCGCCGCGGTGGGTAGCGCCACGGCGCGCGCGCTGGCCGATGTCGGACTCGATCCGACCCTGATACCCGCGCGCATGGACAGCGAAGGCCTGCTTGCGCTGCCTGCGCTGACGTCGGTTGCCGGCAAGCACGTCTACATCCTGCGCGGCAACGGCGGGCGCACGTTGCTCCGCGAACAGCTCTGCAAACGCGGCGCCGACGTGCATGAAGTGGATGTCTACCGCCGGCAGATCCCGCAGCATCCGAAGGGTGTCGCCAATCTATGCCGTAACTGGCCACGCCTGGTTGAGGCGGTTACCGCGACCAGCAACGAGGGACTGGACAACCTCTTCACGCTGCTCGGCGAACCGGGGGCAGCGCACCTGCGTGCGACGCCGCTGGTCGTCGTCAGCCAGCGCATGGCCAAGCACGCACTGGACCGCGGCTGTCAAGCCGTCTACGTGGCCAACTCGGCCCGCGACCCGGATGTCCTCGCCGCATTGTGCGAGGCACGCGGAGATATCGCCTGAACAATGCCTTTGTTAGTCTTAACGGCAGGCCTCGAAACGGCCCTGCAACTGCAACCCGCCAGCCAAACCGCATGAAAGACAAAGAGCCAAAACCGGGCATCGTGATCGATGTCGCCCCGGATCAGGGAAACGGCGCGCCGGGGGAAGGACCGACCAGCCCAGGCATCGGTCAGGGGCCGGAAAAGGTCGGAGCGCGCAAGGCACGCTGGCCGTCGGTACTCGCGATCCTGGTGATCCTGGGCATCGTGGTTGCCGGATTTCTCGGTTATCGACACTGGTCCGATCTGGCGCGCCGGATCACGGCGCTGGATGCCCAGGCACGCGAGCAACAAGCACAGCAGCAGCAACTGCGGGCGTCGATCGACCGTGCGGCCAAGGCCATACGCCTGCAGGAATCCTCACTGGGCGAGCAGCGCGACGTGCTGGCGCAGCAGCATCGCGCGCTGGATGAGGCGCGGGCCGCGTTCCGCCAACAGGAACAGACGCTGGTCGAAGAGAGCGTGCGCCTGCAGGAACGCGAGGCCGAACTGCGCGCCGCGGTGGCCGAAGTGCACAGCCGGGTCGGCGCTTCCGGCACACAGTGGATGATAGCCGAGGCTGACTACCTGCTGCGGATAGCCAATCACCGGCTGACGCTGGCTCGCGACACCGCGACCGCGCGTGTGGCCCTTGACCTGGCCGATCAGCGACTGCGTGACAGTGGGGACCCGAGATGGGCGGGCGTGCGCGAACAGATCGCACGCGACGTCGCGAAGCTGGATGCGTTCGAGTCGCCGGACATCGCCGGGCTCGCGTCCAGGTTGAGCGCCATGATGGAGCAGATTCCGCAGCTCCAGCTCGCTCAGGCGTTCATCGAACCCCGACCCGCAGCGGCCCCGCAGGCGCCGCCGCTTACCGGCGAGCGCAACTGGAAAACCCTGCTCGATGACCTGTGGTCCGGATTCAAGGACACGGTGCGCATCCGGCAACACGACGCCCCGTTGCAGGCGATGCTGGCACCGGAGCACGAATTTTTCCTGTACGAGAACCTGAAGCTGCACCTGGAGGCCGCACGTCTCGGCCTGGTACGTGGTGACCAGGGACTTTTCCGAGGCAACCTCGAGCTAGCGGTCGCCTGGCTGGACAGGTATTTCGACCCGAACGACGCCACGCGCGCGGCGCTCGCCGGGGCGATCGGCGAGCTGCGCGCCATCGAGATCCGGCCCGCGCTTCCTGATATCAGCCTGTCGCTGCGCGCGTTGCAGGCCCGCCGGAAGGTGGGGCAGGACATCACCTCGGGAGGTGCCGGACCGCAATGAATCTGCTGGTCAAGATCTGGCTGTTTCTGCTCGCCGGCTCGGCGATCGGCATCCTGTTGCGTCGCGACAGCGGTTATGCGCTGTTGTCTTTCGGCAACTACACGGTGGAAATGAGTCTGGCGCTGCTGCTGCTGATCCTCGGCGTGCTGTTCGTCGCGCTATACCTCGGCATCCGGCTGCTGGTCCGCACAATGCACTTGCCACTGGAGGTGCGCGACTGGCAGCAAAAGCGCGGCTCACAGATGGCGCAGCAGGCCATGACACGCGGTTTGCTAGAGATGTCCGAGGGCAACTGGCACAGTGCTGAGAAGCGCCTCGTGCGATTCGCCGACCGTTCAGATACGCCGCTA
Source organism: uncultured Chromatiaceae bacterium (assembly GCA_965601425.1). Taxonomy (GTDB): domain Bacteria; phylum Pseudomonadota; class Gammaproteobacteria; order Chromatiales; family Chromatiaceae; genus Thiosocius. The sequence goes on along the minus strand of CBFCWF010000013.1, from coordinate 9,235 downwards.
CTGAACTACCTGGCCGCGGCACGTGCCGCACAGCTGCAGGGCGCGCATGATCGGCGTGACAGCTACATCAAGCTGGCCCACGAAACCATGCCCTCGGCCGACGTCGCGGTCAGTCTGACGCAGGCCGAACTTCAGCTCGCTGACCAGCAGCTCGAACAGGCGCTGGCCACGCTGAAACACCTGCGCAGCGTAGCGCCCCGCCATACCTACGTCTTACGCCTGCTGCGTCGCCTCTATGAACAGCTGGGCGACTGGGAACACCTTCGCGAACTGCTGCCGGAACTGCGCCGGCGCAAGGTAGAGGACGAGGCTTGTCTGGATCAGCTGGAGCTGCGCACGTATCGCGCGCTGCTCGAGCAGGCCTTCTTGTCGGGCGATGCCCAGCGGCTGCGCATGGCCTGGGCAGAGGTGCCGCGTGATCTGCGCGGAAATCCCCAGCTGTTGGGCGACTACGCCGGCTATCTGCAGGAGGCTGGCGAGGACGATATCGCGGAACGGCTGATTGGTGCGGCGCTCGCGAAACAATGGGATGCGGGCCTGGTCGAGGTCTATGGACTGCTCGAGACCGCCGAACCCGGCAAGCAATTGGCGCATATGGAACGCTTCCTCGACGACCGACCGGATGACCCGATCCTGCTGCTGACATTGGGGCGCCTGAGTCTGCGTGCCCAGCTGTGGGGAAAGGCGCGCGGCTATCTCGAGGCCTGCATCGGGCGAAACGGGCCACCCCAGGCCTATCGCGAGCTGGGCCAGCTGCTTGAGCGCATGCAGGAACCGGAGCTGGCGATCGCAGTTTATCGGCGCGGCCTCTCAGGCACCGGAGGACCGGAGCCGGTGCCGCTGCCTCAGGTGATCGGAAAGAGCAGGGCCAACCGACCCAGGCTCGACGACCAGCCCACGCAGCCGCCGGCACATGCGATGCCGACAGGCGATCCCGAACCATCCACCTGAGTGGCTCGCGCCACGCGATGCGCGTCGGTCAGTCCGCTGCCGGCTGGCTGTCCTCGGCATAGTCGAAAGAGTCGAAGTGCATTTGCGCCGCCGGCATACCGGCTGCGCCAAACGCCTCGCGGCCGGCGTTCACCATCGGCGGGGGCCCTGCCATGTAGAGGTCGTGACCCGAAAGATCGGGAAAATCCTGGAGCACGGCCTGATGGACCCAACCCGTTCGTCCGGACCAAGTGGGATCCGGCTCGGACAACACAGGAACAAAATGAAAGTTGTCGTGCTCTGCCGCCCATTTCTCCGGCAACTCCCGCAGGTACAGGTCGCGCTCCCCGCGAACGCCCCAGTAGAGGTGCATGGGGCGCTCGATACCGGCTTCGAACGCCTGTTCGATCTGTCCCTTGAGCGGGGCGAAGCCGGTGCCTCCGCCCATGAAGATCATCGGCCGGTCGGAATCCTCGTCAAGCACGAAGGTGCCCAACGGCGCCTGGATGCGCAGGATCGCGCGCTCCTGCATCTGCGAGAACACCCAGTCCGTGAACTTGCCGCCATCGACATGCCGGATATGAAGTTCGAGGTACTCGTCGTCGTGCGGGGCATTCGCAATCGAAAAGGCGCGCCGGCGGCCATCCGAGAGCAGGAAGTCGAGGTATTGGCCAGCCAGGAACTGCAGACGCTGGTTGTCAGGCAGCTTGAGCAGCAGCCGCACCACGTCGTGGCTAAGGTGATCGACCGCATGGACCCTCACCGGCAGCAGCTTTATCTCGATGTCGGCCGTGCCCTCGGCCTCGCGGACCGCTACCGTCAGATCGCTGGCCGCAAACCCCTGACAGGGAAGGCACTTGCCCGCCCCGACATCGTCGAGTGCAGGAGGAGAACCATGGTAGCGTACCTCACCGGCCAACAGATCGGCCGCGCACGATCCGCAGCGCCCATTGCGACATCCATAAGGTAGACCGATATGCTGTCGGATCGCTGCGTCCAGAATGGTCTCGTTTTCTTCGACCTCGAACGCGTGGCCGGTGGCACTGATGGTGACAGTGAAGCTCATGTTTTCCTGTTGACTCAGCCGCGAGCGTTGCAGATTCTGATCGATTCCGGAGGTGAATAAAACCGTGGGGTACACATGCTAATCGTTGGTTGCGGGGATGTCGGGCACCGCCTCGCGGCGCGCGCGAAGGCTCGCAGCGAGGACGTGCACTGTCTGGTACGAAGCGCGGACGGCGCCAACAGGCTGCTGGAACAGGGTCTCGACGCCATCGCCAGCGATCTCGACGCGGCGCCACCACGCCTCGGCGACAGCTGGGACCAGGCGAAAATCTTCTATTTTGCACCACCGCCAGCCGTCGGTGTTGACGACCCGCGCATGCAGCGTTTTCTCGCGGCCCTGCCGATGACGCGTAGCCGCCGCATCGTTTATATCAGCACGACCGGGGTGTACGGCGATTGCAAGGGCGCTTGGGTCGACGAACGACGGCAACCAGACCCTCAGGTCGATCGCGCTCGGCGACGCCTCGCAGCAGAGCGACACCTTCGAGCCTGGCGCGACGCCGGTCATGGCGAACTCGTGATCCTGCGGGTGGCGGGCATTTACGGCCCCGGCAAGCTGCCGATCGAACGGCTCAGGCAACAGGTCCCGATGATCGGCGCCGACGAGGCACCCTGGACAAACCGGATCCATATCGACGACCTGGTGGCCGTGTGTGAGGCGGCGATGCATCGCGGCCGCGACAATGCCGTCTACAACGTTAGCGACGGCAATCCCGGCAACATGCGTGACTACTTCGACCGCGTCGCCGAACGCTACGGACTACCGCCAGCGCCGCTGATTACGCTCGCCGAGGCACGCGCGGCGCTGTCGCCGGGCATGCTTTCCTACCTCGGCGAATCGCGCCGCCTGGACAACAGGAAGATGCTGTCGGATCTCGGAGTCACGCTCAGATATCCGAACCTTGCTGCGGGTCTGCAGGCCTGCGACCGCGCTGCGGAATAGCGAAAAAGACCCGCCCGCAGCGGCGTCGGCCCGCGCGACGCGGACTCAGCGGGCCAGCTCGCTGTCGCCAAACCAGCGCCGGCTCAGCTCCGCGAGGCCGTTGGTCCCGTCCATGCGCTCGAGGAAGTTCTCGGTCCAGTTGATGAACTGGGCATCGTTGGCTGGCAGTGCGATGCCTATGGGCTCATAGGTCAGTAACGAGAAGACCGAGACGAAGCCCGCGTCCGGATTGCTCTTAAGCGTTGCCAGGCAGATCGGGTAGTCGGTGAGCATGCCGCTGGCCTGATCACTCGCGACCAACTCAGCGGCCTTAGCGTAGTCCTGGAACCTGATCAAGGTCGCCTCGGGCAGGAGCTCACTGGCGAAGTCCTCGCTGGTCGAGTCGGCGAGCACGGCCAGCCGCGTGTCAGCCGTGTTCAGATCAGTCGACTGTTCTGCCTTTGCCATGGCCTCGTCCTTGGTCACGATGCACTTTCCGGAGACCATGTAGGGACCGACGAAGGCGACCCGAAGGTTGCGTTGCGGCGTGATGGTCAGATTCGAGATCACGATGTCTACATCGCCTTTTTCGAGCGCCGGGATCAGTTCGCCGAACGGCATTACGCGCATCTCGAGTTTCACGGACATCATGCTCGCGATCACCCGCGCCAGGTCGATGTCGAAGCCGATCACCTCGCCGTTCGCACCGGCCTGACTCATCGAGGGCATATTGCCCGACGTGCCGAGTATCAGGCTGCCCCGCGCCTGGATGCGCTCGAGCGTCGAGTTCGCCGCGGCTTGGGCTGTGCAGCAGAGGGTAAGCAGCATCAGGAGCAGGGCGGGCAGGACGCGGCGCAAAATCCGGGACATGTCGGTCACCTATGGCGTGGGTCAAAAAATCGGGGCCGTGACGTTAACAGATCCAGACCGGCAACGCAGTATCAAAGGCCGGCTGCAGCGGGGCAACTAATCCGTGAAATGGGGCAATTGCGCCTCGCCCCGAAGCAGCCGCCAGACAACCGGCCGGCCGTCTGGCTGATTTCGGAAATGCCGGTAGGCCGCAATGCCAAAGGAGTGCGGATCCAGAAAGAACAGGGTGGCGCTCATCTGGTACTCGCCGGCAAACGCGCTGATACGGCTCGAGTCCAGTATCGCCGCCCGCAGTTCCGGCGACATGGCCGCAAACTGTGTCGTGTACGCGATGTACTCCTGGGGCACGACCTGCGGGCTGTCGCCGCTGTAGTTCGCCTGCACCACCGCATGCGCAACCTCGTGCGCGACGAGGCTGCGGTACAGATCGTGGCTGAGCGGCTGGTCGAACAACAGCTTGTCCGGCCCATCCGTCGCGCAGCGCTCGTAGGCGAGCACCTGGATGCGGCCGGCAGCTGCATCATAGCTGCCCAGCGCACTGGCGCCGTACACGGACGGAAGGGCCGGCACGACCTCGACGCGCAGCCTTTCCGGTATTCGCAGGCCGAGCCGAGACAGGAAGGCCATCGCACGGGCGCCCCCCTCGCAGGCCAGCGAGGCGTCGGCGGCGTCTCCACCCTGCACGATCAGGCGGCTATCCGCGCAGGTTCGCGGGCCGGCCGGGTCCGCACTGTCTGCCGCCACACACAACGGCAGCAGCGCGACGAACAGCCATGTCGCTCGAAGCACCGCAGCCCCCCGAATTGCGCGATACGAGAGTGCAACATACCACGTGACGCGGCGAATCCCGCCACGCACAGTCCACGCCTGAAAAATCAGGCCGCACGCTGGCCCCGATGAGGCAAAATCGCACAGCAGCAAAGATCGCAGGTGCGCGGAATGGAGGACACGAGGCATGCCGCTGTGTGAAAAGGAAGGCGCAAGGGCGCCGACCCGGGCGCTGCTGTTCGACCTCGGCGGTGTGCTGATAGACATCGACTTCGAGCGGGTCTTCGCCGCCTGGGCGCGGCACTCGGCGCTCCCGGTAAGCGAGATCCGTCGACGCTTCGTCACCGATACCGCCTACGAGCGGCATGAGCGCGGTGAGATCGACGGCACGAGCTACCTATACCATCTGCGCGAGCTGCTCGAACTCGACGCAGCGGAAACGGCAATAAGGGCCGGCTGGAACGCGCTTTTCATCGGCGAGATCAGCGATACCGTGGCTTTGGTGCGCGAAGCAGCACGATACCTGCCCTGCTTCGCGTTCACGAACACCAACAGGATTCACCAGCAGGCCTGGTCGGCTGCCTACCCGGGCGTGGTTTCGCTATTCGAGCAGATCTTCGCATCATCCGAGCTGGGGCTGCGCAAACCCGAGCCACGTTCCTTCGTTGCAGTCGCACGGCGCATCGGCGTGGAGCCCGCGGAGATCCTGTTCTTCGACGATATGCGACAGAATGTAGAGAGCGCACGGTCACTCGGGATACGCGCGGTGCAGGTCACCCGCCCCGCGGACGTGCGCAATGCGCTCGACGGGATCCTCGCCGTCTGAGCCTCCGATCGCGCCCTTTGGCCCGCCCTGGAGCCGCGGAACCGCCGCCTTTCAGCGCATCGGAACGCCCAGTGTTACTTCACGTCCCCCATAGCCGTGCACCAGATCATGTGCCCTGACCCTGATCCAGGTGAATCCGCCCGGGATGTGCAGGCCGCTGAGACTTCGGGTGAACGGCTGCTCTTGCACGTGCGGATGGGCCAGCACGCGCGTGCCAAGCACCGCGCCGTCCGGCGCCAGCACCTCCCAGCGGTCGGCGTAGTGATCCCAGCCCGTATCGGCATGGCGCAGGGTCACGTCGATATCGAACCGGTCGACATCGCCAGCCGGCCGGATCTCGACCCCCAGTACGTCGGCCTGCCCGGCGTGTCCGGCCGGGCCGCCGAGCAGCGCCAGCGCAAGCAGCGCCGGCCTCAGGCGCGGCGCAGCCACTCGACCACCGGGTCCCACTGCTGGACGTCGATCGCCACCTGGGATGGCGCAAGCTCAAAGATCCCGAGCCCCGTCTCGGCTGATCGTATGTAGTTCTGGCTCTCGCGCAGATGGGTCAGCAGCGGGATTTCGTACTTGGCGAGGAAATCCGCCAGCGCCTGATAGATCCGGGTATTTTCGCGCACCCGGTTGGCGACCAAGGCGATGCGCGTCTGGCCGCGCGATATACGCCCCGATTTCAACAGTTCGTCGATGAAGCGCGTGGCCGCCCGCATGTCGATCGGTGACGGCAGTACAGGCACCAGCAACGCGTCGGCGCGCCGCAGAAGCTGCGTTACCGCGGGACCATAGATCGCCGCCGGGGCATCCATCACGACGACGTCGGTGCCGTGGGGGGACCGTGCCTCGCCGCTGAACGCATCGACACCCGCGATCGGCGGGATGCCTTCGTAGTCGTCACGTGCCGAGAGCCAATCGATGCTGGAACGCTGCGGATCGAAGTCCATGATCGCGACCCGGCGCCCATCGTCTGCAAACCAGGTCGCCAGATTGGTCGCGATCGTGGTCTTGCCACAACCGCCTTTGGGGTTCATGCAGAGTATGGTCTGCATCGGCCTCCTCCCTCCGATTGAGATCAGTCCGCCATTACAGACGACTTGCCCGCACCGAGCAAGCGCTCGCTACCAGCGTTCGGTCGCCAAGCGACCGACGCCGCGCGCGGTTCCTCGCAGTGACCGTCAGCCGATCCCGAGCTCTTCCCATATCGCATCGATGCGCGCCTTCACAGCAGCGGATCGCTCGATCGGCCGACCCCATTCGCGGCTGGTTTCACCAGGCCACTTGTTGGTCGCGTCGAAACCGAGTTTGCCGCCCAGCCCGGAGACCGGCGAGGCGAAATCCAGGTAGTCGATCGGGGTGTTCTCGACCATCAAGGTATCGCGAACCGGGTCCATACGCGTGGTGATCGCCCAGATCACGTCGTTCCAGTCGCGAACGTTCACGTCGTCGTCGGTGACGATCACGAATTTGGTATACATGAACTGCCGCAGGAAGGACCAAACCCCGAACATCACGCGCTTCGGATGACCGGGGTATTGCTTGCGCATGCTGACGACTGCGATCCGGTAGGAACAGCCCTCGGGCGGCAGATAGAAGTCGACAATCTCCGGGAACTGTTTCTGCAGGATGGGGACGAACACCTCGTTCAGAGCAACGCCGAGGATCGCCGGCTCGTCCGGTGGCCGCCCGGTATAGGTGCTGTGATAGATGGGCTGATCGCGGTGTGTGATCCGGTCGATCGTGAACACCGGGAACTGGTCGACCTCGTTGTAGTAGCCGGTATGGTCGCCGAACGGCCCCTCGGGCGCCCTATCGTCCGGTTGTATGTGGCCCTCAAGCACGAACTCGGCGCTGGCCGGGACCTGAAGGTCCGGACCGACACAGCGCGTCACCTCGGTCCGCCCGCCGCGCAGCAGGCCGGCGAACGCGTATTCCGACAGGGTATCGGGTACCGGCGTGACGGCGGCGAGGATCGTTGCCGGATCGGCGCCGAGGGCGACCGCGACCGGAAACGGCTCGCCAGGGCGGGCGCGCTGCCAGTCGCGGAAATCCAGTGCACCACCGCGATGGGCGAGCCATCGCATGATGACCCGGTTTGGGCCGATGACCTGCATGCGATAGATGCCGAGATTGGTGCGCGGCCCGCCGGGCCCGCGCGTCACGACCAGCCCCCAGGTAATCAGCGGCCCGGCGTCCCCCGGCCAGCAGGTCTGCACCGGCAGGTTCGACAGATCGATCGCGTCACGCCGCAGCTCGTGCGTCTGACAGGCAGCGCCATTCACCGCCTTGGGCGCCATGTCGAGTACCTTGCGAAACACCGGCAGCTTGTGCCACGCATCCTTCATGCCGCGTGGCGGCTCGGGCTGCTTCAACTGCGACAGGAGCCTGCCGACCTCGCGCAACGCCCCGACCGACTCCTCCCCCATGCCCAGTGCGACACGCTCGGGCGTGCCGAAAAGGTTGCCGAGGACCGGTATACGGTGGCCCTTCGGATTCTCGAACAGCAGCGCCGGCCCCCCGGCACGCAGCGTGCGGTCGCAGACCTCGGTCATCTCCAGAAACGGATCGACCTCCAGGCTGACGCGCTTGAGCTGGCCGCGCCCCTCGAGTTTGTCGATGAAGTCGCGCAGATCACGGTATTTCATGGTGGTATCCTGCAGGCTACACGAGACACTCTACCGGTCGACCGCCCGGCTCACTAGCCCGCCGCGGCGAACCACTCCAGCGGCACACGACCGGACTGCCGCCCCCCACCAACCGAAGCGACCTGGCCCGAAAAGTGAAGAAGACACTGCTGTTCCTGGTCCACCGCCTGCCGTACCCGCCGAACAAGGGTGACAAGATCGCGTCTTTCAATCTGCTGCGTTTCCTCGCCGAGCGCTACGCCGTCCACCTCGGCACCTTCATCGATGACCCGGGGGACCGCCAGTATGTCGACAAGCTGCACCGCTACTGCAGCGACCTCTGTGCGGTCGAGATCGAACCCCGGCGGGCCCGCATCGCAAGCCTGCGCGGCCTGTTCACCGGCGAAGCCCTTTCTCTGCCCTACCTGCGAAGCCGTGTGCTGCAGGACTGGGTCGGCCGCGTGCTGACGGCGCATCGCCCCGAAAGGATCGTGGTATTCAGCGGGCCGATGGCCCAGTATGTCACTGGCCGGGTGCCGCCGGGTACCCGCACGCTGTTCGACATGGTCGACGTGGATTCGGAAAAATGGCGCAGTTACGCGCAGCAGAAGCGCTGGCCGATGAACTGGCTGTATCGACGTGAGGCCGACAGGCTGCTGGCATTCGAGCGGCGGATGGCGAGCGAGTTCGACAGCACGGTGTTCGTCTCCAGGGAAGAGGCGGAATTGTTCCGCGACCTCGCCCCCGAATCGGCGGCCAAGACCACGTTTCGGGTCCAGGGTGTCGACAGTGATTTTTTCGATCCCGCATTGGACCATGAGCGCCCCTACCCGACCGACGTGCGGGTGCTGCTCTTCACCGGCGCGATGGATTACTGGCCCAACGTGGACGCGGTGATCTGGTTTGCCGACCATGCATTCCCGCGCATCCGCGAAGCGGTCGGCAACGCGCTGTTCTGTATCGTCGGCATGCGTCCGGCACCAGAGGTGCAAAAGCTCGCCGGACGCCCCGGTATCCTGGTGACCGGGTCGGTACCCGACGTCCGGCCCTACCTCGCGCACGCGCACGCGGCGGTGCTGCCACTGCGCATCGCCCGTGGGATCCAGAACAAGGCCCTGGAAGCGATGGCAATGCAGTTGCCGGTGATCGCGACCCCGGGCGCGATGACCGGCGTCCAGCCCTTTCCCGACGTCCGGCCCTACCTCGCGCACGCGCACGCGGCGGTGCTGCCACTGCGCA
>CBFCWF010000012.1:0-33477 GCA_965601425.1 uncultured Chromatiaceae bacterium | reverse complement strand
CAGGCTGCCGGCGTAGAGCGGTTTCCAGATCGCGTGTATCTCGGCCGCCATCCATTCGAGTGACAGCTCGAAATCCAGCTTTTCCGGCGTCGTGCCCAGCAGCCAGGTCCCGATGAGATAATTGAAGTAGAAGACCGGCGGGATCGTCAGCGGGTTGGTGACCCAGACCAGCGCGACCGATATCGGCAGATTGACGCGGAAGATTATCGCGGAAAGTGCCGCAGCGAGCATCTGCGAAGGCAGCGGGATCATGCCCCAGAACAGCCCGGCCGCCACGCCACCCGACACCGAGCGGCGGTTCAGGTGCCACAGGTTCTCATCGTGCAGCAGCGCGCCGAGGTGCCGAAGATACTTGTGCTTTTTCAACGCCGCCGGATCTGGCGTGTAGCGCTTGATGAGCTGTCTGGGCATGGGAACCCGGGGCCTTTGTTCGGGCAACAATTGAAGCACGGTTGTTGATGCTTTACTACAACGGCCAGGGGGCAGGATTCCGAAACGACGGGCCAAGCCTGGCACACTGTGACAAAATGGTCGCTGTGTCTGAAGGTCCGCCCGCTAGACGGTCGGCAGACTCGCGGGGTGCGCCAGGGAGGGTCACCGCCCGCGGGGTCTGAGCGGGCACAGTCTGGCCGGTATCGATCGGATCGCGTTCCAGGGAGGGAATGTGCTGCGGTTTGCACTCTGCGTCGCGTGCGGCGCTTTCGCGTTTCAGCAGCTTGCTGTGCTGCCCGGTGTCAACTGGCTGCTGGCCGAGGTCCTGCTGCTTCTGGCCTTCGCCTGGTTCACGCATCTGCGGCACTGGATCGGTATACCGAGCGCATTTGCCTGGGCCCATGTTTTTGCGCTGTTGACCTCGCCGGCGGTGATCCCCAATGCAGGCGAAGTCATCGAACTGGCCGCCAGCGGCCGGGTCGTCTCGATGGTGCAGCGCACGCCGCCAACCACACGCTTCGTCTTCGAGGCGCATTCGCTGCAGGGACTGGACGGGCCGCTCAACGGCCGCTGGCGCCTGCGTGTCAGCTGGCGTGATGCGCCCGCTATCCAGGTCGGCGATGCCTGGCGTCTGCCGCTGAGGCTCAAGGCAGTGCATGGCTACGCGAGCCCCGGGGCCTGGGACTACGAGGGCTGGCTGTACTGGCAGGGCATTCGGTACCGGGGCTATGTCGATCTGAAGCAGCGACCCCAGCGCCTCGCCGGCACGCAATGCTGTGGCCTGACCCGGTTGCGCGCAAGGATAGCCGCCACGATCGACCGGCTGCCGGCATCGGCGTTCGCCCGGGGTGTGCTGCGGGCGCTCGTGGTGGGCGACCGGTCTGCGCTGTCAGCAAATGACCGGGCCCTGTTCAGCGCGACCGGTACCAGCCATCTGATGGCGATCTCCGGTCTGCACATCGGCCTGCTCGCCGGGAGCGCCCTGCTTGGTGTGAGCTGGCTGTGGCGGCGCGTACCACCGCTGTGCAACCGGGTCCCGGCCCGGCTGGCGGGTGCGGTCGCCGGCATCACGGCAGCGACTGCCTACGCCCTGCTTGCGGGGATGTCGCTACCGACCCAGCGGGCATTGATCATGCTTCTGGTGTTCGCCTTGGGGCTGCTGCTGCGCCGCGCGCACGGGCCACTCAATGCGCTCGCACTGGCCGCGGTCGCGGTCCTGGTCTGGCACCCACCGTCGATCGTCACAGCGGGTTTCTGGTTGTCATTCGGGGCCGTACTGGCGATCCTCGCGGCACTGGCCGTGGCACCAAAGGAGCCGCGCTGGCGCAGCGCGGTCAGGATCCAGCTCGTGCTGGGCATCGCGCTCTGGCCGATCCTCGCGACGTTCGGCCTGCCGGCAAGCGGCATGGCACCGCTGGTCAACCTGGTGCTGGTGCCGCTGTTCGGCGTGGTCGTCGTGCCACTGAGTCTTCTCGGTACCCTAGTGCTCGCAGTGTTCGCGCCGATCGGTGCCTGGATCCTGGTCGCACTGGGCGGATTGCTCGACCTGGTGCAGGCCGGTCTCGCCTGGATCAGCCTGCCGGCCTGGTCCGTCGACGTGCCCGCACACCCCGGCATCGCCGGGTTGGCCGCGTACCTGCTCGCGTTGGCCTGGCTGTTGGCGCCGGCCGGCGTGCCGTTGCGTTGGGCGGCGCTGCCTTTGCTTTGCGTACCGTGGCTCCCCCGTGAACCGCTGCTCGGAACCGGCGAGTATGCGTTACACGTCCTGGATGTCGGGCAGGGCCTGAGCACCGTGGTCGAAACGCGCCGGCACACGCTGGTGTTCGATACCGGTCCGGAATTTCCCTCCGGTTTCTCGACGGCACGGGCGGTCCTGCTGCCCTTCCTGAACCGGCGGGGTACGCCCGGCATCGACCGCCTGATAATCAGCCATGGCGACAAGGATCATGCCGGGGGCCTGGGATCTTTGATCGGACAGCTGCCGGTCCACCGGATACAGTCCGGCGAGCCGGACCGTATCGAGGTCGACGCCGTGCCTTGCGTCGCCGGCGAGCAGTGGCTGTGGGACGGCGTGGCCTTCGAGTTCCTGTATCCGGCAGAAAGCGGGCGGGCCGCCGGCAACAATGCGTCCTGCGTGCTGCAGATCCGTAACCAGGCTGCGACCGTGCTGTTGACAGGCGACATCGAGGCCTCGGCGGAGCGGCGCCTTCTCGCTGCGCACGGGCCGCGGCTACGCAGCGACCTGGTGATCGCACCGCACCACGGCAGTCGTAGCTCGTCGAGTCGGGCGCTGGTCGATGCGACACGGCCCGCCTTCGTCGTCTATACCGCAGGGTGGGCCAATCGCTACGGCTTCCCGGCGCCCGCCGTGGACCGGCGATGGCGCACGGTGGGCGCCGTACCGCTCGACACGGCACGGCTCGGCACGATCAGTTTTCGGTTTTCGACCGACCGGGGCGTCATCGGGCCGCTCGCCCACCGGCAAAGGGCACGGCGCTATTGGTGGCACGACGCGGGTGAGACCGTGACGGCGCAGTAACGACGGTTCGCTTGGCGCGACAAGCTTCGCAGTCGTGGACGCAAATGCCCGCACCACAAGGGAATCGGCGGCAAACCCGATCGCTTGCCACCGGGAATCGGTAAGGCCCGGGGCGGCAGCGATCTCTCTGGTTCGGCGCGTGTCCGGTAACTTACCGGGTCCCGGCATCTGGTTTAGGTTCAGTCGTCCGGGAAAAACGGGCTGATGGAAAAGTACAGGATCAACCCGACGATCAGGCCGTAGAGAATCACCTGTACCGGTCTCTCCCAAAGATTCTGCAGGAAGGTCCGGTGCTGGCCGGTGCGACGCAGTCTCTCGTACTCCGCGCGTTTCTCGCGGAAGCGGTTCTCCTGGTAGTCATCCATCAACGCCCTGGCGCGATCGTACTGCTGCGCGTCATTCAGCCAGATGCCCGGTGCGGAGATTCCCCAGGGCCCGCTCTGCGTCTCATAGAAATCGATCCGGTGTGCCTCGAGCAGGTTCCGTATTTCCTCAATCTCGTCGTCTGGTGCATGGCGCAGTTTGATCAGCAGTTTGGCCATATCTGGTCAGCTCAGACGATCTCGGTTGTTTGCCAGAAGCGCGCTGCGCTGCCCACCGAGACCGCATCTGTCACGTCGACCTGCGTCACGGACCCCGGTGCGCCTGTCGTATTTCAACACGATTCGGGGTCGCCTTCACTCACGCAGGCCCCGAGTGGGCGCGCAGTGCATCTGGTCGGGGCTGCCGGCCCCATCGCCGCCGCGGAGGACCCGCCAACGCCGGCGGTGGCCGAGCCTCGGACCGGGTTGCCTGGCGATCACCGGTGCGCCCGCTATGTCCGGTGAAGTCGACCGGCGGATACGTTGAAAACCTGCTCCGGCGCGATGTCCGACTGTCCTTGAGGGGCGGCCGACGGTGGCGATGCGATGGCCGCGGCCCGGGATGCAGGTCGCGCGCAACTTGAGGCACCGCGGCTGTCGGTCTAAGATTCCCGCGCCTGTTCACGGCGCGGTGCCAGGCGACCTCGACGGCCGCGCACGCGGCGAAGAGCAGTCTTCGCCACTTCTTTCGATCGCGGCAAGCGAGTGAAAACACCGCGCAGGATCGATCAGCCCCGTCGCGGAGCGACTGGCCCAGCGGCAGACAATCGACCCGCCTTGGGTCATTCCAGCAGGAGGAAATCCCAACGTGCTCGAACTCGTGAAAGCCGGTGGCTGGCTCATGTGGCCGATCATTGCCTGTTCCGTGATCGCGATGGCCATCGTGATCGAGCGGCTGTGGACCTATCGTCGGCGCAAGGTGCTCCCGGCCAACCTGGTGGCCCAGATCTGGCAGCTGCATCAGGACAAGCAGCTAACCCCGGCGCACATCGCAACGGTGCGCAACAACTCGCTGCTCGGGCGCATGCTCGCCGCGGGCCTGGTCAATCGCAATCACCCGCGCGTGGTGATGAAGGAGGCCATCGAGGAGGAGGGGCGCCAGGTGGTGCACGAGCTCGAGCGATACCTCAACACGCTCGGCACGATCGCGAACATCTCGCCGTTGCTGGGGCTGCTCGGCACCGTGATCGGCATGATCAAGGTGTTCACCGCGATCACGAGTTCCGGCGTCGGCAACGCGGCGGTCCTGGCCGGGGGTATTTCCGAGGCATTGATCACCACCGCGGCGGGCCTGTCGGTCGCGATCCCGGCCGTGATCTTCCATCGCTATCTGAGCGGACGCGTCGACCGGATCGTGATGCGCATGGAAGAACAGGCGTTGAAGCTCGTGGAAGTCATGCAGGGCGCGCGGGAGAAATGAGGCCATGAATCTGCGTCCGCGCCGCTCCGAGCCGCCCAGGGTCGATATCACGCCACTGATCGACGTGGTGTTCCTGATGCTGATCTTCTTCATGGTGTCGACCACGTTCGACAAGCAGACACAGCTCAAGGTGGACCTGCCGCAGGCCGCGACCGAGAATGCCGCTGACGAGGTCACGGAAAAGATCGACATCACGATCGACGCGCGGGGTAACTTCTATGTGGACGAGCGTGAGCTGGTGAAACACGATGCCGACACGCTGCGGCGGACCCTGAGCAAGGTGAGCGACGGTCGCACCGACCTCCCGATCATCGTCTCGGGCGACCGCAATGCGCCGCTGCAATCGATGATGACCGTGCTCGATGTCGCGGGCCAGCTGGGCATGACACGGCTGAGTTTTGTCGCGCGCCAGGCCGAAGTCGACGCCGACTGAGCCAGTGCCGCGACTCGACCACTACTGGGCCAGCGTCAATCCCGTCTCGATAAGCCTGTGGCCGCTGTCGCTGCTGTTCGGCGCGGCGAGCGGGCTGCGCCGGGCCGCCTACCGGCTGCGGCTGTTTCCCGTGCGGCGCCCGCCGGTACCGGTCCTGGTCGTCGGTAACATCACCGTCGGCGGCACCGGCAAGACCCCGCTGGTGAGCTGGCTGGCCGGGCACCTGCACGCGCGCGGTTGGCGGCCCGGTATCGTGTCGCGGGGTTACGGCGGCAGCGCACGGCACTGGCCGCAGCAGGTGCGTGCCGACAGCGACCCGATCGCAGTCGGCGACGAAGCGGTGATGCTCGCCCGGGACACCGGCTGCCCGTTATCTGTCGGGCCTGACCGGCCGGCCGCGGTTGCGGCGCTGCTGCGACACACGGATGTCGATATCGTGATATCCGACGACGGCATGCAGCACTATGCGCTGGCGCGCGACCTGGAGATCGCGGTGATCGACGGGGAGCGCCGCCTCGGCAACAGTCTGCTGCTGCCGGCGGGACCACTGCGCGAGCCGGCCTCCCGCCTGGACGACGCAGACATCGTCGTGGTCAACGGCCAGGCCGGCGCGGGCGAGTACGCGATGACGTTACAAGGGCCCCGGGCGCGGCCGCTGCATGGCGGCGACGAGTATGATCTGGGACATTTCGCCGGCCGCAGCGTGCACGCGGTGGCCGCTATCGGCAATCCGCCGCGCTTCTTCGACCTGTTGGCGCAGGCAGGCATCCTAGTGAAGCCGCATCCTTTCCCCGACCACCACGTGTTTGCAGCGGCCGATCTGCGCTTCGAAGACCCGCTGCCGATTCTGATGACGGCCAAAGATGCCGTAAAATGCCGGCGCATCGCGTGCCGGGACTGCTGGGAGGTGCGTGTCAGCGCGCACCCGGATGCCGGCTTCGTGCAACGCCTGGACAACGCACTGGAGGAGATCGTCAATGGACAAAAAGCTGCTGGACATCCTGGTATGTCCGACCTGCAAGGGTAAGCTGGTGTACAAAGCGGATGCCGCGGAGCTGATCTGCAAGGTCGATCGGCTGGCCTTCCCGATCCGCGACGGTATCCCGGTGATGCTGACCACGGAGGCGCGTGAGCTGCCCGCCGACGAAGAGGTGGATGCCTAGGCGATGACGGACTTCAGCGTCGTGATCCCGGCGCGCTACGGATCGCAGCGCCTGCCCGGCAAGCCGCTGCTTGACATCGCCGGCAAGCCGATGATCCGACATGTCTTCGAACGGGCGATCGAAAGCGGGGCCACGGACGTGGTGATCGCGACCGACGACGCGCGGATCCGGGATGCGGTGGTCCGTTTCACCGATCGTGTCTGCATGACATCGACAAAACATGCCAGCGGCACCGACCGGATCGCGGAGGTGGTCGACACGCTCGGCTGGCCGGCCGACACTGTGGTGGTCAACCTGCAGGGTGATGAGCCGCTGATGCCGCCCGTGCTTCTGTCGCAGGTGGCGGCAACGCTGCTGGCGCACGAACGTTCCGAAATGGCGACCCTGGCGGCGCCGGTCGACGACCCGGCGCAGCTGTTCGACCCCGGCGTGGTCAAGGTGGTGACGGATCGGGAAGGCTATGCGCTCTACTTCAGCCGCGCGACGATACCCTGGAAGCGCGACCTGTTCGACGCGTCGGCGCCGCCACGCGAGCACTGGCTCGACGGCATCCATCGCCATCTCGGGATCTATGCCTACCGCGCGGGTTTTCTCGCACGCTACGGCGAACTGCCGGTTTCGCCGATCGAGCGCATGGAGTCGCTGGAGCAGCTGCGGGTATTGTGGAACGGTGGGCGGATCGCGGTCGACACCGCAGCGGCCGCGCCGCCGGCCGGGGTCGACACCGCCGAGGACCTCGCGCGTGTCATCGCGGTGCTAGCCGCTTCCTGATCGGCCCTGGCGGCCCTCGAGCAGTATCAGCACATCCTGCGAATAACCGTCGCCGCCGGCGTCGGAGATCTTCAGCGACAGTGTGTCGTCGGCCCGGCGGTTCGGGATGCCATAGGCGTTCTGCTGCACGCGGCCAGGCCGGCAGTCCGCACAGCGTCGCAGCACGACGCGGTCGCTGTCGGCCAGCACCTCGATCAGGACCCAGACCTCGCCGAGGTAGTCGAAGCGGTCGCCGATCAGTTGTCGGAACCGGCGGTGCAGCGTGGCCGTGCTCATGCTAAAAATAGGGTTGTTGCGTTCTTGAGCTTGGATCAAAGGGCTGATGACATGGTAAAGGTTCTTTTCGTCTGCATGGGCAATATCTGCCGGTCACCGACCGCGCACGGGGTCTTTCGCACCCTGGTCGAGCGCGAGGGCCTGTCGAAACGGATCGTGATCGATTCGGCCGGTACCCATGCCTACCACGTCGGCAGCCAGCCGGACAAACGCGCCCAGGCAACGGCCCTGAACCGCGGTGTCGACCTGTCGGACCTGGTCGCGCGCAAGGTGGCGGCGGGTGATTTCGAGCAGTTCGACTACGTCGTCGCGATGGACCAGGACAACTTCATCTCGCTGAGCGAGCTCGCGGGCGACCGGCACGGTCACAAGATCCATCTGCTGATGGATTTCGCGCCCGGGATGCGCACACGCGAGGTGCCGGACCCCTATTACGGGGGGGCGACCGGATTCGAGCGCGTGTTCGACCTGGTCGAGGCAGCCGCGCAGGGGCTGCTCGCAGAGATCAGGCAGCGCCACCTCTAGCGCCGCGCTGCCCGTCCTCCGGCTCAGTTCCGGTTCAGTCTTTACCCTGACCCGCCTTCGGCGGTGGTTCCGCCGCCGGCGCCTGTTGCGGCGCGGGCGCGGGCTTGATCGCGGCCGTCGGCGTTGCCGTGGTCGGGCCGTTCCCGGGACGCGGCGTGGCCGGCTCGGCGCTGTCGACCGTCTTTTTCGTATCGGGCGCTGGCGACCCGGATGCGGCGCTGCGCTTGGGGCTGGCGGGCGAATCCACACCGGCCTTGGCCGTGTCGTTTCCGGTACGTGGCGTGGCCGGCTCGGCGCTGTCGACCGTCTTTTTCGCACCGGGCGCTGGCGACCCGGATGCGGCACTGCGCCTGGGGCTGGCGGGCGAATCCGCACCGGCCTTTGTCGCCGGTTCGCCCGTCGCCCGTGTTTGTGCCGTCGACGCCGGTTTGGCCACCGGAGCCGCGTCTGACTTTTCCGCAGCGACCGGCGCCGCGGGCGCCGGGCCCGTGTCGCTGACCGTCTTCGAAGCGGACGGCGGTGTATTGGCAACCGACGCCGGCTGGACAGGTGCCTTGGGCCGATTGTCGGCAGAAGATGCCGGTCGCGACTTGGACGGCGTGCCATCGTCCGACGGTTCGGCCGCCGTCTTTCTCTGCGTGTTCGCGCTCTCGATACCGGCCGCCTCGACGCCCGCCGCGGCCTTGTCGCCACCACCACCGCCGCGCCGCCGGCCGGCGCGCCTGCCGCGCCGCGAGCGGCGCTTGGCGCCGTCCTCGGTCGACTTGTCGTCGGACGGTGTGTTGCCGGGTTTGCCCGCGGTCACCTTGCCGGTCTTGTCAGTCTTGGCATCGGCCTCTTTGGCCGGTGGCTTGGTCGCGGTCGAAGCCCCCTGATTCGCTCGTCCACCGCGCCGGCTGCGTCCCTGGCGGGCCTCGCCTGACCGGCTGCCGCTGCGCTGGTTGCGACGCTGACCGCCGGCACCGCCGCGTTGATCGGCCTTGGCCGGTGCGGTTGCGGCCGTCGGGTCCGCGGGAGGCGGCGTCGCGGGTTTGGCCGCGGGCTCCTCACGCGGCGCGAAAATGCTGCTGAACAGCCGTTTGATGAAACCGCTCTCTGTGCCGCTCTGTACGACGGGCGGCGGGGCGGTGCTCGGCATTTCCGGGCGTTGCGGTGCCGGCGATGCGGGGGCGATGTTCTGCACCGCGGGCTGCTCGACCCGCGGCTGG
Organism: uncultured Chromatiaceae bacterium; assembly: GCA_965601425.1. Taxonomy (GTDB): domain Bacteria; phylum Pseudomonadota; class Gammaproteobacteria; order Chromatiales; family Chromatiaceae; genus Thiosocius. The sequence continues at coordinate 24,348 of CBFCWF010000012.1, read as the reverse complement.
GTGCGTTCGGCCGGCGGCAGTGTGTCCGGCGTGAAATCCTTCTCCATCGCGTGACTCGGGGCCTCGTCCTCGCGCATGTCCTGGCGTCGGACACGCTCGAGTTCGTACTTGGGTGTCTCGAGCTGCCGGTTGGGTATCAGCACGACCGCAACACCGTGGCGCGCCTCGACCTCGGCGATCATCTGGCGCTTTTCGTTCAACAGGTAAGTCGCGACCTCGACCGGCAACTGGGCAGTCACGCGGCCGGTGTTTTCCTTCAGTGCCTCCTCCTCGATGATGCGAAGGATCGACAGGGCGAGGGAATCGACGCTGCGGATATGACCATGACCGTCACACCGCGGACACACCTGGTGCGCGGATTCGCCAAGCGAGGGGCGCAGCCGCTGGCGCGACATCTCCAGCAGACCAAAACGCGAGATCCGCCCGGTCTGAACACGCGCGCGGTCCTCCTTCATCGCGTCCTTGAGGCGATTCTCCACCTCGCGCTGGTTGCGTGACGGGGTCATGTCGATGAAATCGATCACGAAAAGTCCCCCCAGATCGCGCAGACGCAACTGCCGGGCGATCTCGTCGGCGGCCTCGAGGTTGGTATTGAGCGCGGTTTCCTCGATGTCCGAACCCCGGGTGGCGCGCGCCGAGTTGATATCGATCGATGTCAGGGCCTCGGTGTGGTCGATCACGATCGAACCGCCCGACGGCAGGCGCAGTTCGCGCCGGAAAGCCGACTCGATCTGTGATTCGATCTGGTAGCGCGAGAACAGCGGGACCTCGTCCTCATAGAGTCTGAGCTTGCGCAGATACTTCGGCATCACCTGCTCGATGAACTGCCGCGCCTGCGCGAAGGTATCGCCCTGATCGACGACGATTTCGCCGATATCGGCCCGCAGGTGGTCACGGATCGACCGGATGATCACGTTGCTTTCCTGATAGATCAGGAACGGGGCCTTGCGCTCGGCGGCGGACTGCTCGATGGCGTTCCACAGCTGCAACAGGTAATCCAGGTCCCACTGCAGTTCCTCGGCGACCTTGCCGACACCCGCGGTCCGTACGATCAGACCCATGCCCTCGGGGATCTCGAGGCTGCTCATCGCCTCGCGGAGTTCAGACCGATCCTGCCCCTCGATGCGTCGCGAAACACCGCCGGCGCGCGGATTGTTGGGCATCAGCACCAGGTAGCGGCCGGCCAGCGAGAGGAAGGTGGTCAGTGCCGCACCCTTGTTGCCGCGCTCCTCCTTCTCGACCTGGACGATCACCTCCTGACCTTCCTTCAGCAGCTCGTTGATGCTGCGTTTGCCGGCGCTGAAGGCGTCTTCATTGAAAAAGGCTCTGGCAATCTCCTTCATCGGCAGGAAGCCATGACGTTCCGCACCATAGTCGACGAAGGCCGCCTCGAGGCTGGGCTCGACGCGCGTGATGCGTCCCTTGTAGATGTTGGCTTTCTTCATCTCCCGGCCGGGAGATTCGATATCGAGGTTGAACAACTTCTGGCCATCGACGATGGCAACACGCAACTCTTCTGGCTGAGTCGCGTTGATCAGCATGCGCTTCATTCGGTTTTCCTTGTTGTCTCGCGGACGTTCCAGGGCCAACAGCACCCGAGCGTGCCGTCGGATCGCAGGGCCGTTGGGCGCGATCGCAGGCGGGCAGGGGACTCAGCCCGTGAGTACTCACGAGAGCGAATTCATTTATGACATGCCGGTCGACAGGCTGTGGGACACACGTCCCCCCAGCCGCAATGTCGAAAATCAGTCATGCCGCTATATTCTGGCGCTACGCGTGCGGCGTCGGGTAGCATCCCGATCCCTGCGGATGCGTTCTGCTCATCACGGTTCGCTTGGCGATGCGTCGCGTGCGTATGCGCTTCAAATGCGCCGGGACTCGCCCGGCGCAGGAAACTCGTTCAGCGCGGCACGGTGTATTCTCGGCGTTGTAATCGACACCTGGTGCCACAGCTTCGACAAAATATATCAAATTATCAGACAGATGCATCATTTTTCGCATGGACCTGCTACAGATGGCTGACGACATGGCCCGCGCAGAGCAGGTGCAGCTGGTCACAATCGCTGAGAATCATGACGGCCAGCGGCTGGACAACTTTCTGCTCGGCCGTCTCAAGGGCGTCCCGCGCACCTGGGTTTACCGCGTGCTGCGCAAAGGTGAGGTCCGGGTCAACAAAGGACGCAAGAAGCCGGATTATCGGCTCAAGATCGGCGACGTTGTCCGCATCCCGCCCGTACGTCGGACGCAGAAGGCGTCGACCGACCCGGCCGCATGGCTGATCGACCGGGTCCGGCAATCGATCCTGTTCGAAGATGATGCCCTGCTGGTGATCAACAAGCCGTCCGGGATCGCGGTGCATGGCGGCAGCGGTCTGTCACATGGGGTGATCGAGCTGCTGCGCGCCGCGCGGCCCGATGCCCCGTTCCTCGAACTGGCGCATCGTCTCGACCGGGAGACCTCAGGCTGCCTGATGCTGGCGAAGAGGCGCAGTGCGTTGACCCGCTTACAGGAACTTCAGCGGCAGGGACGCATCGAAAAACGGTACCTGGCGCTCCTGCATGGCCGGATTCGCGGCGGTGGCTGGCGTGCCGACCTTCCACTGCGCAAGAATACGCTGCGCGGCGGCGAGCGCCTGGTCCGGGTCGACCCCGAGGGGAAGCCGGCCGTGACGCGATTTCGGGTGTTGCGCCGATTTGTCGAGGCGTCGCTGGTCGAAGCCACGCTGGAGACCGGCCGGACTCACCAGATCCGCGTACATGCGGCGGCGCACGGCACACCGATCCTTGGCGATCCCCGGTATGGCGATGCAGCGGCCAACCGCCGGTTCCGCGCGATCGGCCTGCGGCGGCTGTTCCTGCATGCGGCAACACTGCGGATTCCGATCCCCCACGGGCCCGACTTGACGGTCGAGGCGCCACTCACTCATGAACTGGCACAATTGGTCGAAACCCTGGATGACTAAGCGATATCAACTGATCGTGTTCGACTGGGACGGGACCCTGATGGACTCCGAGGCCCGGATCGTGGCCTGCATCCAGCAGGCCGCCGCCGACGCAGGGTTGCCCGTCCCGAGTGACGCGGCGGCCCGGGACATCATCGGCCTCGGCCTGCTCGAGGCGGTACAGCGTCTGTTTCCCGAAGTCGGGAGGCCGGACGTGGACGGACTGGTGGATGCCTACCGGCGTCATTGGCTGGGCGAGGCGATCGAGCCGGCGCGGATGTTCGCCGGGGCGCAACAGATGATCGAGGGACTGCACACCGCCGGCCACTTGCTCGCGGTCGCGACCGGAAAGAGTCGACGCGGCCTCGACAAGGCGCTGGCCGAGAGTGGATTGGGCGACTGGTTTCATACGACACGCTGTGCTGACGAAACCCTGTCGAAGCCGCACCCACAGATGCTCGAAGAGATACTCTGCGACCTGGACACACGGCCGCAGGCGGCCGTGGTGGTCGGTGACACCGAGTACGATATGCAAATGGCCGCGAGTGCCGGGGTCGATGCGGTCGCTGTCGCGCACGGGGTACACGCCCCGGAGCGGCTGGTCGCAGCCGGCGCGCTGGCGTGTTTCGAAGACCTTCCGGCGCTGTCGCAATGGCTATCGGCACCGACGCTGGATTCATAGGCGGGAGTTGGCGAAGTGAAGAAAGAAACGGGATCCACTGACGACGTGTGGCACAAGGACCTGGTCGAGCGGCTCGCCAGCGACGCACTGGTAGAGCGCCGCAGGTCGCGACGCTGGGGTATCCTTTTCAAGTTGCTGACCTTCGTCTATCTCGGCGTGCTGCTGTTCATGCTGTTGCCGAAGGACTGGTCGGAAAAGGCGATGGGCGGCAAGGCGCACACGGCGCTGGTCGAACTCGACGGCGTGATCTCGCCGACTGAGAAGGCGTCTGCGGACAACGTGGTGACCGGGCTGCGCGACGCCTTCGAGGACGACAACACCGAGGCCGTGATACTGCGCATCAACTCCCCCGGCGGTTCTCCGGTGCAGTCGAGCGACATCCACAACGAAATCCTGCGCCTGCGCGAAAAGTATCCGGATGTCCCGCTTTATGCGGTGGTGACCGACATCTGTGCCTCGGGCGGCTACTATGTGGCCGCCGCGGCGGACGAAATCTATGTGAACGAGTCGAGCGTTATCGGCTCGATCGGGGTGTTGATGAACGGCTTTGGTTTCGTCGACCTGATGGATCAACTCGGCGTCGAACGTCGCCTGATGACCGCGGGTCAGCATAAGGGCATCCTCGACCCGTTCAGCCCGCTCAGTGAGTTCGACCGGGAGCATGCGTCGGCATTGCTCGGCGATCTGCACCAGACCTTCATCGAGGCGGTCAAGACCGGGCGCGGCGATCGGCTCAAGGGTGACGACACGCAGCTGTTCAGCGGCCTGTTCTGGAGCGGCGATGAGGGCATCGAACTCGGCCTCGCCGATGCGATAGGCAGTGCCGGGTACGTGGCACGCGAGATTGTCGGGGCCGAGGATATCGTCGACTTCACCACGCAGGACGATCCGCTCGAACGCCTGGCCAGCCGCTTCGGGGCCGCACTCGGCAGGGCGATCGCCCAAATGTCCGGATTCGTCGGCGGCATACAACTTCGTTGACACACGACGGTCATTTCCTTGTCACAATGCGCCTCTGTAATGGCCGGCAATCCGGTCATAAACAGGTGAACTCAGGTGGCGAATTCAAAGATCCTCGTGGTGGAAGACGAGTACGCGGTGCGGGAGTTGCTGGCGGCGACGCTGGTCGGTGCGGGCTACGACGTGCTCGAGGCAGCGGATGGCAGCGAGGCGCAGAAGCTCGTCGAGAATCAGGTCCCTTCGCTGATCTTGCTCGACTGGATGCTGCCCGGCATGAGCGGCCTGGAGTTCGCCAAGTGGTTGAAACGGGACGATCGCCTGAGCGAACTCCCGATTATCATGCTGACCGCCCGCGACGAGGAGAACTACAAGGTGCAGGGGCTCGATGCCGGTGTCGATGACTATGTCACCAAGCCCTTTTCGACCCGCGAGCTGCTGGCCCGCATCAAGGCCGTCCTGCGCCGAGCCGGCAGCGACGGCAGCGAGCTTATCCGCGTCGACAACCGGCTCGAGATGGACCTGGTACAGCATCGCGTGCTGGCCGACGAACAGCCGGTCTCGGTTGGTCCGACCGAGTTCAAGCTGCTGCATTTCTTTCTGACTCACCAGGAACGCGTCTATTCGCGGTCGCAACTGCTCGATCTGGTCTGGGGTCGCAACGTGTATATCGAAGAGCGCACCGTGGACGTGCACATCCGGCGGTTGCGCCGGGCGCTGGAACCCTTCGGCCTGGAAAACCTGGTCCAGACCGTCCGCGGCGTAGGGTACCGGTTCTCCGTGAGGCCGAGTTGAATCGAAAACCCGGCCTGGCTCAGGAACTCTGGGGCGTCGCCCTCCTGATCCTCGCGGCCTGGGCCGTCGGGGCCCTGCTGGATGAGATACCGCTGGCGCTGTGCCTGGCGCTCGCCGCCTACATCGCACGTTCGCTTTTCAATCTGCAACGCCTCGCGGATTGGCTTGGGGCACAGGAGGCCGGCGACATCCCCGCCCATTCGGGTATCTGGGGGGATATCTATGCGCGCATCGCTCGGGTTTCCGCACACCAGGCACAGCGCGAAAGGCGGCTGACGACCCTGCTGAACGAATACGCGGCCTCCACGTCCGCTTTGCCCGACGCGACGGTCGCGCTGGATGCCGAGGGCAGGATCCGCTGGTTCAACGATGCCGCGATCCGCCTGCTCGGGCTGCAGGCGGCCAAGGACGTCGGTCAGCCGCTGTCCAACCTGTTTCGCCACCCGGAGGCCACCGAGTTCATCCGGCGCGCCGACTACCAAGCGACGCTGCAGACCACTTCGCCCGGCAACAGCGAGCGCAAACTGGAGGTCCGGCTGGCGCCATACGGCGAGGGCCAGACCCTGCTGCTGGCCCAAGACATCAGCGAGCGCCTGAGGCACGAAACGGTACGACGGGACTTCGTCGCCAATGTGTCGCACGAGCTGCGCACGCCGCTGACGGTGTTGAGTGGCTTCGTCGAGAACCTGCAGGCGAGCGAGCTGCTCCAGGACGAGCGACTGCGACGCCCGATAGAGCTGATGGGACAGCAAGCGGCCAGGATGCGCCAGATCGTCGAGGACCTGCTGCTGCTGGCGAGACTCGAGGGAGAATCGGTCAGGTCCATGCAGCAGGAAGTCGAGGTCGGCGGCATGTTGCGGCTGATTGCCGACGAATGCCGCGCGCTGGGCTCGGACGTCGCAGAGATCGAGTGCGACGTCCGGTCCGCGCGGCGGATCCTGGGGGACGAAAAGCAGCTGCGCAGTGCCGTCAGCAACCTGGTGGTCAATGCGGCGCACCACACGCCCGCAGACGGCCTGATCAAACTGACCTGGGAGGATCGGGGGGTTCAAAGCCGGCTCGAAGTAAGCGACGACGGCGAGGGCATCGCCGCCGAGCATATCCCGCGCCTGACCGAACGCTTCTACCGGATCGATACCGGGCGTTCCCGACAGCGCGGCGGCACCGGACTGGGTCTGGCGATCGTCAAACACGTGTTGAAGCGCCATGAGGCGACGCTGGAGATCGATAGCCGGCCCGGCGAGGGCAGCCGCTTCATTTGCCACTTCCCCGCGTCCCGGCTGCTCGGCTGATAGAATTCCGGGGTCACGATGAAGGCCCGTATCCGATCGCCGCATCGATCGGAGGATGGCCGCAAGTCTTCGCATGGAAAAGAAATGGACACGACCGACCTGAAACACCATTACTCGCAGCAGTTCAATGCGGAACTGGAAGATATCCGCTCGCGTGTACTCGCGATGGGCGGACTGGTCGAGCGGCAGCTGGAAATGGCGATCGATGCGCTCAACCGCGGCGAATCAGCCACGGCCGAGGTCGTGGTATCGAACGACTACAAGGTGAACGCCTGTGATGTCGATATCGACGAGCAGTGCGCGAAGATTCTGGCACTGCGGCAGCCCACCGCGAGCGACCTGCGACTGGTGCTGGCAGTGATCAAGACAACGGCCGACCTGGAGCGGATCGGCGACGAGGCCAAGCGCGTCGCGCGGATGGCAATACGCGCGGCCGGCGGAGATCACGGGCGCAACCTCTTCAGCCGGATCGTGCACCTGGGGACCCTGGTGCAGCGAATGCTGCACAGCGTGCTCGACGCCTTCGCGCGCATGGACGTCGAGGCCGCGATCGATGTTGCGCACGAGGACGTCAGTATCGACCGCGAGTACGAGAGTGTGATGCGCCAGGGCATGACCTACATGATGGAAGACCCGCGTTCGATTCCCGGTGTCCTGGATCTCATTTGGGCTGCTCGCGCGCTCGAGCGCATGGGCGATCGATGCTGCAACATCTCGGAGTATGTGATCTATTTCGTCAAGGGCAGGGACGTCCGCCATGTCAGTCTGGACGAGATAAAGAAACAGTTCTATTAACCGAAAGCCGTGTCGTGACCCCCGGCTTCGCGCTACCCGGTGAACATCGACAGACCGACCCGATGATCGTACCAACCGCGATTTCAGATGATTGAGCAATTGGCAGCGCTCGCGATGCGTCGTGCACGCCATCACACCTTGATCTTTCACCGTGTGCTGCGCGAGGCGGATCCAATGAGTCCGGGCGAGCCTACCGCCGCCTGGTTCCGCGGCCTGGTCCGGATGCTGGCCGCCAACTTCGAGGTGATCGCTCTACGCGACGCGCTGCAGCGGGCGGCTGCCGGTGCGTTGTCGGGGCGCACGGTCAGCATCACTTTCGATGACGGCTATGCCGACAATTTCACCGTCGCGTTGCCGATTCTTCAGGAGTTCGACGTTCCCGCGACGTTTTTCGTGGCCAGCGGCTACCTGGATGGTGGCCGCATGTGGAACGACTCGATCATCGAGACCTTGCGACGCCTGACCGACGGCCGGCACACGGTCGACGTGCCGGGCGAGGACTGCTTCGACCTGACCGACTGGGACTCCAGGCGCAGGGCCGCGGCGTCCGTGATCGACGCGTGGAAACACCTGCCGCCCGCGCTGCGGCAGGACAAGGTCGATGCGTTCGCAGCTCGGGTGCACGATCTGCCCGACGATCTGATGATGAGCACGCAGCAATTGCGCGCGCTGGCGGACTCCGCCGGCGTGACCATCGGCGGCCACACGGTGACACATCCGATACTGGCCTCGGTCGACGACGCCGAGGCGCGCGCCGAGATCGAGGACGGTAAGCGGGCAATCGAGGACCGGCTGCAGCGCGAACTGCATCTTTTCGCCTATCCGAACGGCCGGCTGGGCCAGGACTACCGCCCGGTGCACGCAGATATCGTGCGCGATGCGGGCTTCGAGGCGGCGGTATCGACCGACTGGGGCACACTGGACGCGGACACCGACCCGTTCCGGGTGCCGCGATTCACACCCTGGCGCAAACAGCTGCCACGCTTCGCGCTGGATCTGGCGCGCTGCCACCATGGTCTGATTTGATTGCTCAGGGCTCGTAGCCCTGGGCAGTCAGCCAGAGTTCCAGCATCATCAGCACCCAGATGAATTCGCCGTAGTAGCCGGCATGCTGATCGCGGTGCCGGCGGATGATTTCGTCGATGAACTCCGGTCGTATGTAGCCGCGCCGCCGCATCCGTGACAGGTTGTCATGGGCCAGCGCCTGCAGGCCCGGGTGTTCCGCCATCCAGACGCCGAAGGGCAGCCCGAAACCGTGCTTCGGCTTGTCGATGATCTGGCGCGGCAGGAAGTCGGCCACTGCCCGCTTGAAGAAATCGCGCAGCCGGTTGCGCGGCATTTTTCGCGCGCTGGAGACACGCGTGGAGAATTCCACCAGACGGTCGTCCAGCATCGGGTACTCGACCTCGATTCCGGCCAGCTCACACATACGATTGACCTTACGCAGGTCGTTGTCCGCCAGCGTGTGATGCCAGTCGAGGTACAGCATCCGGTTGAGCCTCGAGGCGTTTTGCGGCAGCCGGTATAACGCATTGTCGAGCTGGCTGGGCTGATCGGCATCGACGCTTTCCAGGAATGACGACGTCACGATCTGCTGGCTGCCGAGCCGGTTGAGGAAATTGTAGGTCTGAAGTCTGTCCGGCAGCGTTATCTTTGCCTGTTCGATGTAACTGCGCGCCTTGGCGACCAGGCGCGCCTGTTCCGGGAGGATGCCGAACAGCAGCGGTTCGAGCAGGCTGCTGCGCATCCAGCCCGGCAGCATCCCATAGCGCTCGAACACATTCTGTCGCGCGTAGCGTTCGTTGCCGGCAAACAGCTCGTCGCCGCCATCGCCCGCCAGCAGGCGCTTAATGCCGTCTTCGGCGGCAAATCGCGCGCAGAAGTAGGCCGGCAACGCCGAGGAGTTTCCGAACGGCTCGTCGTAGGCGGCGGCGATTCGCGGCAGCTCTGCGAGGACGTCTTCGGGCGTCACATAGTAGGTGCGGAAATCGGTCTGGAAATGCTCGCTGGCCATGCGCGCATAGGCGATCTCGTCATAGCCATCGGCATTGAAGCCGATCGAGTAGGTGGTGGGGTGGGGCCGGTAGCCGGCGAGCAGGCCCGCCACCGTGGAGCTGTCCAGCCCCCCGCTCAAGAAGGCCCCGGTCTGTTCGGAATCGGCCAGGCGCGCCACGGAACTGCTCAGCAGCCCCAACATTTCCTCGGCCGCATGCGACAGTGACGCGTCGGCCGTCTCGCGGAAATCGGGCGCCCAGTAGCGTCCGACCCGCCAATCGCCATCTTCGGCGAACAGCGCGTGGGCCGCCATCAGCTTGTGGACGCCTTCGAACACCGTGTCCGGTGCCGGCACCATATGATAATAGAGATAGTTGTAGATACCCTGGTCCGATAACCGGGGCGGGCTGCCCGTCAAGTCATTGACCGCCGTCGCGGTCGGGGCGATCAACAGCTGCCCATCCGGCGTCCGGGCCCAGAAGACCGGCAGTTGCCCGAAACGGTCGCAGGCCACCAGCCCGGTTCGGTTGCGTTGATCCCAGACGCAGATCGCAAACCTGCCCCCGATGATTTGCAGAAGATCCGGGCCGTGTACCCGGAAAGCCTGCAGTAAGGCATGTGCCGGGTCGCGCTTCGTCTGCGCATTCGCCAGCTCCTTGTCCAGCCAGTCGACGTTGCCCGCGACCGCGCAGCTGATGTCGCCCTCGCGCAGCACCCAGCCTCGGCTGGATGCCAGCCACACGCCGGGACCCTCGATGTGCTGGACATCCGAGAGATGGTCCTCGGTGCCGGACAGGCCTTTCCCGTCGACCGGATGGGTTGAAGGTCTGGGCCCGATGGCTCCGGTGAGTCCGGGAATTGTCACGCAGTCTCTCCTATCTCGCTGACCTGGCACGCCGCTTCCTGTCCCGGAAACCCGGTCGGGATGGCACCCGGCGAGGCCCGCGTGGTGCACGGCAGTGCGCGGATTATGCCTCAGCGAGCGGAGGTGACCCAGCGCGGGCCGGTGCTGCGCTTTGATATACTGCGCCGGCACCCGGTGAGGCATCCGCATGGAATCCGCAAACTGATGACGACATTCGATCGAGTCCGGCAGATCGTCGGCGAATCCTTGGAACTCGGGGAGCGCACGAGCACGCTGGGGCCGGAAACCGCGCTGCTAGGGAACATTCCAGAATTCGACTCTCTGGCCGTATTAGGGGTGATAACGGCACTGGAGAAGAGCTTTGGAATCCAGTTTGAGGACGACGACATCACCGGGGAGACCTTCGAGACACTCGGCAATCTTGCGGCCTTCGTTCAGGCCAAGCTCTGATCTCTACAGCAGCGCGATGCAGCAGGCGTTTTTTCTCAACGGAGGCAACGGAGACCTGTTTTGCATCGGCGAACTGCATCCTGACGCAGAGGTCGCTCGTGAAAGTGTGCTGATCGTACCGCCGTTCGCCGAAGAAATGAACAAATCCCGGCATCTGATGGCCGCACTGGCACGACGTGCCGGGCATGCCGGCTATGATGTACTGCTATTCGATTTCTTCGGCACAGGCGACAGCGAAGGCGATTTTGCCGACGCGTCGATCAGGGTCTGGCGCTCAGACATCGATGCGGTGATCCGTCACATGAATCCGCAGGTCAGGCTACATATCGTCGGTTTTCGCGCCGGCGCACTGATCGCGGTCGATGCAGCGGCGCGGCACGCGGTGCATTCTCTTACGCTGGTCCATCCGCAGCTGTCAGGCAAGCAGCAACTCGACGAGATGCTGCGCCTCAGACTGACAGCGTCGCTGATGGGCGGCGGCCGGGAAAGAATTTCCGCGCTACGAAGGCGCCTGCTGGCCGGCGATACGCTGGAGATCGCCGGCTATCGCCTGTCGCCGGAGCTGGCCAGCGGCCTGGACGCGCTGGCGCTTACCGGGCTCTCGGGCAGCCCCCCGGCGCGGGTGAATTGCGTGGAGGTCGTCTCCGAGCCGACAGACGAGATCCGGACGGGCCTGCAGCACGCGATCGACGACTGGCGGTCGGCCGGTAGCATCGTGAATTGCGAGACGACGCAGTGCGGTGACTTCTGGGCGACCCGGGAGATCTCACCCTGTCCGGCGCTGGTCGATAACATCGTCGACTGCCTGTCGAGCTGCGCGGCAACATGAGCGAACAACCCCTCTTCTTCGAATGTGCCGGGGAACGCCTGCTCGGCATGCTGCACCACGCATCGGGCAGCGCCTCCGCCGTCGGTCTGTTGCTGGTCGTCGGGGGGCCGCAGTATCGTGTCGGCAGTCATCGTCAATTCGTGTTGCTGGCGAGGAGTCTGGCCGCGCAAGGCATACCGGTCTTTCGCTTCGACTACCGCGGCATGGGCGACAGCACCGGGGAACGCCGCGATTTCGAAGGGATCGAACAGGATGTGCGCGCCGCGGCCGATGTGCTCATGAAATACGAACCGCGATTGCATGGCATTGTGCTGTGGGGCCTTTGTGACGCGGCAAGCGCCAACGCCGTGTATGCGAACCTAGATGACCGGGTGGTCGGCCAAATCGCGGTGAACCCCTGGGTGCGCACCGAGGAAAGCGAGGCCAGGACCTTCATCCGGCACTACTATCCAAGGCGCGCGATGAGTGGCTCCTTCTGGCGCCAGATCGCGTCGCTGCGCTACGACTTCACGTCTGCGTTAAAGCACTTCTTCGCCAATCTGGGCTCGAGTATCGCCATACGGTCGGCGGCCCGTACCGGCGACGTCACGCCGCTGCCGGAACGGTTGCGCCTCGCCCAGACCTCTTTTCCCGGACCGGTTCTGGTCGTTGTCAGCGGACGCGACCTGACCGCGAAGGAATATCTCGACACGGTCAACAAGGCGTCGGACTGGCGTGCCTGGCTGGACGCGGCAACGACCGAGGTGCGGGTACTCGAAGATGCCGACCATACCTTTTCGCGCGCCGACTGGCGCGACCAGCTATCGGACTGGTCTGCGGCCTGGATCAAGCAGCGCTTCCCCGGCGACTTTCCTCAGACCAGGATCTCGAGCGGCGGCGGGTGACTGAGAAACAGCTGGGGGCTGGCGGAAAAGCCGTACGCACCCGACTGCAGTATCACGATATAGTCACCGGGTTGTGCAACGCCGACCTCGACCCGCTCTCCGAGCAGATCCAGCGGCGTGCACAATCGACCGACGATGTTGACCGTTTCGCGCGGCTGTCCGAAGACCCGATGTGCCGCGTACAGCGGAAAGTTCTTCCGCACGATTTGCCCAAAGTTTCCGGATGCCGCAAGGTGATGATGCAGGCCACCGTCGGTAACCAGATAGGTAACGCCGCGCGAGGTCTTCTTGTCGAGGACCTCGCAGACGTAGATACCGGCCTCGCCAACCAGGTGGCGACCCAACTCGACGATCACATCCGTCCCCCCGAGTCGTTGCCGACATTCCTGAACCCGCGATGCAAGGTTGTCCCCGATCGCGTGCAAATCCAGCGGTCGGTCACCCGGGAAGTAGGGGATGCCGAAGCCGCCCCCGACGTTGAGCACCTCCACGGCCGCCGGCGCGTCCTCGGCCAGACGCGCAGCCAGGTCGAAGGTCGCGTTCTGTGCCTCGATCAGTCGCTCGGCGCGCAGATTCTGCGATCCGCTGAATATCTGGAAACCCCGGAAGTGCAGGCCGGCGCGTCCGATCTGCTCGAGCACTGCCGGCACCTGTTCGGCATCGATGCCGAACGGCTTGGCGCCGCCGCTCATCTTCATACCGGATGACTTCAGTTCGAAGTCCGGATTCACGCGCACCGCGACGCGCGGCGTGATGCCGAGCGTCTCGCCGACGCGAATCGCACGCCGCAGTTCGCCACTCGACTCCAGGTTCAGCGTAATCCCGGCGGCGACCGCGGCACGCAGCTCCCGCTCATCCTTACCCGGCCCTGCAAAACTGATGTCACCGGCGTCGGTTTGGCTGTCGAGCGCGAGTTTCAACTCGCCCAGCGAGGCGACGTCCAGCCCGTCTGCCAGACCGGCCATGTGATCGACAACGGCCGGCATCGGGTTGGCCTTTACCGCATAGTGAATCGACAGGCCATCCGGCAACGCGGTGCGCAACTGGCTCATGCGCCGCGTCATGGCCTCGCGGTCATAGGCATAGAACGGCGTCGTGCCTACCTGTGCCACCAGCTGGGCGACAGTCATGCCACCAACCATCAGCGCATCGTCCACGACCGGGAACTGTTGCAGCGGGGCATGCACGGGCCGGTCGCTCATTTCGCCATTCAAGACCCGGTGAAGACCTCGGCGAAGCGCAGCGACAGCGCCTTGCGGTCGAGCTTGCCGTTGGGGTTGCGCGGAAGCTCGCGCACGATCTCGATGTGTCCGGGGAGCATGAACATCGGCAGATGCAGGCCACAGTGCGACCGGACCTCGTCCGCCGACAGCCGCTCGGGATCTGCCTGCACCAGCGCCACGATACCGTAGCCGAGCTGCGGATGCGGCGCCCCGAAGGCCGCGGCCTGTTCGACCGCAGGCATCTGGTGGACGACCTCCTCGATCTCTCCCGGACTGACGCGGTAGCCCGAGGTCTTGATCATCTCGTCGTTGCGGCCGACGAAGTAGAGATAACCTTCGCTGTCGCGCCGCACCTGATCGCCCGACCACACAGCGAGCTCCGGGTTGGGCAGGCCCGACGGCTGACCGGGCGCTGGCTTGAAGCGGATCGCGGTCTTGTCCCGGTCACCCCAGTATCCGAGTGCTACCAGCGCGCCACGGTGCACCAGTTCACCCGGCTCGTCCGGGTCGCACTCGCTGCCGTCGGGGCGCACGACCATGATGTCGGCGTTCGGTATCGCCTGACCCATCGATTCCGGCCGTACCGCGACCTGTTCCGGCGGCAGGTAGGTCGAGCGAAAGGCCTCGGTCAGGCCGTACATCAGGAAGACCTTGGTGTTCGGAAGCGCCGCGCGCAACGCCCGGGTAGTCTGAACCGGCATCGCGCCGCCGGAGTTCGTGATGAAGCGCAGGCATTCTGCCGCGCCCGCCGGCCAGGGGAGGGTCGCGAGCTGGTTCCAGAGCGGCGGGACCGCTGCCAGTCCGGTCGCACGGTACTTGTCGACCGCACGGATCACGTCGCGGGGCAACAGATAGTCCATCAGCACGACCGACGCGCCGACCGAAAAGGCGGTGGTCAACTGGCTCAGCCCATAGTCAAAACTGAACGGCAGGACCGCCAGCAGCCGGTCATCCGCGGTGTTCGCCAGATAGCTTGCGACACTCCGTGCGCCCGCCAGCATGTTCTGATGCGACAGCACCACGCCCTTCGGCCGTCCGGTACTGCCCGACGTGTAAAGGATTGCGGCCATGTCCGCATCGATCCGCCGTAGCACCGGAAACTCAGGCGAACCCAGCAAATCCTTCCAGCGTTGCACCGCCTGCGGCAGTTCCTGCGGCAGGTCGGGATGCTCGCCGGTGATGATCAGCTGCGTGAGTTCCGGACACTCGGCGAGCGTCTCGCCGAGCAGGCGGGCGCGATCGGCGCTGGTAATGAGGATCCGGGTCGCGCAATCGCGCAGTATGTGCCCGACCTGCTCGGGTTTGAGCAATGGATTGACCGGCACGAAGACGCCGCCGGCGGCCATGGTGCCGAACAGACCGGTCACCGTCTCGAACTGTTTGGGCAGGTATACTGCGACCCGCTCGTCGCGTTCGACACCGAGCGCCCGCAGGCCGGTCGCGACGCGGGCAACCTCCTGCTGCAATGCCTGGTAGCTCAGGGTCTGTTGTTTGAACAGCAGCGCCGGCGCCTGCGGCGTGCGGCGTGCGGAATCCGAGATAAGCTGGTGGAGCAAGAAGGCCATGAAAAGACTGCAGATCTTCCGAAAAGCGGAGTATACCGCAAAGCCGCGGGTGCACCGCAGGGTGCGCCCAGCGCTCCCCGCATGCGGCCTGCTGCTGGCCTGTGCAGCGGCCTCTGCCGCCGGCACCGCATCGCTGCCGGACGTGATAGACGGTGTCCGGCCCTCGGTGGTCGCGGTCGGGACATTCCAGCCGACTGGCAGTCCACGGCAACGCTTCAGCGGCACCGGCTTCGTGGTCGGCAATGGCCGGCTGGTCGTGACCAATCACCATGTGCTGCCGGACGCACTCGACGCCAGCCGGCAGGAGCAGCTCGCGGTGTTCTCGGGTCGCGGCCGCAAGGCGCGCTTCCATGCGGCGCGCGTCGTCGCGAGCGATACGGTGCACGACCTGGCGCTGCTCTCGATCAGCAACCCACTACCGGCGCTGAGCCTTGCCGAGGCGCGTCCGGTGCGAGAAGGGACCGAGGTTGCGTTCACCGGCTTCCCGATCGGCATGGCACTGGGGCTCTATCCCGTGACACACCGCGGGATCGTGTCGTCGATCAGTCCCATGGCCCCACCGCAGTTGGGCGCCAAGGTCCTCACGGCAAAGATGATCCGTGCGATGCGCGATCCCTACGACGTCCTGCAGCTCGATGCCACTGCCTATCCCGGCAACAGCGGCAGTCCCGTATATTGGCAACACTCCGGCGAAGTGGTCGGGGTCATCAACAGCGTGTTGGTCAAGGGCAGCAAGGAGGCCGCGCTCGAAAAGCCGTCCGGCATCACCTACGCGATCCCGGTGAGGTTCGTTCACGCACTCCTGAAGCAGGCGTCTCAGTAGATCATCAGCAGAATCAGCGCACCGAGCAGCAGCCGGTAGATCACGAACGGCCACATGCCGATGCGCTCGATCAGCCGCAAGAAGAAAAAGATCGCCAGATAGGCGGAAATCGCCGAAAGCCCGACCCCGAGCGCGAGTCCCGACCAGTCGACCGCGTTGCCGGACTCGAGCAGGTCGATCGTAACCAGGCTGCTGGATGCCAGTATGGCCGGGATGGACAACAGAAACGAAAAGCGCGACGCCGCTTCGCGCGTGAAGCCCAGCCAAAGGCCGGCCGTCATCGTGATGCCTGAGCGTGAGGTGCCCGGGATCAATGCCAATATCTGCGCAGCCCCTATCAGCAGGCCATCGCGGACCCTGAGCTGCGCCAGACTGCGCTGGCGCCGGCCGCGCAGGTCCGCCCAGCCCAGCAGCAGGCCGAACACGATGGTGGTCGTGGCGATCACCCAGGGCGCACGCAGATCCGTTTCGACCAGTGACTTCAACAACCACCCGACGAGCACAACGGGCAGGGTCCCGACGATGATCGCCCAGCCGAGCCGGCTGTGCTGTGTCTGCGGGCGGCCCGGTCCGAATGAACGCAACCAATGCCGTGCGATGTGCCAGATTTCGCTACGAAAGTAGGCGAGCACCGCGATCAGCGAGCCCAGATGGACGGCAACGTCGAACGCGAGCCCCTGGTCCGCGAAGCCGAACAGCAGCGGTGACAGGATCAGGTGCCCTGAACTGGAGATCGGGAGGAACTCGGTCAGCCCCTGGACGATCGCCAGCACCAGGATTTGTACCTCGGTCACCGGCCGCGCTCTAGCAGCTTGCGCTCCCAGTTGAGTGAGCTGCGGGCGATCGCTTCCAGGTCGTCGTAGCGTGGTGTCCAGCCGAGCACCTCGCGGACCTTGGCGGCCCCGGCGATCAGTGCCGGCGGGTCGCCCGGACGGCGCGCCTCTTCGATGATATTCAGCGCCGACCCATGCACCCGCTGCACCGTCTCCAACACCTCGCGCACACTGTAGCCGTGTCCATAACCGCAGTTCAGGATCTGCGATTCCCCACCCGCGCCGAGGTAATCGATCGCCTTGAGGTGGGCATCGGCGAGATCCTCTACATGGATATAGTCGCGCACGCCGGTCCCGTCGGGCGTCGGGTAGTCGGTACCGAAAATGTACAAGGCCTCGCGTTTGCCGAGCGCCTGTTCGGCTGCGACCTTCATCAGCAGCGTCGCACCGGGCGTGGACTGGCCTATCCTGCCCTCTGGATCCGACCCTGCCACATTGAAATAGCGCAGGATCACGTAGCGCAGGTCACTGGCTGCCGCCAGATCGCGCAGCATGTACTCGCTCATCAGCTTCGACATGCCATACGGGTTGATCGGCCGCGTCGGGGTATCTTCCCAGCACTGGTCCTGGTCGGGTGTGCCATAGACGGCCGCGGTCGACGAAAAAACGAAATGTTTCACGCCGGCATCGGCACAGCACGCAAGCAGATTGCGCGTTGCGCAGGTATTGTTCCGGTAGTATTCCAACGGGTCGGCCACGGATTCGGGCACCACGGTATGCGCGGCGAAGTGGATGACCGTCTCGACCTGGTGATCGCGCAGGATCCGCGCAACGAGCTCGCTGTCTGCGGTATCGCCCTCGACGAAATCACCGAACAGCACATGTTCGCGGAACCCTTTGGACAGGTTGTCGAGCGTGACCACACGCCGGTTCTGTTCGCCGAGCTGGCGGACCGTGTGACTTCCTATATAGCCGGCACCACCGGTGACCAGAATGGATCTTTCGGACATGACACTCCCTTTGCGTGCGTTCTTGGGGTTTCTGAACGGCGGCAATCATAACCGCTGTCCGCCGACGATTCATCGGGCGTCGCAACGGAAGAAGCGCAGTCGCAAAGGCATATCGTGCCGGGGTGACAAGGACAGGCTTGCGAACAGCCCGGGTCCCGGTTGGAAGCTCACATTCGACAGCCGTGCCGGATCCGCCGGGGCGGCAAAGATCCCCCTTCCCAGCGCCTTCTGCCGGGCCTCCATGCGGGTCCAGTAATCGAGCAGACGCTCAGTGCGCCGGGCGCCCGGCAATGCCGCGATCTCGGATGCGTCGGCGACCGGCAGCGCCCGCCGCGCGAGCCGCAGTGGATCGTCGATCCTGCGCAGCGCCTCGATGTCGACCCCGACATCGCCGCTACGGGTGACCGCGAGCAGGGCGGCGACCCCTGTCGCATGCGACAGATTGAACCCCGTCGGGGGTCCGGGATGCGTCAGATAGGGTTTGCCACCGTCGAGACGGTCGATGACGAGCTCGTCAGCGGTGACGCCGAGATAGCGCGCGAGGATACCGCGCATCGCGTCTTGCACGGCATCATGCCATGTCGCCAGTGGGCCGCCATCGGCCGCTGCCCGTGGATGCGACGGCCCCGGGCGAATCAGCCAGACATCCACCTGGCCCGGCGCGAGGGCAGGGGAGGGCGGGGCCTCGCTCCAATGCGGTGTGACGGTTTGGTACATGGGTCGTTCCGACAGCCAGGCGGCGACATCATAGCAGGCGTTGCTGCTATGCTGGTGTCCATCGTAGGCAGCGGCCGACTGGCCATGCGATCCGCCGGCGGATGCAGAAGACCATTGTCCGACACACTGACAGAAAGGCCCTGGACGCGCTGCCTTGTCCATCCGGCCTGCCGCCCTTGCTCTGGCGCATCTATCGGATGCGTGGAATCGCCGACCGGGCAGCGCTTGAACGCGACCTGTCGTCACTTGCGCCGCCCGACCTCATGGCCGGGCTGGAGGCCGCGGTCGACGTGCTGTCCAGTGCATTGCACGAGCAGCGCCGGATCCTGGTCGTCGGCGACTTCGATGCCGACGGGGCAACCAGCTGTGCGCTGAGCGTGCTCGCGTTGCGGGCATTTGGTCACCAGGCGGTCGATTTTCTCGTGCCCAACCGCTTTGAGTTCGGTTACGGCCTGACGCCGGAGATTGTCGAGTACGCACGAGCACGCGGGCCAGAGCTCATCGTGACTGTCGACAACGGCATCTCGAGCGTGGCCGGTGTTGCCGCGGCCCGCCGCCTAGGGTGGCAGGTCGTCGTGACCGATCATCACCTGGCCGGTGATGTGTTGCCTGATGCCGAGGCGCTGGTGAACCCGAATCTGCCGGGTAACCCGTTTCCGTCCAAGGCACTGGCCGGGGTCGGGGTGATCTTCTATGTGTTACTGGGCCTGCGGCGTCGTCTGCGCGAAACGGGCTGGTTTGAGAAGCGGCGTATTGCGGTGCCGAACATGGCCGACTACCTGGACCTGGTCGCACTCGGCACGGTGGCCGACGTCGTGCCGCTGGACCGTAACAATCGCGTGCTCGTCCACCAGGGCCTGCAGCGCATCCGTGCCGGGCGCTGCCGCCCCGGCATCAGTGCCCTGCTGCGGGTGGCCGGACGCAATCCCGCGCGTGCGCAGGCGTGCGATATGGGTTTTGCGGTGGGTCCGCGGCTGAATGCGGCGGGCCGGCTGGACGATATGGCACTGGGCATCCGCTGCCTGCTTGCCGACGATGCGCAGGAGGCCTCGAACCTGGCCACTGACCTGGATCGTCTGAACCGCGAGCGGCGAGCGATCGAAGAGGGCATGAAACAGCAGGCGGAGGCGATGCTGGCCGATTGGGCCCCGCGGCAAGTCGACGATCTGCCCTGGGGTCTTTGCCTGTACCGTCCCGATTGGCATCAGGGCGTTATCGGGATACTCGCATCGCGCATCAAGGAACGGTATCACCGGCCGGTGATCGCGTTCGCGTCCGCGGGGCACGGGGAGCTCAAAGGCTCGGCGCGGTCCATCGATGGCCTGCACGTGCGCGACGTGCTGGACGAGGTGGCAGTCCGCGCCCCGGGCGTGATCCGAAAGTTCGGAGGCCATGCGATGGCCGCCGGGATGACACTTGATGCAGACAGGTTCGATACCTTCTCCCAGGTGTTCGATGCCACGGTGCGTGACCATCTCGCGCCCGACGACCTGCTCCCCCTGGTCCATTCCGATGGGTCCATCGAGCCAAGCGCGATGACATTGGAAACCGCGCGACAGTTGGTCGACGGCGGCCCCTGGGGGCAAGGGTTCCCCGAACCCATGTTCGATGACCGTTTCGAGGTGGTCAGCAGCCGGGTGGTCGGGGGCAAGCACTGGAAGCTGCTGCTGAGGCCCATGGCCGCGGACATGACCCTCGACGGGATCGCTTTCCATGCGGTCGATGGCCTGCCGACGATGCCGGCTTTCATCCATGCGGCGTATCGCCTGGACCAGAACGAGTGGCAGGGCCGGCTGCGTCTGCAATTGCGAATCGAGTACCTGGAGGCCGCGGCAGCGCCATGAACGATGCCATCCACCGCGACAAGCCGAGCAAATCGGCCAGGAAGCGTGAACTCGCCGCGCTACAGGCACTGGCCGAACAAATGACTGCACTGAACGAGCGGGAACTGGCGGATCTGGGCGTCGCTGCGCGCCTGCGCGAGGCACTCGCACTGGTACGGCCCATGCGCCCGTCGGGCGCACGCAATCGCCAGCTCAAACACTGTGTCAAGTTCATGGACGCCGATGCACTCGGCGCGGTGCGCGCCTACCTCGAGGGCAGACACTCACGCGACGTCGCCACCAAGCAGGCGTTCAGGCAGGCCGAGTACTGGCGTGACCGCCTGGCGGCCGAGGGCGACGGTGCGCTGCAGACGCTGCTGGATCAGCATCAGGACCTCGACCGGCAGCGCCTGCGCCAGTTGAGCCGCGACGCAGCCCGAGAGATCGCGCTTGGCCAGCCGGCAGGTGCGGGGCGCAGGCTTTTTCGCTTCCTGCACGCGGCGCTGTCAGGGGCAAACCAAAAAAATTAAATAGTTAGGCGCCATTCTGACCGCCTTACTGGCGTAAGGTCGCGGTTTTTCGATGCTTTTGCTGCAACGCAACACGCCGACTAGGACGCACGTCCGTACAAGGGTTTGATTTTCGGCCGCGAGTCTCTTACATAGGCTATTAATTAATGAGACTCACCGGAAGATGAAGCATCCATGACAAGTACAAGCCGCCGCCCGGTTCACCTCGACCTGTTGAAGATCAGGCTCCCGATCGGGGGCATCATGTCCATCATCCACCGCGCTACCGGCGTGTTCATGTTTCTCGCGCTGCCCTATCTGATTTTTCTGCTCGACCTGTCGCTGTCCGGGCCCGAGGGATATGCGGCGGCTTCGGCCGCCGTGCACGGCGTGCCCGGGATACTTTTTGTCTTTCTGCTGATGTGGTCGCTGATCCACCACCTTCTCGCCGGTATCCGTTATCTGCTGATCGACGTCGATCTCGGCGTGGAGAAGACGATGGCCCGACAAACGGCGCTTGCGGTGGTCATTGCCGGACCGATCCTCGGGCTGCTGCTGACGGGGGGCGTCTTATGAGTCGCAAGGCATCCGGACTCAAGGCGTGGGCGATCCAGCGCGCGACCGCAATCTACGTCGCGCTGTTTTTGACCTATCTGCTGGCCGTTCTGCTGTTTTCACCACCGGTCGGCTATCCAGCCTGGAAGGCCTGGATCGGCGGACCGGTGGTCAGCGTCGCACTCTTGCTGTTCGTCCTCAGCGTGCTGATGCACGCCTGGATCGGTGTGCGCGACGTATTGATCGATTACGTCCACCCGATCGCGATGCGTGCAACACTGCTGGGACTGATTGCGCTCGCCCTCGCCGCCATGGGCCTTTGGGCCGCGCAGGCACTGATCCTGGCCCGCTTGGCCTGAACCCCCTGGTCTCTGGAAACTCGAAAACAACATGGCTTTGAACAAACGACGTTTTGACGCATTGATCATCGGCGCCGGCGGCGCCGGCCTGAATGCCGCGATTCAACTGGCGGACACGGACTGCCGTGTAGCAGTCGTCTCCAAGGTATTCCCGACGCGCTCGCACACGGTGGCCGCGCAGGGCGGCGTCAACGCTGCGCTCGCCAACGTGCTGCCGGACAACTGGCACTGGCACATGTTCGACACGGTAAAGGGCTCGGATTACCTCGGTGACCAGGATGCGATCGAGTTCATGTGCCGCGAGGCGATACCCACCGTGTACGAACTCGAACACAACGGGGTGCCATTTTCGCGTCTGGACAGTGGCAAGATCTATCAGCGCGCCTTCGGCGGGCAGAGCCAGGACTTCGGGGGCGCCCAAGCGGCGCGCACCTGCGCCGCGGCCGACCGCACCGGGCATGCAATCCTGCACGCGTTGTACCAGCAGAATGTGCGCGCGAGAACGCATTTTTTCGATGAGTACTTTGCGATCGATCTGATCCGCGATGACGAGGGTGCCATCCTTGGCGCGCTGATACTCGAGATCGAGACTGGCGAGCCCCTGCTGATCGAGGCCAAGGCGACTGTGCTCGCAACCGGGGGTTGCGGTCAGGTCTACCGCACCACCTCGAATGCGCACATTAACACCGGCGACGGAACCGCGATGGCATTGCGCGCCGGCATTCCGTTGATGGACATGGAGTTTTATCAGTTTCACCCAACCGGGATCGCCGGCAAGGGGATGCTGATCACCGAGGGTGTACGCGGCGAGGGTGGCTATCTGGTTAACAAGGATGGCGAGCGCTTCATGGAGCGCTACGCGCCGAATGCCAAGGACCTCGCAAGCCGCGACGTCGTCTCGCGTTCGATCGTTACCGAGGTCAAAGAAGGGCGCGGTGTCGGACCCAACGGCGATCATGTGCTGCTGAAGGTCGACCATCTGGGGGAGGAGATCGTCGGCAAGCGCCTGCCGGGGATCCGCGAGAGTGGAAAGATCTTCGCGGGCGTCGACGCGGCGAAAGAACCCCTGCCGGTGTTCCCGACTGCGCACTACGCAATGGGCGGCATCCCGACCGATCCATACGGCCGTGTGCTGGTGCCGCACGGTACCGGTGAAGACATCGTTCCCGGACTCTACGCAGCCGGCGAATGTGCCTGCGTGTCTGTACATGGCGCCAACCGTCTGGGGGGCAATTCGCTGCTCGACATTCTGGTGTTCGGACGCGCGGCCGGTCTCGACGTGATCGAGAACCTGAAAGAGAACAAGAATCATCGCCCGATGAATGAAACCAGTGTCGAAGCCGCCATGGCACGGCTGACACGCTGGGATCAGAAGGGCGAGGGCATACCCGTCGGCGAACTGCGCGACGAGTTCCGCAAGACAATGGAAGACCACGCGGGCGTTTTCCGCACCGAGGCCGTGATGAGCGAGGGCGTCGACAAACTCAGGGCGCTGCGCGACAAGCTGCCGGAGGTCCGGCTCAGCGACCACTCCAAGGTGTTCAACACGGCACGTGTCGAGGCGCTCGAACTGGAAAACCTGTTCGACACCGGGATCTCCATCGCATACGCGGCCCTGATGCGCAAAGAGAGCCGCGGTGCACACTCGCGACCTGACCACCCGGCCCGCGATGACGCCAACTGGATGAGGCACAGTCTTTATTACCGGGAGGGCGATCGCATGGACTACAAGCCGGTCCGCACCAAACCGCTGAGTGTCGAGACCTTCCCGCCAAAAGAACGCGTCTATTAAGGAGCGCGCGATGAAGTTTCTGGTATCCCGTTTTAATCCCGACAGCGACACGGATCCGTATATGCAGGCATTCGATGTCGAATTCACCCGTGGCATGATGTTGCGTGACGCGTTGCTCGACATCAAGCGCCAGGACGAGTCCTTCGCATTTCGTCACTCCTGCGGTGAGGGCGTCTGCGGTTCCGACGGCGTCAACGTGAATGGCAGCAACATGCTCGCCTGCGTGACCCCGGTTTCCGAATTGAAGGAACCTGTCGTAGTGCGCCCGTTTCCCGGTCGGCCGATCATCCGTGACTTGGTGGTCGACATGACCCAGTTCTACCAGCAGTACAAGGCCGTCAAGCCCTGGCTGGTGCGTAATGATCCGATGCCCGAACAGGAGATCCTGCAGTCACCCGAGGAGCGCGACAAGCTCGATGGCCTCTACGAATGCATCCTGTGCGGCTGCTGTTCCACTTCCTGCCCATCGTTCTGGTGGAACCCGGAGAAGTTTCATGGTCCTCAGGCGCTGCTGACTGCCTGGCGCTACCTTGCCGATTCGCGCGATCAGGCCAGCGAAGAGCGCCTCGATGCGCTCGAAGGTCCCTATAAGCTCTTCCGCTGTCACACCATCATGAATTGCGTCGAGGCTTGCCCGAAGGGTTTGAATCCGACCAAGGCGATCGGAAACATCAAGAAACTGATGCTCAAGAACGCGGTTTGAGTCTCGATCCG
>CBFCWF010000011.1:0-33692 GCA_965601425.1 uncultured Chromatiaceae bacterium | reverse complement strand
GTGCGCTCCGGCAGCTCGGCATAGCCCAACTGGCGGTCATCATCTGCGTCCAGAAACAGCGCCGCTGGGTCCTCCGGGAAGCGCTCGCGGAACAGCGCATAGAGATTGGCGTTATCCATGGTCAGCGAGTCCTTCAAATGAGTCTGTAGCCCATACGGGCGGCCAGAACGAACAGGAACGCTGCGAACAGGCGTCGCAGCAGCAGGTCCGGCAGCTTGTGCGCCAGCGTGGCACCCAGTGGCGCAAACAGCAGGCTTGCCGCCACGACACCACCGAAAACCGGCAGGTTGACATAACCGAGGCTGCCCGACGGGGTGCCGGCCTCGTCCAGGCCGCCGATGACGTAGCCGATGGTCGCGCTGACGGCGAGGGGCAACCCGACCGCTGCAGCGGTGGCGATGGCCCGTTTGGCCGCGACACCACAGTAGCTCAGGAACGGCACGTGCATTGCGCCGCCGCCGATACCCATCAGCGCGGACACGACACCCACGACGACCGAGGTACCGGCGAGCGCGGCGGGGCCGGGCAGGCCGCGGTGTGCCGACACCCGGCTAGTCGCCATCTGCAGCGAAACAGCGAACAAAAACAGGATGAAAGCGACATACAGCGCATCACCGGGGATGATGTCCGCAAGTGCGGCACCGATCAGCGAGCCGATGAACACCGCGGGACCCATGACACGGAACAGCCCCCAATCGACGGCCCGCTTTCGATGATGTGTGTAGATGCTCGCTATGGCGGTTACGACAATCGTCGCCAGCGAGGTCCCGATCGCGCTCTTGATGGCGATGCCGTGCGGCACGCCATGGCCCTCGAACAGCAGTGTCACTATCGGCACGATGATCACACCGCCGCCGATGCCCAGCAGGCCGGCCAGGGTACCAGCGGCCGCCCCGGACAACAGAAGTACCGGGAGGTCCATCAGCGCTTACCCGCGAGCTGCCGGTCGTACTCGCGCTGCAATGGGCGCGACATCGTGATCCGCCCGTCGCCTGCGAACGCCTCGTGATTCGCGACCAGCTGTTCGGGATCGTAACGGTAATTGACCATCACCCCGTGCGACTGCGCAAGGCCTTTCGCCGACCGGTCGGCACGGACGTTGATACGTTCCAGTAGCGCACCGTTGGCGAGGTGGAACGCGGCCACCGGGTCGAACAATGCGTCACCGTGCTTCAGCTCGGCCAAGTAGAGCAAGGCCAAGCGGGCGAGCGCCCCGTCCGGTACGCTGTCGCGCCGCTCGGCGCGGCCACCCAACAGTGCGCCGAGCGCGGCACAGGGACTGGCCTGACCGCTGAGTTCCTGCAACGCCGGCTGGTGGTCCGCGAGCAGCTGGTCGATACGCTGTGCAGACCAGTCCGGGAACTCGCCGGCCAGCAGGCGTCTGAGGCCCTCGGCGAAGCGTGGCATCGGCGACAGCGTGACGAAATGCTTCAGGCCGGGCAGTTCGGCGCCCAGGTCACTGAGCACCTGCTTGAGCAGGAAGCTGCCGAAACTGATGCCGCGCAGCCCCTTCAGCGAGTTGTTGATCGAGAAAAACACCGCGGTGTCCGCCGTGTAGGGATCGCCCCAGGGGGCCTCCGGATCGATCAGCGGTGCGATCTCTGTGGCCGTTTCATGACGCAATGCGACCTCGACGAAGATCAGCGGCTCCTCGGGCAGGGCCGGATGGAAGAACCCGAAACAGCGCCTGTCGTCACCGAGGCGGCGGCGCAGGTCGTCCCACCCCCGCACCGGATGCACCGACTCGTAGCGCATGAGCTTCTCGAGCACCGCGGCGGGACTGTGCCAGTCGATGCGCTGCAGGCGCAGGAATCCACGGTTGAACCAAGAGGCCAGCAGGTGTCGAAAATCGGCATCGACTGCGCAGAGCGGCGGATGCTCACGCAGGCGGTCGAGCAGCTCGGCACGCATCGCAAGCAGGCTCGCGGTCCCCAGCGGGGCCATGTTCAGCCGGCGGAACAACTCCTGGCGCGGTGGCTCTGCGGCGTCCAGAAGCCGCATCAGGCTGTCCGGCTGGCGATTGTCGAAGGCGGCCGCCGCCTGCCGGATCTGGTTCGGGTCCGGGCCGAACTGCTCGGCGAGGATCCGAAAGAACGCCGTCTTGAGGTCTTGGTCGAGGCCCTCGAAACGCAGCAGGATCTCACGCGCCAGCGCGATGTTCGACGCCTCACCACGCCCGGCGATCAGGCGCCGGCACAGTTCGGGCAGTGCGTCCTGCGCCGCGTCATCACGCAGACCGATCAGCTCCCGTCCACGGTCCGCGACCGTGTTCATGATGCGTTCGAGCCAGGTCACCCCCGACATGCTGCACCCCGGTTTCCTTCGTCAGGCCAGGCGCCCATTGCTCAACGCGCCGGGCCCATCAGCTGGTCGGGCAGCCATGTCGCCAGACCCGGGAAAAAGGACAGGATCACGATCGCCAGCACCATGCAAAAGACGAACGGCATCGAACCACTCAAGATCGTCTTCAGCGGGATGTCGGGCGCGATTCCGTTGATCACGTAGAGGTTCAGGCCAACCGGCGGCGTGATCAGGCCAATCTCCATGTTGATGGTCAAAACAACCGCGAACCAGTAAGGATCGAATCCCGCTGCAACGATGATCGGGAACAGGATCGGGGCCGCCATCAAGATCACGGCAACCGGCGGCAGAAAGAAGCCGGCGATCAGCAGGAACACGTTGATCGCGCCCATCAGCACCCAGCGGTTCACGTCGAGTCCGGCTATCCACTCGGCGATCGCCTGGGTGATGAAGAGATTGGAGAGCATGAAGGCAAAGACACCGGCGGCACCGATGATGAAAAGGATCATCACGCTCTCGCGCGTCGAATCCCGTAGGACCACCCACAGCGCATTGAACCGGAAGAGCCGGTAGATGAGCACCGCCGCCAAAACGCACAGAAGGGCCCCGACGGCCGCTGTTTCGGAGGGGGTGGCGACGCCACCGTAGAGTGCGTAGAGGACACCGGCGATGATCAGCAGGAAGGGCACGACACGCGGCAACACCTCGAACTTTGCGGCCCAGCTGTAGTGCGTCACGCCCAATGCGGTATGCCCACCCCCCTGACGCCAGGTGCTGTAGACGGACCACGCCATGAACAGTGCAACCAGCAGAAGGCCGGGGAGCAAGCCGGCGAGAAACAGGCGACCGATCGAGGTCTCGGTCGCTATGCCGTAGACGATCATCGTGACTGACGGTGGTATCAGAATCCCGAGGGTGCCACCGGCGGCTATCGATCCGGCGGCCACGCCGTCCGGATAACCGCGTTTGCGCATTTCCGGGATGCCCATCTTGCCAATCGCGGCGCAGGTCGCCGGCGAGGAGCCCGACATCGCGGAAAACAGGGCACAAGCACCGAGATTCGACACGACCAATCCGCCAGGGACGCGGGTCATCCACCGCTCGAGGGCCTCGTAAAGATCGGCGCCGGCACGTGTCGAGGAGATCGCCGCACCCATGATGATGAACATCGGGATCGACAGCAGTGCGAAGTTGTCCAGCTTGCCGAAAAAGATCTCCGGCAGCAGTTCGAGGGTGGCCGCCCCCTCGAATATCAGCAGGAACCCGGCGGAGACGATCAATAGACCCACCGCTACCGACACCCCGGAAAAGAGTACGAGCACGGTGACCAGTGCCACCAGTGCACCGAGCGACAGCGGCTCCATCAGTAGTCTTCCTCGAACGCGCCCTGGCCCAGCACCTCGACCTCGCAGCGCCAGGAGGCGAGCAAGTCAGCGATCATCTGCAGCACAAAAAGCCCCAGACCCAGCGGCAAGGACAGATAGGGTATCCACAGGCTCACGCCCCACACGGTCTCGGAACGCCAGTTACGCTCCCAGGCCACGTGAAACAGTTCGTAACCGTAGAACGCCATGATCGACACGACGAGGATACTGAGTAGTAGCACGACCAGCGCGAGTGCGCGGCGCAGGTGCGGCGGCAGCAGCATCGGCACCAGATCGACGTTGACGTGACCGCGCAACAGCTGCACGAACGGCAGTCCAATCAGCGTCGCCGCGATCATTAGATAGGTCACGGCCTCAGTCTGCCATATGGTCGATTCATTGAGCACGAAGCGCATCCAGATCATCTGGCAGGTGATCAGCACCGAGACCAGGATCATCAGGGAGGCGACCACGCCGCAGACCTGCGACACGATACCGACGCCGCGAACGAACGCGTGCTGGCAATGCTGACCGAGGGACACGGTGCGTTGAGCCATCGTAGGAGCCTCCCTGGGCCGACGCGGATTCGGAACCGGCCATCAATGCGACGGCCGGCCGGCACCGACTATTCGACCGCAAGCGCCATATCCAAGAGTTCCTGCCCACCGTCGGTCTCTTCGACGAAGGCCTTGTAGGACGAGGTCTTCGCGACTTCGCGCCATGCATCGAAATCCGCCTGGCTCATCTGAACGATCTGCACACCCGCTTCCTTGAACTTCTCAGCCGAGGCGGCATCCGCTTTCTTCGCCTCGGTCAGGTAGAAGGCCTGGGCCTTTTTCGCCCCGGCGAGCAGCGCAGCCTGCTGCTTTTCGTCGAGCGACTCGAACGTGGTCTTGTTCATCAGCATCGGCTGGTACATGAACCACAGCGCGACGTCACCGGCCGGGGCGTAGCAGTTCAACTGCTCGTACAGACGATACGAGACGAAGCTGGAAGAGGAGGTGTTGGCGGCGTCCAGGACGCCGGTCTGCATGGCACTGTAGATCTCAGACGAAGGCATCGAGGTGACCGACGCCCCCGCCGCGGCCACCATCTGTTCGAACGACTTGCCGGCCGCGCGGATCTTCAAGCCCTTGACGTCCTCCGGCTTGGTGATGCACTTGTTCTTACCCGCAAAGCCACCGGCGAGGTAACCATGCACCAGGACCATGACATCGTCGGTGGCCATGATCTTTTCGAGTTCCTGCATGAACGGCGACTCGACCAGGCGCGCCGCATGGTCGTGGTTCTTCACCAGGCCCGGCATCAGGGTCAGATTGTAGGCAGGCTGCTGGCCCGCGGCGTAGGCGAGCGGCACGACCGTGATGTCCAGTTGGCCGCGGGTCAACGGCCGGTACTGCTCCTTGGGCTTGAACAGTGATTTGGACGGGTAAATCTTCAATTCGAGGCCGACGTCGGCGGCCGCCACCTCGTCCGCGACCATCTGCGCCACCTTGTGTCGGACATCAGACGTCGACCATTGGTGCGATACCTTCAGCACCTGGTCTGCAGCCTGCGCCGAGCCGGCGCCGAAAGCGATACCCAACAGAGCCCCGATCAGCGGGCGTGCGGTGTTTGCGATCTTCATTCTGTCTCCTCCTGTCGATACGTGGCGGCGCCCGCGGCCGAGACCTCGCGATCGGGGTCTGCCGCGGCGCCACCGCCGGGTTGCCCGCATGCGGGCCTATGGATCCTGGTCACTGGCCTTCAACGCGTCCCGCTGGCGGCACAGGTGCCGCTCCATCGCCTGCTGCGCCTTCGCCGGGTCGTGCGCACGAAACCCCTGCATGATCTGGCGATGCTCGTCCAGCGATTGCGCCAGACGCCCGGGCAAGGTCAGCTGCTTCTGCCGGGCCAGTTGCAGTACACCACGCAGCTCGCTGGTGATGCGCTGCAACCAGCGGTTGCCGGAAAGCTCCTGCACGGCCCGATGGAACACGTGGTTTTCGTCGAAATAGCGATCGACGTCGCCGGCCGCGGCCGCCTGTTCGAGGCGGTGGTGCATGCGCTCCAGCCTCTCCAGCCAATCGGACGAGCAATTTTCGACCGCGAGGCGGGCGCACAAGCCCTCGAGCGTGGCCATGACCGGGAAGAGTTCGTGCAAGCCCTCGCCCTCGAGGGTCTTCACGTAGCAACCGCGGCGCGGCACCAGCTCGACGAGCGATTCCGCGTGCAGCACCTTCAACGCCTCGCGCAGCGGCGTTCGGCTGATCCCCAGCTCTTCGCACACGGCCTTTTCGTCGATCCATTCGCCGGGTCTGAGCAGCTGCGAATAGATACGCTCGCGCAGCCGATCGGCGACTTCGATGTACAGCGGTTTCTGTTCGATGGGCGTGCCCATGTACCCCGCATCCGGTGGCGCCTGAGCGGAGGTTAGTCGCAGTAATTCATAATTACAAATGCAAAATCGTAGATTACGGGCCATACTCGAGCCTGGGGTGCGTGACCGCACGCAATCGAACGGCGCCTGACACCTGATGACGCAACAGCTGACCCGCCATTCTGGACTGCAGGGCCTCGGTGATGCGCACCGCGCGAAGACGGTGGCGGGGGATGCGCGCCCAGCGTGTGGGCAGGGGCTCGGGGCAAGCGGCTCCGCCCGGCACGACGGCCCTTCGATGCCGAATCGGCCGCCCGGCAGTTCAGCCGCTGCGCTGCAGCACCGCGATCACAGCCTGGTAGTCCGGCTCCTGTGCGATCTCCGGCACCAGTTCCCGATGCGCGACCCGGCCCGACTCGTCGACGACGACCACAGCGCGCGCCAGCAGTCCGGCGAGGCGTCCGCCGGCCATGTACACACCATAATCCCGTCCGAATTCCGGTGCCCGGTACACCGAGGCGGTCTCGACATGCTCGATCCCCTCGGCAGCGCAGAAGCGGCCGAGCGCGAACGGAAGATCGGCAGAGACGCAGAGCACCTTGGTGTCGGGCATGGCCGCGGCGCGCTCGTTGAACTGGCGCACAGACTTCGCACAGGTCGGGGTGTCGATGCTCGGAAAGATGTTCAGAACCAGGCGGGATCCCGTGTAGTCGGCCAACGAAACGGGCGCCAGATCGGCCTTGCGCAACGCAAAATCGGGGGCGCGGTCGCCGACTGCCGGGAGTTCGCCGCTGGTCTCGACAATCTCGCCCCTGGAAGAAATCCTGGCCATGTCACCTCCTCTGACGCTTGGCGCTCGCGGCACGCGGCCGCCTTGACACCGAACTCTAGCCGCGCGCGCGACGCCTGTCTCGTCCGACGGGTTGGCGGCGTCGGTCGGGACGCATGTTTACTGATGTCGCACCGAGCCTCCGCTGCATTTTTTTGCCATCGGTCGACGGCGCCGGCCGGGCCGTTGCGGCCGGATCGAAACCGCATCCGACAAGGGACTCGCTCATGAGCACAAGGCTACATCACTATGTCGACGGCACACGGTTCGCCGGGACCAGCGGCCGCTACGGCGACGTATATAACCCGGCCACCGGCGGCGTTGCCGCCCGCGTCCCGCTGGCGTCCGCTGAGGACACCGCGACCGCGATCGCCGCAGCAAGGGCCGCTTTCCCGGCCTGGCGCGACACGCCGCCACTGCGCCGTGCGGCGATCCTGTTCCGTTTCAAGGAGCTACTGGACAAGCACCTGCACGCGCTAGCCGAACTTGTCTCGGCGGAGCATGGCAAGGTGCTCAACGATGCCCGCGGCTCGGTCACGCGCGGGATAGAGGTGGTCGAGTTCGCCTGTGGTGCACCACATCTGCTGAAGGGGAGCTTTTCCGAGAACGTCGGCACCGGGGTAGACAGCCACTCGCTTCGCCAGCCTGTCGGTGTATGCGCCGGCATCACGCCGTTCAATTTCCCGGCCATGGTACCGATGTGGATGTTCCCGATGGCCATCGCCTGCGGCAACACCTTCGTGCTCAAGACGTCTGAGCGGGTGCCGTCGACTGCACTCCGCCTGGCCGAGCTTTTCACCGAGGCCGGCCTGCCGCCAGGCGTGTTCAATGTGCTGAACGGCGACAAAGAGGCGGTCGACGCACTGCTCACCAATCCCGACGTCGACGCGATCAGTTTCGTCGGCTCTACCACGGTGGCCGAGCACGTCTACCGCACCGGCACTGCGCACGGCAAACGGGTGCAGGCCCTGGGAGGCGCGAAGAATCATATGGTGGTCATGCCCGATGCCGATCTCGAACAAGCGACCGATGCGCTGATGGGGGCAGCCTACGGCTCAGCCGGTGAGCGCTGCATGGCGATCTCGGTCGCGGTGGCAGTGGGCGACCGGACCGCCGACGCGCTGATCGAGCGTTTGGCCCCGCGCGTGCGGGCACTGAAGGTCGGACCGGCGACCGACCCCGATGCCGAGATGGGGCCGCTGGTGACACGGGCGCATCATGATCGGGTGCGCGGGTATGTCGACCTGGGCGTCGAGGAAGGCGCCAAGCTGGTAGTCGATGGTCGCGACGTGCGCGTGTCCGACCACCCGGACGGCTTTTACCTCGGGGGCTGCCTGTTCGACGAGGTCACGGCCGAGATGCGCATCTACCGGGAGGAGATCTTTGGCCCCGTGCTGGTCGTCATACGCGCCCCCGACTTCGACGGTGCACTCGATCTCGTCAACGCGCACGAGTACGGCAACGGCACCGCAATCTTCACGCGCGACGGCGACACCGCACGCACGTTCGCCTCGCGCGTGCAGGTCGGCATGGTCGGGATCAATGTGCCGATCCCGGTCCCAATGGCGTTCCACAGCTTCGGGGGCTGGAAGCGCTCGCTGTTCGGCGATGTGCATATGCACGGGATGGAAGGTGTGCATTTCTACACCCGACTCAAGACCGTGACCTCGCGCTGGCCGACAGGGATCCGCGCCGGTGCGGATTTCCACATGCCGACGATGAAATAGGAGAGCCGACTATGCCCACCGTGTATGCCAGCGTCACCCAGCTGGACCATTCCGCCTCAGATGCCCACGCACGCGGCCACCACCTCACGATCGACCGTCCGGTTCCAAAGGGCGGACAGGACAAGGGGCCGATGGGGGGCGAGGCGCTGCTGATGGGACTTGGCGGATGCTTCATGAGCAATCTGCTCGCAGCAGCGATCGCCCGCGACATCGCGCTGCGCGGCGCACGTGCGGAGATCGAGGGAGAGCTGGCCGATGCGCCGCCCCGCTACACGGCCATCCGGATGCAGGTCAGCGCCGACGGCGCTAACGCCACTGAACTCGCCAAGCTCGTAACGATTGCCGAGCGCGGCTGCATCGTGGCCAACACGCTACGCCACGCGGTCCAGCTGACGGTAGAGTGCGTTGACTGACCGCTTGCTGCGCGGGCGTCGTCGCGGCACATGGGGTTGCGCGAACCGGCCCGAAACGGCGCGATCCCGACTGTTCCCGGGATGCTGTGGGTCGACCGCCGCACCCGCGTCCCAGGCCGTGTCGGCCACGGGCATCCGCGTTGCGTCGCCGGGCAAAAGACCCGCCGCGCGCCCCGCTACCGGTTCGTCGCTGCCGAGATCGGGCTATACTGGCGCGCAATGCGGGCCGAAGTGATCCGCTCACCGATGACGCCCGAACGAAACTCGAACGATGCCCGCGGCGAATTGCCGGTGAAAAAAAGAATGACAACGCGCGCTGCAGGACCGGTCCTGGACCGGGCGCCCCTACCCATAATTGCCGCCGCTGTGAGTAGCAGTGTTGATACTGCGACGGCCGAAGGTAGACCCGCGCCAACGCGAAAGGGTCGGGCGGTCTTGTTGCCGAGGCGGATTCATTGCGCGGCATAGGGCCCGCAAACGTATGGCTTGTTTGGCGACGAACGATGGATTGGCGTGATGCATGGTCCTTGGTGTGAACGCGAACAAGGCAGCAGAGAGGCTGCGGTAATCGCGGCCGGTGGGAACCGGTCGGCGGCAACGGCAGCAATAAAATCAAGACTGGAGGAATGAGATGACTGAAGAGAAAAAGCACACCGAGACGAGCAAAGAGGTCGCCGCGGACGGCAATAGCAGACGTAAATTCCTGAAGGGGAGTCTGGCCGCCGCTGCGGGGGTGGCCGCTGGCTCGATCGGTGCCCCGGCCGTGGTCACCGCGGCCGCTCCGAAGGTTGTGAAGATGCAAACCTCCTGGCCGTCGTCCGACATCTGGATGGATTTCGCGCGCCAGTACACAGACCGCGTGGAGAAGATGTCGGGCGGCCGCCTGAAGATCGATTTGCTGCCGGCCGGCGCCGTGGTCAAGGCGTTCCAGGTCATGGACGCGGTCAACGACGGCGTGCTCGATGCAGCGCATTCGGTGCCTGTCTACTGGTACGGAAAGAACAAGGCCGCGTCGCTGTTCGGCACAGGGCCGGTATTCGGCGGCAGCGCGACGACCATGCTGGCCTGGTTCAACGCGGGCGGCGGCAAGGAACTCTACCGTGAACTGACCCAGGATGTGATGGGACTCAACGTCTATGGTTATCTCGGCTTCCCGATGCCGGCACAACCTTTCGGCTGGTTCAAGGGCGAAGTCAATCGAGCGGCCGACCTCAAGGGCTTCAAGTACCGCACCGTCGGCCTGGCCGCCGACCTGTTACAGCGGATGGGCATGAGTGTCGCCCAGCTGCCCGGCGGTGAGATCGTCCCGGCGATGGAGCGTGGCGTCATCGACGCGTTCGAGTTCAACAACCCGTCGTCTGACCGCCGCTTCGGCGCGCAGGACGTGGCCAAGAACTACTATCTCTCTTCGTACCATCAGGCCAGTGAGAGCTTCGAATTCCTGT
Source organism: uncultured Chromatiaceae bacterium (assembly GCA_965601425.1). Lineage (GTDB taxonomy): Bacteria > Pseudomonadota > Gammaproteobacteria > Chromatiales > Chromatiaceae > Thiosocius. The sequence continues at coordinate 23,254 of CBFCWF010000011.1, read as the reverse complement.
TCAACAAGGACTTCATGGAGGACCTCGAACCGGACCTGCGCGCAATCCTCGAGTACGGGGTCGAGTCGGCCAGTACCGCGAACACCGCGATCGCGATGGATAACTACTCCAAAGACCTGATGGAGCTGCAGAGCCAGGACGGGGTCACGGTCCACCGTACGTCCAAGGATATTCTCCAGGGGCAGCTCGATGCCTGGGATGAGATCATTCCGGAACTCGAGAAGGACGCCTTCATGAAGAAGGTGCTCGACAGCCAGCGCGCCTGGGTCGAGCGGGTCGTTTTCTATGAGCTGATGAATTCGCCTGATCTGGCATTGGCCTATGAACACTACTTCCCGGGCAAGCTGAAGCTCTGATCCATCCGCTACCCCGGGCCGGCGCTGCAACCTTGGCCGCGCCGGCCCGGACAGCGCGCTCCAATTCGACGAGAGGACCTGCCGATGCTCGGCTACATACAGTTCGCAGACCGTCTGTCGGCGTGGTTCGGCAAGGCATTCGCCTGGCTGATACTGGTCATGGCGATCGGTGTCGGCTACGAGGTGCTGGTCCGCTACGGGTTCAATGCGCCCACCAGCTGGGCATTCGACCTCTCCTACATTACCTATGGCACGCTGTTCATGATGGGTGGTGCCTACACGCTGTCGCGCGGCGGGCACGTACGCGGAGACTTTGTCTACCGTCTGTGGAAGCCGCGCACCCAGGCCCGCGTCGAGCTCGTACTGTATATCATCTTCTTTTTCCCCGGCGTCATCGCGCTGATCGTATCCGGCTGGAAGTACGCGGAGCGCTCCTGGCGCTACCTCGAGGTCAGCGTGAACAGCCCTGCGGGCATACCGATATTTCAGTTCAAGACGGTTATCGTGGCTGCCGGCGTGCTGATGTTCATCCAGGGCATCGCCCAAGTCTTCCGCTGCATCATCTGCCTACGCACCGGCGAATGGCTGATCGCCGCCGAGGACATCGAAGAGACCGAGGTCCAGCTGGCGCGCCAGAAGGGTGTCGGCCCTGGTCATTTCGCGACGGCGACCGCCCGCGAGGACGGGCGTGGCCTGAAAGAAGACTATAACGACGAGCAGCGGGGCTGAACCATGTCTGATCCAATCATTGCGCTGTTCATGCTCGGGATTTTCCTGTTCATCATCCTGCTCGGTTTCCCGGTTGCCTTTACGCTGATGGCGATGGGCATCATGTTCGGCTATTACGCCTATTTCGACGCCGACCGAATGTGGCGCGCTTACAACAAGGCGGTCGAGGCCGGTGCCGATCAGTTCACGCAAATGGAGCTTTGGGTAGAGGGCCTGTTCAACAACCGGATCTTCGACCTGTTCGTGAACCAGACCTATTCGGTCATGGACAACGACGTGCTGACCGCCGTGCCCCTGTTCCTGTTCATGGGTTACATCGTCGAACGGGCGAATATCGTGGCCCGCCTGTTCCAGACCTTGAATATCGCGGCACGACGCATACCCGGATCGATGGCGGTGGCGGCGTTGATCACCTGCACCCTGTTCGCGACGGCGACCGGCATCGTTGGTGCGGTCGTGACCCTGATGGGCCTGCTCGCGTTTCCGGCGATGCTCAAGGCACGCTACGACACCAGCCTGGCCGCCGGGGTCATCTGTGCAGGCGGCACGCTGGGCATCCTGATCCCGCCGTCGATCATGCTGATCGTTTACGCGGCGGCGTCCGGTGTGTCCATTGTGAAGCTTTATGCCGGGGCGCTGTTGCCCGGACTGCTGCTCGCCGGCCTTTACATGACCTATGTGATCACCCGCTCGATGCTGCAGCCGCAGCTGGCGCCGAAACCGACCAAGGAGGAGATCGGGGACATCTCGACGCTGCAGGTTGCCTGGCAGCTGATGACGTCCTTCTTCCCGCTGGCGTTCTTGATCCTCGCGGTGCTCGGTGCAATCCTGTTCGGCCTGGCGACGCCGTCCGAGGCCGCGGCAGTCGGGGCCCTCGGCGGGCTGTTGCTGACGTTCGTCTACCGGGCCTTTACCTGGCAGAGGCTGCGCGAGTCGGTGTATCTGACGGTGCGCACCACGGCGATGGTGTGCTGGTTGTTCGTCGGCTCGTGGACCTTTTCCTCCGTTTTCTCCTATCTCGGCGGCGAACAGATCATCAGCGAGTTCGTCACCGGCCTCGAGATCTCGCCGGTCGTGTTCCTGATCATGGCGCAGCTGATCATCTTCTTGCTCGGCTGGCCGCTCGAATGGTCGGAGATCATCATCATCTTCGTACCGATCTTCCTGCCGCTGCTGCCGCACTTCGGGATCGATCCGCTGTTCTTCGGGATCCTGGTCGCGCTCAACCTGCAGACCTCGTTCCTGACACCGCCGATGGCGATGTCGGCGTACTACCTGAAGGGCATCGCACCACCGCATGTGCAGCTCAATCAGATCTTCAAAGGCAACTATCCGTATCTCGCGATGGTGCTGTTTGCGATGGTGATCCTGTACAACGTACCGGGCATCACGCACTGGCTGCCCGACCTGATCTATGGCAATTGACAGCGGCACGATGGGCGATAGCGCGGCGGATCCGGCCGCGATGAGCGCACTCGCGGCGCGCGAGCGAATCGCCGCCGGGGCGCTGCGGGCGGGCGAATTGACGACCGCCTGTCTGCGCCGGGTCGAGACGCTCGATGCCGAGGTTCAGGCCTGGGCGTTCCTGGATGAGCGCATGGCGCTGGAGCAGGCGGGGCGACTCGATGCATACCGCCAGACCGGGCGCCCGCTCGGCCCGTTGCACGGCCTGCCGGTCGGCATCAAGGACATCATCGACACCAAGGACATGCCAACCGAAAACGGCAATACGCTGGATGCGGGTCGCCGACCGGAAAGGGATGCTTGGTTGGTCGGGCGGCTGCGCGCCGCCGGCGCGCTGATCCTTGGCAAGACCGTGACCACCGAGTGTGCGTATCTCGCCCCGGGCAAGACCCGCAACCCGCACGACAGCGGCCACACACCGGGCGGATCGTCCTCGGGCTCCGCTGCAGCGGTGGCCAGTGGGATGATACCGCTGGCGATCGGCACGCAGACCGGTGGCTCGGTTATCCGGCCCGCATCTTACTGCGGCGTAGTCGGGTTCAAACCGACCTTCGGCCTGATCCCGCGCACCGGCGTGCTGCGCACGTCCGCACGCCTCGATACCGTTGGGGTCTTCGGCCGTACGATCGAGGACGCGGCGCTGCTTGCCGACGTGCTCGCGGGACACGACCCAGCCGATCCCGCGACGGCCCCCGCCGCGCCGCCGGCCATTCTCGACAACGCGCTGACAGATCCGCCGGCCACACCGCAGCTGGCGTTCGTGAAGACGCCTGCCTGGTCAGATGTCGATACCGACTGCGCGCAGGGTTTCGCCGAACTGGTCGAGGCCCTCGGGGACCGCTGCGACGAGGTCGCGCTGCCCGAGATCTTTGCGGAGGGTGCGACCGCCCACCGCCGGATCATGCTGGCGGAGATCGCATACAACCTGCGCCACTATTACGAACGCGGTGGCGAACGGCTTGCGGCGGAAACCCGATCCGCGATCGAGGAGGGCCGCCGGCTCGGCGCGGTCGACTATCTGGCCGCCCAGGGTTGGCGCGACGCGCTGTATGCGGGGCTGGACGAGGTCTTCGAGCGCTATGATGCGATCGTGACACCGGCCGCACCCGGTGAGGCGCCGCAAGGCCTTGGCAGCACGGGAAGCGCCGTGTTCAACTCACTGTGGTCGCTGCTCGGCGTGCCGGCAGTCACGTTGCCGCTACTGACCGGTGCGACCGGTATGCCGATCGGCGTCCAACTGGTGGGCCGCCGTAACAATGACGGACGCCTGTTGCGCACCGCGCGCTGGCTGGTCTCTAAACTACAGGGCTGATGACACAGGCCGGGGGGAAGGGAAATGAGCGACAAGATCATGGCGATTTCGGCCCTGGCGACAATGATCGCCTTTCTCGGTGTGGTCGTCTGGTTCGTTCCGGAGATCGACCTGATCATCATCATCGCGTTTGTCTCGCTGCTGGCGATCTACGATTTCTGGCAGACACTGCACAGTCGCAGCAAGCGCAAAGAATAGGGTCGCGTCGACATGCCAGACACCAGGCGCAGCCATCCGCTGCGCCAGGTCCGGCTTCAGGCGAGGCGGTCACTCGGCTCGCGCCCGGCCATCACCGCATCCAGGTTGTCCAGCGCGCGGAACCCCATCGCATCACGCGTCTCACGCGTTGCGCTCCCAACGTGCGGCAGCAGGTAACTGTTGTCGAGGTCCCGGTACCGCGGATCGATGTTCGGCTCGCCATTGAACACGTCGAGCCCGGCGGCGAATAGCTTGCCGGACTTCAGCGCAGCGATCAGTGCATCATCGTCGACCACCGCACCGCGCGCGGTGTTCACGACCACCGCATCATCCGGCAACATTGCGATGCGCTCGGCATTGAGCAGATGGTGGGTCTCCGGCGTCGCCGGGCAATGAATGGAAAGAAACTGGCTTATCGACAGCAGCTCATGCAGCTCCGCATGGTAGTGTGCTCCGGCCTCGATCTCTGGCGCCAGCTGGTGCCGATTGTAATAGTGGATTTCCATGTCGAAACCGCGCGCTCGGCGTGCCATCACCTGCCCGACCCGCCCCATGCCGATGATCCCGAGACGCTTGCCGGTGACCTCGATCCCGAGTTGGCCGGTTGCACTCCAGTCCGCCCAGCTATCGGTGCGCAGCATCTGCGCGCCTTCATGGGCACGCCGCGCCGCGCCGAGCAATAGCAGCATCGCGATCTCGGCGGTTGCGTTGTTCAACACTTCGGGGGTGTTGGTGACAACGATGCCTCGCGACTTCGCTGCGGCCAGGTCGATATGATCGTAGCCGACCGAAAAACTGCAGATTGCACGGATGCTGTCGGGCAGGCGTGCGATGAGTTCGCTGTTCAGGCGCTCCGTATGGCACGGAATTATCGCGTCGGCACCATCCGCCAGTGTCAGCAGCCGATCACTGGAGTACACCTCGTCATTCGTATTGAGGCGCGCGTCGTAATCGTGCTGCAGGCGCTGTTCAACCGCTTCCGGCAGACGACGGGTGACCAGGACAACGGGTTTGACGCTCATCGTATTTCCACCTTTTTGGCAGGGGCGGCGTTCGCCGCAGGGTTCATGTCGTTCGCTGCGTGAGATTCGCAGTATAGTGAGTTTATGACGCGTGGCCGACCGGCCACACTAGCGCTTTTTCGTGCCGCGGGGTTGGTATCGGCACCACGCTGCCGCTGCGGTACTCGGTAGCGGATGGACACTGAAGGAGGAGCACGATTTGTCGGAACTTCGCCTGGAAGAGGCCAATCGCCTGATCTCGGCGGTCTTCGCCGAGGCCGTCCGACTCGGGCTGCCGCCGATCGCCGTGGCCGTGCTGGACAGCGGAGGGCACCTGAAGGCGATGCAGCGCCAGGACGGTCTGTCTTTTCTTCGGGCAAACATCTGTCAGGCGAAGGCCTGGGGTGCGCTCGCGATGGGCACAGACACACGCCATCTCGCCAAGCGCTTCACGCAGGATACGCAGCAGCAGGGTTTTCTACAGGCCCTGAATGCGATGTCGTCGGGCAACATCATCCCGTTGCCGGGTGGTCTGCTGATTCGGGACGACGCCGGCGGTCTGCTCGGTGCAATCGGCGTCGCCGGGGCCGCATCCGAGCAGGACGAGGCCTGCGCGCTAGCGGGTATCCGCAGCATCGGTCGACGTGGCGGCGATGACTGAAGCCGCCCCGGCGACGCAGCGGCCGCCGCTGTCTGGCGATCGCATCGGTTTCGCGGGCCTGGGGCTGATGGGCCGGCCGATGGCGGGACACCTGCTCGCGGCAGGCGCAGACCTCGGCGTGTGGAACCGCACGCGCTGCGCGGCAGATGCATTCAGACGACCCGGGGTCGAGGTCTGCCAGAACCCGGCCGAACTGGCGGATCGCTCCGATATCGTCATTCTGATGCTGGCCGATACCGCGGCCGTCGCACAGGTGCTATTCGGCCCAGAAGGACTGTCGCAGGGCCTGCGCGCGGGCTCTCTGGTGATTGACATGGGGACGACGGCGGTCGTGCAGAGCCGCGACTTTGCCGAACGCCTCGCCCGATGCGGTGCCGCATTCGTCGATGCGCCCGTTTCCGGTGGGGAAATCGGGGCGATCGACGCCAGCCTGACGATCATGGCGGGCGGCGACGCTGCGGCGATCGAACGCGCGACGCCGCTTTTTGCGGTGCTGGGCAGTGGCTTCACGCACGTCGGCGCTGTTGGCGCCGGCCAGGTCGCGAAGGCCGCGAACCAGATCATCGTCGGCCTGACGATCGGGGCCGTGGCGGAGGCGCTCGCACTGGTCGAGGCCGCCGGCGTCGACCCGGCCAAGGTGCGCCAGGCGCTGCTCGGCGGATTCGCCGGGTCGCGCATCCTCGAAGTGCATGGTCAACGCATGATCGATGGGGCCTTCGAACCGGGGGCGCGCGTCACGACCCAGCACAAGGACATGCGCCAGGCCTGCGAACTGGGCGAGTTGCTAAATCAAACGCTGCCGGCCACTGAATTGAGCGAGGCACTGTTCGAAAGGCTGATCGAACGCGGCGACGGGGATCTCGACCACAGCGCACTGATCCGACTGCTGCGACCATCGACCGAGGATTGATCTTTTGCCCCGCGCCCTTCGGGGCACGGCGCTTAACGGGGTTCGACCTCACGCTGGAACATCGCGTGGAGCGACTCGATCTCGTCCAGCGGCACATAGACGGTGAACCTACCGCCGTGCAGGGTTTGCTCGACCTCGGCGCCGGACTCTCCGATCCCCTTCAGCACGCCTTCGCGCATCGGTTGACTGCGCGGCTTGATCTGAACCTCGCGGTTGACATAGCGGGCAATGTCGCGAAGCGGCACGCGCTCGTACTGACGCCGCACGATGACACGGCTCGTCTGTTTCGGCGCGCTGCCTGTCGCGGGCTGAGCTCGTTCGACGCCGAGCAGTTTCGACAAGCCAGGCGTCTTGGCATTGGGTCGGCGCCATTCGAAACTGGTGTCGTCAATCGTCCGACCATTGAGGCTCAGGCGCGGCGCCATCGTATCGGCCAGCTGGTCCGGCGGCAGGAACATCAGGCTCAACAACCCAATCGGCTGCTCCGGCTCCGATACGAACTCGAACTCGCCCCAACCGCGGAAGAACTCGCGCAAAGCCTCGGTCAGGCCGGGCCCCAAACTCAGCCCTGCCGTCTGCAGGCTGTCCAATGCCTGGTCGGCAAACCGCCGGCTCCAGACCTGCACCGTCTCGTCCGTGCCGACAGCGCATTGCTTGAGCGCCTGGCGACCAAACTTCGGTGAAACCTCCAGCGTCACCCGCAGGCGGGCGAGACTGGGCGGAGTGCCCGCGCCTTGAGAGAGCCCCTCGACATCGACATCACTCATCGTGGCGGCGAGTGTCACGGACTCGATGTCGCGCACGTCGATATGCACACCGAACTCCAGGTCCCGGGCGGCCTCATCGAGCCGGTAATGACCATCCATATCCAGATGGAGATCGACGAAGCCGAGCTGCTGCAAAAAGGCAGGATCCGTCGGCAGACCTTCATCGCAGGGACTCGTCGCCCTGTTGCCGGAAGCCAACGCCGTGGCCTGCAACAGATCGGCGGACAGCGGAATACGCACCCCGTCGACGAAGAAAGACAGACTCGGCGGCGGGGCATTCCTGCCTGGTTCCCAACGCGCACCATGGAGGAAGAACAGCGGATCGTCGCTCGCGAGGCGGACGCTTTCGATCTCCAGAGCGTCTTCGTAGCCGAGCGGTTGGACGCTGACGCCGCTGACGATCACCGCACCACGCAGTTCGGTCGCGATGTCTGTGTAGCGGACATGCGCCTGGCTGGACACCGCCGCGACGAACTCGTCGACGCCCTGTTTGGCCTTGTAGTACAGGAAAGCCTTCAATGCCCCATACCCCAGCACGGGGATCAGCAGGAACAGCAGCAGTTTGCCGGGGCGCAAAGACATCGGAATATATCCTCAGGGCCGCATCAGCGGTTGTTCGACTTCCTGGCGTTTATCGGCACCGAGCAGATGTTCTATAAGGGTCAATGCAAAATCCATTGCCGTGCCCGGGCCGCGGGAGGTGACGACCCGTCCGTCGCAGACCACGGCGTCCGCAAGCAGCCGTGAGCTTGCGGCGAGACGACCGTCGATGACACCCGGGTAAGCCGTGGCCTGGTGGCCGTCGAGTAATCCCGCATTCAGCAGTACCTTCGGGGCAGCGCAGATCGCCGCGGTGTATTTACCCTGTTCCGCCATTCGCTGCAGCAGGGCATGGATGCGCGGGTCGGCATCGAGATGGTCTGCACCCGGCAGGCCGCCCGGCAATGCGATCATGTCGAAATCGTCGTTCAACACGTCGTCCAGCGCTGCGTCCGGGACCAGCCTGACACCGCGGCTCGCGGTGACCGGTCCCTCGCGGAGGCCGGCGCTGACGACTTCGACGCCGGCGCGGCGCAGAATATCGATAATGGTTACTGCCTCGAGTTCTTCGCAACCGTCGGCAAGGGGGACGAGGACGCGTGCCATAGTCTGTCGCTCCTTTCGTGTTTCACCAGCCGGGAAACCGGCAAGAGTTGGATCCCCTGCTCGGCAAGTGCGGGCAACTCTTCGGCCAGCACCCTCAGGGTCTCGGGGTAGGGATGGCCGATGCCGATCGCCGAGCCGCGTTTCTTGGCCTTCTCGACCAAACGGCGCAACTGGCCGCGGACATACTCGGCGTCCTGCCGATTGTCCAGAAACACGTCACGCTGCGCGTTCGACACACCGGCGGCGCGCGCCTGATTCCGCGCCACGGTGCGGACGTCGGTGCGACTGTCGACGAAGTACAGGCGATCGAAGCAGGCCAGGTCTTCCATGAGCCAGCGCATCGCACCCGGATGCTGGGTCAGCAGGCTCCCCATGTGATTGTTCACGCCGGCCACGTGCGGGACGGCCGTCAGGCTGGCGCGAACCTGCTGCGCAAACTCTGCGCGGCTCATCGCCATGTGCAGACCGCCGGGGCCCATCGCGCGCCCATCCATGGTCTCCATGGGCAGGTGCAGCATGACCTCCTTGCCGCGCTCGTGCGCCCGTGACGCGATTTCGGCACTGTAGGGGCGCCATGGCAGCACCGCATAGGTCAGTGCGCCCGGCAGATCGACGGCCTCGTGGCCGAGCGGCCGATTGTTGCCAAGGTCATCGATGATGATCGCGATGCGCACCGGCTCGCGCGCAGCGGCCGGCACGATGAACACGGCTACCAGCGCAAGCGCAATTATCAATAGGCGGCGCACCCGGCGGCACTCGTCAGGCACTGCCGCCTGGGCGCAGTATCGCAAGGCCCTTGAGCAGGTTGAGTGCTTCGCTGAGCGCATAGTCCGTCTCGTCCTGATCCGGGTCGCCCGACGTCTTCGCCTTGTCCGATTCGGCACCCGACCCGTTGTCCTCCGGATTGACCAGATGGCCGGCGAGGTCCGATTCCTTCAATTGGGCAGCATCTTCGCCCCGGGTCAAACGGACGTTGCCCAGTTCGATGTCGGGGATAATGCCCTCCGCCTGAATCGAACGGCCATTTGGCGTGAAATAACGTGCCGTGGTCAATTTGACCGCAGTGCGCTCATTGACCGGAACGATGGTCTGCACCGAGCCCTTGCCAAATGTCTGTTGTCCCATGATCACCGCGCGCTTGTGATCCTGCAGCGCCCCCGCGACGATCTCCGACGCCGACGCCGAGCCCCCATTGACCAGCACGACGATCGGCGCGCCCTCGAGCACGTCATCCGGTGCCGCCCGGAACTTCAGCTGCGAATCGCCGATCCGTCCCTCCGTATAGACGATGGTGCCGCTGGTCAGGAAGGCATCGCTGATCGCGACCGCGGCGTTCAACACCCCGCCGGGGTTGTTGCGCAAATCGAGAACGAGCCCCTTCAGCGTGCCGCCAGCATCGCGCCGGAGCCTGCCGATTCCCCTCAGCATGTCCTCCGGGGTGCGCGCCTGGAACTGCGATACCCGGACATAGCCGAAGCCGGGTTCAAGCATCCGCTGTTTGACGCTGACTGTCTTGATGATGTCGCGCACGACGCCAATTTCGATTGGCTTGTCGGTGCCTTCTCGCACGATGGTCAGCCGGATCTCCGTTCCGGGCTTGCCGCGCATCTGCTTGACCGCCTCGTCCAGCGTCATACCTTTGACCGGCTGACCGTCGAGGCGGATGATCAGGTCACCGGCACGCACCCCAGCCCGCTGTGCCGGGGTGTCGTCGATGGGTGAGATGACCTTGACGAAACCATTCTCCATGCCGACCTCGATCCCCAGACCGCCGAACTCTCCACTGGTGCCCACTCGAATCTCGCGATAATCCTCTTCGTCGAGATAAGCCGAATGCGGATCGAGCCCGCTGAGCATGCCCTCGATCGCGTAGTTGAGCAGCTCACGGTCGTCGACCGGCTCGACATAGTCGTTCTTTATCCGACCAAACACCTCGGCGAAGACGCGCAGCTCGTCCAGCGGCAACCCGTTGCCCGCCCCCGCGTCATCGGCCGACTCCGCGGCCTGTACCAGTCCGACGCCAAATGCCACGCTCGCTGCCAGCAAAACTGGGGCCAAACTCTGCTTCATATCCACCTCTTCATTCGGCCCCGCCATTGCGGACGCCGTATCAACCGACCTGGCTGCCGGCCGGACGGCGACACCACTTCGCCGGGTCGACGGGACGGCCCTGGTGCCGTATACCGAAGTACACACCGGCCCTTTCACGGCCGCCACTGGTCCCTACCAGCGCGATCGGTTCGTTGACTTCGACCCAGTCGCCGACTTCCTTGAACAGGCTCTGGTTGTGACCGTAGAGCGTCATGTAGCCATCGCCATGGTCGACGATCAGCAACAATCCGAAGCCGCGCAACCAGTCGGCATAGGCGACGCGGCCATGGTGCACGGCCCGCACCTCCCGTCCCTCGGGTGTCGAGATCATAACACCGTCCCACACCAGGCTCCCGAGGCGCACAGCGCCGAACCTCCCCACGAGCCGGCCCTGCGCGGGCCAGGGCAAACGGCCGCGCAGGCCCGCAAACGCGACGAGCTGCGGATTCTCCACCGGTATATCGGCCAGGGCCTCCTCGATTCCCCTGAGCAACGCCTGCAAGTCACGCTCGTCCGATTGCAGTCGTTCGAGCTGCTGGCGCTGGTCCTTGAGTTCGCGCGCGAGCCGCACGACGATCGTTCGGCGCTCCTCCTGCGACTGCTGCATCGCAGCAAGCGCGTTCGCCTGGTCGTCGTGCAGCTGGGCCAGTTCACGCTGCTCCTCGACGATCGTGCTCTCGGTCTCCTCAAGGCGCCGGATGTTCTCGCGGATCAGCTGCATTTTCTGCGCTCGGGCCCTGCCGAGATAATCGTAGTAGACCATTACGCGACTGACCGTCGCCGGATCCTGTTGATTGAGCAGTATCTTCAGACGCTCCTGGCGTCCCATCGCATACGCCGCGCGGACCTGCCGGGCCAGCGTCATACGCTGGATTGCCAGTGCCCGGCTTTGCGCCTGCTGCTCAGTGCGCAACTGATCGAGCCGAGCACGCTGCCGTTCGAGGCGCACGCCGAGCCGGCGCAGGTTCCTCGCCGCCTCGCCGATCCGCAGCTCAGACTCCTCGAGCAACCGCGACAACTCGCCCTGTTCGCCGCTTTTCGTCTCCACATGCGCCTGCAGGGCGCTGATACGCGAACGCAGGACCTCCAGCTGCTGGCGCTGATCCGCGGTTTCCGCCCGCGCGCCCCCGGCGGCGGCCGCGAGCAGCGCGGTGAGCAATGCACCGAACAAAAACGGCATATCAAAAGGGAGTTCGATCGCGGACACATCGCGGCAGCATGAAGGCACTCCGCACGGGGGCAGCCAGTCGATCAGGCAGCGTCGGCGTCGGCTGTCACCAGCAGCGAACGCCCCGTCATCGCCGCCGGCTGCGGCAGTCCCATGATCTGCAGCAAGGTTGGCGCCACATCACACAGCGCGCCGTTTTCCATCAGCGAAGGCGCGCCGTCACCGACATAGATCAGTGGCACCGGATTGGTCGTGTGCGCAGTGTGCGCCTGCCCGGTCGTCGGATCGCTCATTCGTTCGGCGTTGCCGTGGTCCGCGGTGATGAGCATCTCACCGCCGACCTCGAGCACCGCCTCTGCGACACGGCCGAGGCAGTGGTCGAGGACCTCGATCGCTTCGACCGCCGCCGCATAGTTGCCGGTGTGGCCCACCATGTCACCGTTCGCGTAGTTGCAGATGATCGCGTCGAAGCGGCGCTGATGAATCGCCTGTACCAGCCGGTCAGTGACCTCGGGTGCGCTCATCTCGGGCTGCAGGTCGTAGGTTGCGACCTGCGGTGAAGGCACCAGGATTCGCTCCTCGCCCTCGTTGGGCCTCTCGATGCCGCCGTTGAAGAAAAAGGTCACGTGGGCGTACTTCTCCGTCTCGGCGATCCGGAGCTGGTGCAGACCGAGGTTGGCGATGTATTCGCCGAAGGTGTTCTCGAGCTTCTCCGGGGGATAAGCCACCGGGATGTCGAAGTCCTTGCTGTACTCGGTGAGTGAAACGAAGGTGGACAGCTGCGGGTAGACCCGACGCTCGAATCCGCTGAAGTCCGGCTCTATGAAGGCGCGCGTGATCTGCCGGGCACGGTCGGACCGGTAGTTCATATTGATCACCACGTCACCCTCCGCCACCGCGACCCGCTCGCCAATGCGCGAGGCCGCGACGAACTCGTCTGTCTCGCCACGCTCATAGGCCTGCTGCAGGGCCTCGGTAGCGCTCGCACTCACGTAGTCGGCACGACCCTCGGTGATCAACTCAAAGGCCAGTTTGATGCGATCCCAGCGATGATCGCGATCCATCGCATAGTAACGCCCGACAAGGGTCGCGATCCGACCGCAGCCCAGTTCCGCAAACACCTTGTCCATCGCCGCCAGCGAGGGCTCGGCACTCTTTGGCGGCATGTCGCGCCCATCGAGAAAGGCGTGCAGATAGATTCGCGGTGCGCCCCGCTCGGCCGCGAGCCTGACCATCGCATGAATGTGCTCTTCGTGGCTGTGCACGCCGCCCGGAGACAGTAGCCCCAGGATATGCACCGCACGCTTGTTGGCGACCGCGAGGTCTACGGCATCGGTCAGTGTACGGTTAGTGAAGAAAGAGCCGGTTCGGATGGAGCGGCTGATGCGGGTGAATTCCTGGTAAACGACCCGACCCGCCCCGAGATTGAGGTGCCCGACCTCGGAGTTGCCCATCTGCCCCCCCGGCAACCCCACCGCCGAGCCGGAGGTGCGGATCATCGTGTGCGGGTAGTCGGACCAGAGCCGGTCCCAGACCGGGGTCCGGGCCGCCAGGATCGCATTGTGATCCGTGTCTTCGCTCGAACCCCATCCGTCCAGGATGACGAGAACCGCCGGGCGTACCTTTTTGCTCATGTTGCAGTGCGTTGGATCTGCCCCTGCCGCCGAGCGGCCGGTGAGCGATCGACCTCGTGATTGGAAATCGGTTTCTTTCGGCCCTGCCCACGGGTTCGCGCGACTCGCGCCGAGGCCTTATTGAACCATCTTAGTACCGGACAAGCCAGCGACCGGGCCGCGGCGCACGCCGCCATAAAAGATTATTTGGCTCGAATTCAATAAAAAAGCTCGCCGCGCGCGCCGGAATGCTGGTTCAATACCGGTCTATTATTAGATTAGAGGCTAGTAAATAGCCCGATGGGGGAGGAAAATCGGTGAGTGTCCACGAAAAAGTAGTTGTTTCGATGCATGACGAATTCGACAGCGAGCTCTCTTTGCTGGAGGGCGACGAAGATATAGACCGCGCCTCGCGTTCCCTGAAAGCCATGTCCCACCCGTTGCGGCTGAAGATTCTCTGCACCCTGGGTGATCAGGAGGTCAGCGTTCAGGATATCGTGGACCAGGTCGGGACATCGCAAAGCAACATTTCCCAGCACCTTGCCATCCTGCGTGATAAGGGTATCCTCACTTCGCGCAAAGACGCCAACCGGGTCTTCTACCGCGTCAGCGACAGCCGGACCCTGCGGCTGATCTGCATGATGCGTGAGGTATTCTGCTCGAACGAGCACTGAGCACCGTCGCGCGCCGCGGCGCGCGCCCTGGGGCAAAAATTCCACCAACGGGCAGGCCTCGAGCCTCCCGTTTCGTCGTTTACGGCGTCGACACGGTACGCTGGCGGGGGATCATGGAACAAATCGTCGAGTTTGCCACTAACCACGTGCTGCTGGTCGGGGCCTTTGTCGCAGTACTCGCGGCCCTGATCTGGAACCTGCTTACCGACCCGGGCGGGAAGTACGCGGTCGACCCGTTGGCTGCGACGGCATTGATCAACCACGAGGACGCGGTGGTGCTGGACGTCCGATCGATGGCCGAATACAAAAACGGCCATATCGTCAACGCGATCAACATCCCGCTGAACGGGCTGGGCAACAACCTGAAACAGCTCGAGAAGCATCGCGATAAGCCGATCCTCTCGGTATGCCGTTCGGGATCGCGGTCCGGGGCCGCGTGCAGGCTGTTACGCAAGCAGGGTTTCGAGAAGGCAAAGAATCTACGTGGCGGGATGATGGCTTGGGAAAGCGCCAATCTGCCAGTCAAGCGCAAGTAGCGCATCGCGGGAGAAAAGAGTGAGCGAAGAACAAGGGGCCCAGGCGGGCCAGCAGGGCGAACAGGCGCAGCGCCAGTTTCTGGTGCAGCGGATCTATACCAAGGACATCTCTTTCGAGGCACCGACCACGCCGCACATTTTCCAGGAGAACTGGTCGCCCGAGATCAACGTTGGCCTCGGCAGCGAGGTGAAACAACTCGGCAACGGCAACACCGAGTTGGTGCTGAGCGTCAACGTCGAGGCCAAGCACGAAGACAAGACCGTGTTCCTGGTCGAGGTGAAACAGGCTGGGTTGTTCATGGTGCAGGGCTTCAACGAAGAAGAGACGCAGGCCCTGATGAACATCGCCGCGCCCAACGTGCTGTTCCCCTATGCGCGCGAGGTCGTCTCGGACCTGGTCACACGCGGCAGTTTCCCTCAGTTCGTACTGCAGCCGGTGAACTTCGAGGCCCTGTACGCCCAACAGCGTCAGGCGCAGGCGGCAAAGGCCGCCGAAGCACAGGGCGATACCGCGCACTGAGTTGAGCCCCGGGCAAACCAAGCTGGTGGTGCTCGGCGCCGGTTCCTGGGGAACGGCGCTGGCGATCCATCTGGCCCAGAACGGGGCCGACGTCGTCCTTTGGGGGCATGACCGGGATGAAGTGGACGCGCTGCAGCGCGACAGGGAGAACCGACGCTATCTGCCCGGGGTGGCCTTTCCGTCTGGGTTACGCGCCACCCTTGACCTGGCTGGCAGCGTGCGCAGTGCGGACGAGATCCTGGTGGTCGTGCCCAGCCACGCCTTTGCCGAGGTCTGCGAGCGTATTGTCGCGGTGCGTCCGCAACTCAAGACCCTGAGCTGGGCGACCAAGGGATTCGATCCACGCAGCCACGAGCTGCTGAGCAGCGTTGCCGCAGGGCATCTGCCCGCGTGCGACATGGCGGCAGTGTCCGGCCCTACGTTTGCGGGCGAAGTCGCGCGTGGACTGCCCACCGCCATCACCGTAGCCTCGAACAACCCGATGCATGCGGAACGCGTTGCCTCCTATTTGCACGGGGACAACTTTCGCGCCTATACCAGCGACGACCTGATCGGCGTGCAGGTTGGTGGTGCCACGAAGAACGTGATGGCGATAGCTGCGGGCATTTCGGATGGCCTGGGCTTTGGCGCCAATGCCCGCGCTGCGCTGATTACCCGAGGGCTGCACGAAATCACGCGGCTGGGCCTCGCGATGGGGGGCCGGCCCGAGACCTTCACAGGGCTGGCCGGTCTCGGCGATCTGGCGCTGACCTGTACCGACGACCAGTCACGCAACCGGCGCATGGGCCTCGCCCTGGCACACGGGCTGGACATCGCGGCGGCGCGGCAGGAAATCGGGCAGGAGGTCGAGGGGGTCTTCACCGCGCGCGAGGTATGGAAGAAGGCCCAGCAGCTCACGGTCGAGATGCCGATAAGCGAACAGACCTATCGGGTCCTCTACGAGGGTCTCGATCCGCGTGCTGCGGTGCACAACCTGCTCAGCAGACAGTCGAAACCGGAATAGCGAGCGACACCGGCGTGAGGCCCGGGCGCAGCGCCGCCAGCCGCGCACCACGCGGCCTGTCGGTCGGCCGGGTGAACTAACGCTCGCCTGTTCGGATCAAACCTCGATAAGCGCGCGGTGAGGGACGGGACGATGGCCTATACGATAACGGTTGAGAACATCAAATGCGGCGGGTGCGCAAACTCCATTCGCCGCAAGCTGTTGGACGAAGGGCTGGCCCAGTCGGTCGAGGTCGATGTCGAGCAGGGCGAGGTCCGTTTGGATGGCAATCCGGCATGGCGCGGGCAGGCGATCACTGCATTGCGCAGTATGGGCTATCCTGAGATCGGCTCGGTCGAGGGAATCAAAGCCGCCGCTGCGAAGGCGAAATCGTTTGTCAGCTGTGCGGTAGGTCGGGTCGATCGGGCTGAGGTCAACAACGAATGAAGAGAAGGCCACATTGACGCAGCGCGACGCTCGATCGCCAGGCCGCCGGAGGGTTCAATGAAGGTCCTTGGCCCGCGGTATGCCAGTGCGGTGGCGGTGCGGCGCCTGAGCATTGTGCTCGCGCTGCTGCTTTGGGCGTTGCCGCCGCTGTCGTTTGCGGCTCCCATGGCCCTCACCGCGTCGCCAGCCGACGGCAGCGTGAGTCTCTCGCAACCACCGTGCCACGCTGCAGCCGACACATCCCAGGAGGCGGCTATGGCAGACGCTGATTGTCCCCACTGCGCCGGCGACGGCCCGCCTTCACAGTGCCACTGCTGGGGCGGCACGGCGCCAACCGGCGTCGCGCAAGCAACGCCTGACCGCGCGGCCACGCCACGGGCCGCCGGCACGCCACGCGTGAGCATCGCGGATACTGTGCCTGAAGCCCCTGCCGAGAACCTGCTCCGCCCGCCGATCCCGATCCACCTCTGAAGCGCACGCGGTCGCGTAACCGACCGCGTCCGGCGGCGCGGCACTGGCGCCGTGTTTCCCCCATTGGCCAAAGTTGGTGGATATAAAAGTGAGTACCTACATACGCTACTGGCCCCAATTCGGGCTGCTGCTGTTGTCGCTTTCTTTGCTGGGTGGCTGTATCGAGCCACCGCCACAACACTCGGAGTCGCTCGGCGACGCACTGGACGACACCGCACTGGAGCATGCGGCCAAGCACATGGACACGAAGTACGTCTGTCCCATGCACCCGCAGATCGTGCGCGACGAGCCGGGTGCCACCTGTCCGATCTGCGGCATGGACCTGGTAGCGAAACAGATCGATGACTCGGCCGGCAAACACCCGGTGGTCGAAATCAGCAATGCAGTCGTCAACAGCATGGGGGTGCGCAGTGCGCCGGCGCAGATCGAAACCCTGTGGAAGTACATCGAGACGGTCGGGCGCATCGCCTACGACGAGACCCGCCTGGCCCATGTTCATCCCCGGGCGTCCGGCTGGATGGAACAGCTCGCCCTGCGCGCTGAAGGCGACCCGGTGGAAAGTGGGCAGGTGATCGGTCGGCTGTATTCGGAGGAAATCCTTTCGGCCCAGGTCGACTTTTTGATAGCACTGGATCAGTCCAGCGGCAAGCGGCGTATCGAAAAGGCGCGCAATCGACTGCGGCTGCTCGGCGTGCCCGAGCGGACGATCTCGGCAATTCAGGAACGTCGGGAGACCATCAACACGGTGCCGATCCTGTCCAACGCGAGCGGCGTCGTCACGATGCTCGGGGTCCGCCGGGGAATGTACGTCACCCCAGATAGCGAGATCGTGACGATCGCGGACCTGGGCCGGATCTGGGTGCTGGTCGACGTCTACGAGCATCAAATCGACTGGCTGGCCGAGGGATTGAGCGCCGAGATCAAGGTCCCGGCCTATCCGGGGCGCGACTGGGAGGGGTCGGTCGAGTACATCTACCCGGCGCTCGATCCGAAGGCGCGCACGCTCAAGGTGCGGCTGGCCTTCGATAATCCGGATGGGCTGCTCAAGGCCAACATGTTTGCCGACGTAGTCATCTACGGCGGCCCGAAGCGCGAGGTGCTGGCCGTGCCCGCCGAGGCCGTCATCGAAACGGGCCGTCGGATGAGCGTGGTGCTCGCACTCGGCGAGGGCCGCTTTCAGCCGGTCGACGTAGTCACCGGGATGCGGGGCGGTGGACTGGTCGAGATCCTGGGCGGCATTCGCGCCGGCGACCGTGTGGTGACATCGGGACAGTTCCTGATCGACTCGGAGTCGAGCCTGCAGGCCAGCTTCCTGCGCATGGCCGAATCGACGCCGCCACAAGGCACTGACGAACGTCAAACTGGCAGCCCCGACTGAGGCGGAAGGTCAGATGAAGCACCTGATCACTTGGTCGATACGCAACCGCTTCCTCGTGATACTCGCGAGCCTGGTCATTACGGGCTGGGGTTGGGTCGCGCTGCACAAGACCCCGCTCGATGCGATACCGGACCTGTCGGACGTGCAGGTCATCATCCGCACCGGTTTCCCCGGGCAGGCACCGCGTGTCGTCGAGGAGCAGGTCACCTACCCGATCACGACCACGATGCTTTCGGTCCCCGGCGCACAGGTCGTGCGCGGCTACTCGTTCTTCGGCGATTCCTACGTCTACGTGATCTTCGAGGACGGTACCGACCTGTACTGGGCGCGCGCCCGCGTATTGGAGTATCTGAACCAGGCCATCGCCGATCTGCCCGAGGGCGTCCAGCCGAGGCTCGGACCGGATGCGACCGGGGTCGGCTGGGTCTACAACTACGTGCTTGTCGATCGCAGTGGCCAGCACGATCTGGCCGAGCTGCGCAGCTTGCAGGACTGGTTCCTGAAATTCGAACTGCAGACGGTACCCGGGGTATCCGAGGTGGCGACCGTAGGCGGCATGGTGCGGCAATACCAGGTCGTCGTGGATCCGGAGAAGCTGCGCGCCTTCGGCATCACCTTGGCCAGGGTCTCCGCAGCGATCCGGGCGGCCAACCGAGAGGTAGGCGGTTCCGTACTCGAGCTGGCGGAGGCCGAGTACATGGTCCGTACGCGCGGATACCTTCGGGGTATCGAGGATCTCGAACATATCCCGATACTGGTCACCGAGGCCGGCACCCCGGTGCTGCTGAGGGATATCGCGCGGGTGCAGGTCGGCCCCGAGATGCGCCGCGTAGTAGCGGACCTGGACGGCGAGGGTGAGGTGACGGGCGGCATCGTGATCATGCGCTACGGCGAGAACGCGCTCGCGACCATCGAGCGCGTCAAGGAAAAGCTCGAGCAGCTGCGCCAGGGTCTGCCCGCCGGGGTGGAAATCATCGAGACCTATGATCGTTCAACCCTGATCGAACGCGCGGTGACCAACCTGCAGGACAAGCTCATCGAGGAATTCGTCGTCGTCGCGTTGGTCTGCCTGGTCTTCCTGTTTCACCTGCGCTCGGCCTTCGTTGCGATAGTCACGCTGCCGCTCGGCATCCTGGCCTCGTTCATCGTGATGCAATATCAGGGTATCAATGCAAATATCATGTCGCTGGGCGGTATCGCGATCGCGATCGGTGCAATGGTGGACGCAGCGATCGTGATGATCGAGAACGCCCACAAGCACCTGGAGCGGTACCAACGGGACTATGGCCACGCGCCTGCCGGCGCCGAGCACTGGAAGGTGATCAGCGAGGCGGCAACCGAAGTAGGGCCAGCATTGTTCTACTCGCTGCTGATCATCACCTTGAGCTTCTTGCCCGTTTTTACGCTGGAGGCCCAGGAAGGGCGTCTGTTCTCGCCGCTGGCGTACACCAAGACCTATGCAATGGCGGCCTCGGCCGGGCTCGCGGTCACGCTGGTGCCCGTGCTCATGGGCTACTTCATTCGCGGGCGCATCCCGGCGGAGCACAGGAACCCGCTCAACGTTTTCCTGATCTGGCTCTATCGGCCGTTACTGTCGGCCGTGATGCGATTGCCAAAACTCACGCTGTTGCTTGCGCTGCTTGCGGTGCTCAGCCTGGTCGTCCCGATTGCCGGCATCGGCGGTTTTCTTGCCCCACTGAAATGGCCCTTTCAGATCACGCAATGGGTGACCGGGGACCCGCAGCCGATGATCACCCGGATCGAGCAGACCCAGCAAAGCCTGGCCAGCAACTGGCAGCACCGCTTCGACGAAACGCCCTGGCTCGCGCGGTTCGCTAACGGTCTGGGTTCCGAGTTCATGCCAGAGTTGGACGAGGGCGACCTGATGTACATGCCGACTACGCTCCCCGGGCTGTCGATCGGCAAGGCGCAGGAGTTGCTACAGCAGACAGACCGTCTGATCGCCGGCATGCCGGAGGTCAAGCAGGTGTTCGGCAAGATCGGGCGTGCCGACACCGCGACCGACCCGGCGCCGCTGACCATGATCGAGACGGTGATCCAGCTGCAACCGCGCGAGCGCTGGCGCCCGGGCATGACGACGCGCCGGATTATCGAGGAGCTCGATGCCAGGGTGCAGTACCCGGGCGTGACCAACGCCTGGGTAATGCCGATCAAGACCCGCATCGACATGCTCGCGACCGGAATCAAGACGCCGGTGGGCATCAAGGTTGCGGGGCCTGATCTCGCAGAGATAGAGCGCATCGGTCGCGACATCGAACGCGTTGTGATGACGGTACCCGGCACCACCTCGGCCTATTCCGAGCGCGTCGCGGGTGGCCGCTATGTGGACATCGTGCCAGACCGCATCGCCGCTGCGCGCTATGGTCTGAACATCGACGACATCAACCAAATAATCGCCGCCGCGGTCGGTGGGATCAACATTACGCAGACGGTAGAGGGTCTCGAGCGCTATCCGGTTAACCTCCGGTTTCCCCGAGAACGGCGCGACGATGTCGAGAAACTCCGTGCCCTGCCATTGGTCACGCCGACCGGGGCGCAGATCCCGCTCGCGCAGGTCGCGAAGATCCAGATCATCGACGGCCCGCCGATGCTGAAAAGCGAAAATGGGCGGCTCAATGGTTGGACCTTCGTCGACATCCGCGATGTGGATCTGGGCAGCTATGTCGGCGCCGCCCAACGGGCGGTCCGCGAGCAGATCGCACTCCCCCCGGGTTATTCCATCGCCTGGTCGGGCCAGTACGAGTACATGTTGCGTGCCCAGGCCCGACTGTCTCAGGTGGTACCGCTGACGCTCGTGATCATCTTCGTCCTGCTCTACCTCACGTTCCGCCACGCGGGCCAGGCGCTGCTGGTGATGGCCTCGCTACCCTTCGCCCTGGTTGGCGGTTTCTGGTTGATATTTCTGCTGGACTACAACCTGTCGGTCGCGGTCGGTGTCGGATTCATCGCGCTGGCCGGGGTGGCCGCCGAGTTCGGGGTCGTCATGCTGATCTATCTGGACAGTGCCCTGCTCGAGCGCGCCCGGCAGGGCCCATTGACCGCCGAGGGCTTGCGTGCCGCGATTATGCAGGGTGCGGTGATGCGCGTAAGGCCCAAGGCGATGACCGTCGCAACAATCGTGGCCGGCCTGTTGCCGATCTTTCTCGGATCCGGTACCGGATCCGAGGTCATGAGCCGTATCGCCGCACCGATGATCGGTGGCATGATCACGGCTCCGCTGTTGTCTCTGTTCGTCATCCCGGTGATCTATCTGCTCTGGAAGGGGCACGGCATTGCCGCACGGGAGAGAGAGGCGCTCCCTGGCGATGCGTCGGCCAAACAAGAAACGTCAACCAAAACCGCAACTTAGAGGAATACCCATGTATGGATTCCATGCCCATCCCACCGGTAGCTTCGACCAGGTCGTAGCGACCGTCACCGAGGCATTGAAGTCGGAAGGCTTCGGTGTACTCAGCGATATCGATGTCGCTGCCACCTTTAAGGCAAAGCTGGATATAGACCGCCGTCCGTACCGTATCCTGGGGGCCTGCAACCCAGCCCTCGCCAACCAGGCGATCGGTGCAGACAGCGACATCGGCCTGCTGCTGCCGTGTAACGTCGTGGTTCGCGAGGAGGAGGACGGTCGAGTCACCGTGGCCTTTATGGACCCTGTCGCGGTGCTGCAGCTGGTCGATCGTCCGGAGGTCGCAACCCTGGCCAAGGAAGTGCGCAGCCGTCTCGAAAGGGTCCACCGGCAGCTGTCGGGACAAAACGCCTAGTGATGGGCCGAGCGGACCAGCCCGCTGGCCCATTGGCATCCAATCCGCGAGATGTCCTCGACTTCTGGTTCGCCGAGGGCATGGAAAAGCGCTGGTTCCGCTCGACCGCGGCACTGGATCGCGAAATCGGCCGCCGCTTCCAGACATTGTGGCGACGGGCGGCCTCGGACGAACTGGAAGGCTGGGCGGGCAAGCCCGAGAGCGCTTTGGCGCTGGTGATCTTGCTGGATCAGCTGCCGCTGAACATGTTCCGTGGCGATAGGGAGGCCTTTGCTACCGAGGCGAAGGCCGTCGCAGTGGCGCGCGCCGCGATCGCAGCGGGATTCGACCAGCGACTCCCCGGGCCTCGCAAGGCGTTTTTGTACATGCCGCTGATGCACAGCGAGGATCTGATGCACCAGGAAGAGGCCGTGCGACGCTTCGAGACGGCCGGGCTGGCCTCCCACGCGCGTTTTGCGCGTCATCATCGGGAACTGATCCGGCGTTTCGGGCGTTTCCCCCACCGCAATGCGCTCCTCGGACGGGCGAGCGCCCCCGAGGAGCTGGCCTACCTCGAATCGCAAGAGGCATTTACCGGATGAAACGCCGCATACCGCGGCGGGCGCACGATTCAGTCATTGAGTATGAAGGTGACCTTGAGGTTTACCCGGTATTCCTTGATCTTCCCGTCTTTGACCATGACCTGCTGATCCTGGACCCAGGCGGAGGTTATGCCTTTGAGCGTCTTGGATGCGCGTTTGATTCCCTGTTTGATCGCATCGTCGAAGCCGTCCTTGGACGAGGCGATGATTTCTGTGACTTTCGCTACCGACATGGGCTTTCTCCTTTGTTTTGTCTGTTCGCCGGGGTAAAGCTAGCAGAAGAAGTCGATTGGCGGGCGGACGATTCGGGTCCACGTCAGGCCGGGCACGCGCATTTTCTCGGTCGATACCGATCGGCGCGATATTGACCCGAACCGCCGGTGGCAAACGTAAAACCCATCCTGCTGCAACTATCGCCCGCGATCGCCGATCGCCAGCACCTGGCGCAATGGCTCGCCGACACGGTGCAG
>CBFCWF010000010.1:0-34340 GCA_965601425.1 uncultured Chromatiaceae bacterium | reverse complement strand
GGTGAATCGGTGAACAGCATCACCAGGCGGTCGATGCCGATCCCTTCGCCCGCGGTCGGCGGCAGGCCGTGTTCGAGGGCGCGGATGTAATCCGCATCGAAGTGCATCGCCTCCTCGTCGCCGGCATCCTTCTCCGCTACCTGGCGACGAAAGCGTTCGGCCTGGTCCTCCGGGTCGTTGAGTTCGGAAAAGCCGTTGGCCAACTCACGCCCGCCGACGAAGAATTCGAAACGATCGGTGACGAATGGGTCTTCGTCATTGCGTCGCGCAAGCGGCGAGACCTCGGTGGGATAGGCGGTGATGAAGGTCGGATCCTGCAGTCGTTGCTCGACGGTACGCTCGAAGATCTCGATCTGCACCTTGCCGAGGCCGTAGGTCGGTTTGACCTCAATGCCGAGGCGCCGGGCGTGGGCCGCCGCCGCTGGCAGCTCGTCGAGATCGGCCGCGGGGATGTCTGGATTGAAGTGCAGGATCGACTCGCGAACCGTCATGCGCGCGAATGGCTTGCCGAAATCGAAGGTTTCGCCCTGGTACACGACATCGGTGGTGCCGAGCAGATCGCGTGCAATACCGCGCATCAGCGCCTCGGTGCGGTCCATGCAGTGCCGGTAGTCGACGAAGGCCTCGTAGAACTCGATCATGGTGAACTCGGGATTGTGCCGCGTCGACAGGCCTTCGTTGCGAAAATTCCGGTTGATCTCGAAGACCTTTTCGAAACCGCCGACGACCAGACGCTTCAGGTACAGCTCGGGTGCAATGCGCAGATAGAGGGCCATGTCCAGTGCGTTGTGGTGCGTCACGAACGGACGCGCGGTCGCGCCACCGGGGATCACCTGCATCATCGGCGTTTCGACCTCGAGAAACCCGGCATCGACGAAATAGCGCCGAATGTAGTCGATGATGCGCGAGCGCAACACGAAGGTGGCGCGCGCCTGCTGATTGACAATCAGGTCGACGTAACGTTGGCGGTAGCGCTGCTCCTGGTCGGCAAGGCCATGCCACTTTTCCGGCAACGGGCGCAGCGCCTTGGTCAGCAGCGTCGCGTCGTCGAGATAGACGTACAGGTCACCCTTGCCGGACTTGTGCACCGGGCCTTCACCGCCGACGATGTCACCGATGTCCCAGGACTTGATCTGTGCCGACAGTGCCTCGGGCAGATTCTTCTTGTCGACGTAGAGCTGAATCCGCGCGGACATGTCCTGTATCACAATGAACGGACCACGCCGCGCCATGATCCGTCCCGCGACGCTGGCCCGTTGGCACAACTGCTCGAGTTCCTGCTTGCTCTTGCCGCCGAGCCTGTCCTGAAGCTCGGCCGCCAGCACATCACGCCGGAAATGATTCGGGAACGCTATGCCGTTTTCGCGGATCGCCGCGAGCTTCTCGCGACGCTGCGCGATCAGTCTGTTCTGGTCTTGCTGCTGTTCACTCATTTGACTACTCGGCCAACAGGGACGGGAAGGACCGGCGGCGACCGCGCGCCCTGCTCAGAGCCCGCTCTTCAGGCTGGCCTCGATAAACGGGTCGAGCCCGCCGTCGAGCACCGCCTGGGTATTGCCGGTCTCGACGCCGGTGCGGAGGTCCTTGATGCGCGACTGGTCCAGTACGTAGGAGCGGATCTGGCTGCCCCAGCCGATGTCGGATTTGCTCTCCTCCAACGCCTGCTGGTCCTCGCTACGCTTCTGCATCTCCAGCTCATACAGTTTGGCCTTGAGTTGCTTCATCGCCTGATCCTTGTTCTTGTGCTGCGAGCGGTCGTTCTGGCACTGCGTGACAGTATTGGTGGGCAGATGCGTGATGCGCACTGCGGACTCGGTGCGGTTGACGTGCTGACCACCGGCGCCGGATGCCCGGTAGACATCGATGCGCAGGTCGGCCGGGTTTATCTCGATTTCGAACGAATCGTCGATCTCCGGTGAGACGAAGACCGAACTGAACGAGGTGTGGCGACGGTTGCCGGAATCGAACGGTGACTTGCGGACCAGCCGGTGCACGCCGGTCTCAGTGCGCAGCCATCCAAATGCGTACTCGCCTTCGAAGCGGATGGTCGCCGACTTTATCCCTGCGACCTCGCCGGGCGAGACCTCCATCAGTTCGGTCTTGAAGCCGCGTTGTTCACCCCAGCGCAGATACATGCGCAGCAGCATCTCGGCCCAGTCCTGGGCCTCGGTGCCGCCAGAGCCCGCCTGGATATCCACAAACGCATTGCTCGCGTCGAGTTCGCCCGAGAACATGCGGCGAAACTCGAGTTCGGCGACCCGCCGCTCATAAGTATCGACGTCTTCGGCGATCGAATCGACGGTGTCCGCATCGCCCTCGTCGATCGCCATCTGCAACAGGTCGGCGCCGTCATCAAGGCCGCCGCCCAGCTCGTCGATGTTGAGCACGATACCCTCAAGTATGGAGCGCTCCTTGCCCAGCGCCTGCGCCCGCTCCTGATCGTTCCAGATCTCGGGATCCTCGAGTTCGCGCTGTACCTCGGTCAGGCGCTCCTTCCTGCCCTCGTAGTCAAAGATACCCCCTGAGAGACTCAAGGCGTCCCCTCAGATCGGCGATTTTGTTGGTAATCGGATTGATGTCCTGCATGCAGCCCCCCGGCGACTTAGCGCGCCATTGTAGCGCACAGCGTCTACCGGCCCAACTGCCGGCCTGGCTCAGGCCGGCGGAAACAGGCCGACGAAAGGCTGGCCCTCGCGTGGCCTGGCCAACATCGCCGCGACCGTCTCACGCCAGGCGTGGTAGTGGGCGGTCTCCTTGTGCGCCCTTGCATCGGCCTCGCTGACATAGGCCTCATAGAGTACGAAGTGTGTCGGATCACCCGCATCCTGCAGAATATCGAAGCGCCGGTTGCCCGGTTCCCTGCTGGAGTTTTCGTGGTTCAGACGACAGGCCTCGACAAAACTGTCGATGTGGCCGGGCTTCACACGGACATGGACCAGGGTCACGTGCATCGGATTCAGCCTCTGTTGGCGTATTGACGGACCGACCGCGGCAGTGGATCGGCGGCATACCGGCCGATCCAGGCAGACAACAGCATGGTCAGGACCACGCTGGCCGCGAACGCATAGATACCCATCTCGACCCGGGCCTCGACCAGCGCGCCCAGTTTGACCGAAACGACCAGCAGGGCAACCACGAAGACGTCGAGCATCGACCATTTGCCATAGCTCGCCAGCCACTCGAGATGCCGGTGATGCGTGCTGCCCTGTGCCGAATCGAAATTCCATATCAGCGCGAGCAACAGGATCTTGAGTACCGGAAAGACCACGCTGAACGCGCCGACGAGTCCGAACAGGCCCCATTCCGCCTGCGCCGCCAGCGTCTGCAGCGCGGACAGCAGGCTGACCGTATTGTTGAAGACATAGAACTTCTCCAACGTCAGGATCGGCGCCTGCAGGCCATAGAGCAACAGCGCCAACGCGACCAGCAGCAGCAGGTTGACGACGACGCCGCGGCCGGGGTGCCGGGCTGCATAACTGTTCAGGAAGGCCATCTCATTGGAATGCCGGTTCGCCGACTGCCAGCTTACCGAGTCTGCGCGGCCCCGGCCAGGCAGCGCTCGGTGGGTCCCTGACGCTTCGGCCACCTGTGCGACGGGGCAAGGTTCAGTCACGCACCCAGTCGACCAGCCAGCCGGCCTCTTCGCCGGGCGCTGCAAAAGGCTCGCAGACACAGACACCCGCGACCGCGGCGACCTGGCCGTCGATATAGATCAGCGGGATGCGGTCGCGCAGCCACGGTGGTATTCGCCGCTCCTGCGCCAACTTCTTGAACGAACGGCTACCGGACCTGCCGGCCGGTCGGCAACGCAGTCCGGCAGCGCGGTAGCGGATCTCGACGCGACCCCGCGACCAACGGTCCCGGTCGATACCGCCCGGCCCGAGTCGTCGGCGCAGCCGGCCCAGACCGGGGCCGAGTTCGACCGTGTCACCGGACCAGTCCAGCGGCGCCGGGGGGCGGGACGCGGGGGCCTGCCGAACGAGCCAGGCCTGATCATGGTAGCGCCGCAGCTCATGGCCGCTCCAGGCGATGCGCACCATCGCGCCGGGCCGTGCCCCACAGAGCTGTTCGAGCGCTTCAAGCATACGGCGCCGCGGCAGTGGCGGTGCGCCCAGCTCGCGCAGCCAGCGACGTAGCACCTGAGTTGCCGCCCCCGACGGCAGGCCACACAGCGCAGCGAGCCGCAGACACTGCCGGTCGTCCGAGCGCACGTTGACAAGATCCTGCTCCGCCTGCCGCCGCACCGACGCGGCGGCCTCTGCACAGAGCCCGGCGCTTTGCGCAATATTGATCGCGGCCGCCGGCCAGCGTGCGTGCAGCACGGGCAGGACCCGGTGCCGCAGGTAATTGCGGTCGGCAGCCGTCTGGGCATTGCTCGGGTCCTCGATCCAGCGCAGTCGCACGGCGACCGCCCAGCCCCGTAGCGCGGCACGTTGCCAGCCCAGTAGCGGCCGCGCATGCCAGCCGTCCCGCCAGGCCCGGACTGCCGGCATCGCGGCCAGCCCGTCGACGCCGGCACCGCGAAGCAGCTGCAGCAGCAGGGTTTCCGCCTGGTCGTCCAGATGGTGAGCGGTCAACAGCATGGTCCCCGCATCGAGTACCGCGGCCATCGACTCGTAACGTGCGTTGCGCGCCGCGGCCTCGGGGCTTTCACCGCGTTGTGCCGTCGCATCGACCACCAACGTCTGTAACGGGACATCGAGCTGCCGGCACTGTTGCCCGCAGTGACGCACCCAGTCCGCGGAGCCCGGCTGCAGCGCATGGTCGACATGTATCGCAGACAACGGCGCCCGCAGCTCGGCGCGCACCGCGCCCAGCGCATGGAGCAACACCGTCGAGTCCAGGCCGCCGCTGAACGCGACGCAGTAGGCCGACGGGCATGGAAAACGCTCATTGAACTGCGCGAGCAGCCGCCGCGGTGCGAAGCGGCCCGCTCCGTGCCTACTTCGCGACGACACCGTAGGCCATCAGGCGATCGTAGCGTAGCTCGAGCTGACGGTCGATCGGCTCCTCGCCGACCGCATCGAGCGCGGCGCACAGCGCATTTTTCAGATTGCGTGCCATCGCATCCGGGTCACGGTGGGCGCCGCCCAGCGGCTCGGGCACGATCTCGTCGATCAGCTCAAGGTCCTTTAGATGCCTCGAGGTGATCGCCATCGCCTCGGCCGCGAGCGGCGCCTTCTCTGCATCCTTCCACAGTATCGAGGCACAACCCTCTGGGGATATCACTGAATAGGTGCTGTACTGCAGCATCATCAGCCGATCGGCGACGCCGATTGCCAACGCCCCGCCGGAACCACCCTCGCCGATAACCGTGGCGATGATCGGGGTGCGCAGGCCTGCCATCACGAACAGGTTGCGGGCAATCGCCTCGCTCTGGCCACGTTCCTCGGCACCGACCCCGGGATAGGCGCCGGGCGTATCGATAAAGGTCAGGATCGGCAGGCCGAACCGCTCGGCCATGCGCATCAGGCGCAGCGCCTTGCGATAGCCTTCGGGGCGCGGCATACCGAAATTGCGGCGGATCTTTTCCTTGGTGTCACGGCCCTTCTGGTGACCTATCAGCATCACCGGGCGGCCGCCGATCCGACCCAGCCCACCGACGATGGCCCGGTCGTCGGCAAAGGCCCGGTCACCATGCAGTTCCTCGAAATCGTCCACGATCCGCGCGACATAGTCGAGCGTGTAGGGCCGCAGCGGGTGGCGCGCCAGCTGGGAGATCTGCCAGGGGCTGAGACTGGCGAAGATCGATTCGGTCAGGGAACGGCTCTTGCCCTCGAGTCGCTCGATTTCTTCCTGAATGTTGATCTCATTATCGTTGCCGACCAGGCGCAGTTCCTCGATCTTGGCCTGAAGCTCTGCGATCGGTTGCTCGAATTCGAGAAAATCAAGATTCATCGTTGTTGTCGCTGGCGGCGGTTACTTCCGCGCGCATGATACCGCATCGCGGCCTTTCTCAGCGGCCGCCGCCGGGCCGGACGGCGGGATCTCCACTCAGCCCGAGCGTGCGTAGTCGACGCTGCGCCCCGGCGGCTCGGCCGCCAGTGCACGGAAACGCAGCCGCAGCGCATCGGGTCCGAAAAGGCGCTGCGCCTGGCGCAGAAACCCGTCGGTCGGGCGTATTTGCCAGTCTTCCGGAAGGCGCAACGACACCTCGGCATCGTGCCGCCGGTAACGCAGCCGCACCGCACAGGTACCGCCACGGACCGGTTCGAACACGGAACGCAACGCCCCGACCAGCGCATCACCGGTCAGTCGCTGCT
Source organism: uncultured Chromatiaceae bacterium (assembly GCA_965601425.1). GTDB lineage: Bacteria > Pseudomonadota > Gammaproteobacteria > Chromatiales > Chromatiaceae > Thiosocius. The sequence continues at coordinate 28,077 of CBFCWF010000010.1, read as the reverse complement.
GCTGCAGCCAGGCCTGGTCGAGCGCAATCTCGACCAGCGCGGCCCGTTGCATGCGCACGTCCTCGAGGCCGCAGACGCTGTCGGCACGGATGCCGAGCCCGCCCCGATAATCGTCGTGTACCAGCGTCCCCTCGACGACGAGCACCCGGTCGTTTGCGATTTCGTCCCGAAAGCGCTCGTAGACCTGGCTGAACAGCGTCGCCTCGATACGCCCTGACTTGTCGTCGAGCAATACCGAGGCCATGCTGCCGCTTTGGGTGTTGCGCCGATTCACAGCCACGACCATGCCGGCGACCATGACCTTCTTTCCATGGGCGCGACGGCCACGCGTCTCCCGCACATCGTCGAGCGACAGCCGGGCGATCCGGCTATTGAGCAGGGCCTTCAGATCAGGCTCGTAGAAATCGATCGGGTGCCCGGTCAGGAACAGGCCAAGCGTCTCTTTCTCGCCGGCCAGTCGTTGATCGTCGTCCCATTCCTCGATGGCATCCGGCAGCACGCCGGCCGCCGGCGCGGCCGGCTCGGGCGCAGACATCCCGAAAAGGTCGTCCTGTCCGGCCGCCTGCATCGCCGCATGCTGTTCTGCCATCTTCAGGGCCAGCGGCAACTGGATCATCAGCGTGGCGCGATTGGTACCTAGCCGATCCAGCGCACCGGCCCGGATCAATGCCTCGAGGACGCGACGGTTGGCCCTTTTGAGGTCGATTCGGCGGCAGAAGCCAAACAAATCGTCGAATGGGCCGTCGCGCCGGCGCGACTCGACGATACCCTCGATTGCGCCCTCGCCGACGCCCTTGATCGCGCCCAGACCGTAAATCACCGTGTCGTCGCCATCCACGGTAAACATGAAACTCGAGCGGTTGACGTCCGGTGGCTCGACGCTCAACTGCATCGAACGGCACTCTTCTATGAATGTCACGACCTTGTCGGTGTTGTCCATGTCCGACGACAGGACCGCCGCCATGAAGGCCGCCGGATAGTGCGCCTTGAGCCACAGGGTCTGGTAGGACACCAGCGCATAGGCCGCGGAGTGCGACTTGTTGAAGCCGTACCCGGCAAACTTTTCCATCAGGTCGAAGATGTAGGTGGCGGTCTTTTCGTCCACGCCGCGCGCCACGGCGCCGCTACGGAAGATCTCGCCCTGTTTGGCCATCTCCTCGGCCTTCTTTTTGCCCATCGCACGGCGCAGCAGATCGGCACCGCCCAGCGTGTAGCCGGCCAGCACCTGGGCGATTTGCATCACCTGTTCCTGGTAAAGGATGACGCCATAGGTCGGTGCGAGGATCGGCTCCAGGTCCGGGTGCGGATAGGAGACCGCCTGAACGCCATGCTTGCGTTCGATGAAGTCGTCGACCATGCCGGACTGCAACGGACCCGGGCGGTACAGCGCGACCAGCGCGGTGATGTCGTCGAAACAGTCGGGCTGCAGTTTTCCGATCAGCTTCTTCATGCCCTCGGATTCGAGCTGGAACACCGCGGTCGTATCGGCGCTCTTGATCAGCGTAAAGGCTGCCGTGTCATCGACCGGTATCGCGTTGATATCGATCGCATCCCGGCCTTCGGCCAGGCGCTGCTCGTTTACCGTCTTCAATGCCCAATCGATGATCGTCAGCGTACGCAGTCCGAGAAAGTCGAACTTGACCAGCCCTGCCGCCTCCACATCGTCCTTGTCGTACTGGGTAACCAGATTGGTACCATCCGGCTCGCAATACAGCGGGCTGAAGTCGGTCAGTCGGCCGGGCGCGATGACCACACCACCCGCGTGCTTGCCGGCATTGCGCGCCAGTCCCTCGAGCTGCCTCGCCATGTCGATCAGTTGAGTGACCTCTTCGTCCTTTTCGTAGGCCTGCCTCAGATCCTCGCTCTCGGTCAGTGCCTTTTCCAGGGTCATTCCGATCTCGAAGGGCACCATCTTCGCGACCCGGTCGGTGAATCCATAGGGATGCCCGAGCACGCGACCGACGTCACGCACCACGGCCTTGGCCGCCATCGAACCGTAGGTGATGATCTGCGACACGTAGTCACGGCCATACTTGCGTGCCACGTAGTCGATCACCAGGTCTCGCCTGTCCATGCAGAAATCGACATCGAAGTCTGGCATGGAGACCCGCTCGGGGTTCAGGAAGCGTTCGAACAGCAGGTCGTGCTCGAGCGGATCCAGGTCAGTGATCTTCAGCACGTAGGCGACCAGCGAACCGGCGCCGGAGCCACGCCCCGGGCCGACCGGCACGCCGTTGTCCTTCGCCCACTGGATGAAGTCGGCCACGATAAGGAAGTAGCCGGGAAAGCCCATGTTGATAATCACGTCGAGCTCGGTCTCGAGCCGCTCATCATATGGCCGACGACGCTCGGCGAAATCCGGGGCTTGCGGATCGAGTATGCGCTCAAGCCGCGCCTCCAGACCGCGTCGCGACTCGGCGCGAAAATACTCGTCCATGGTCATGTCCTGCGGGACAGGAAAGTCCGGCAGGAAGTTCTTGCCCAGCGTGATGTCCAGATTGCAGCGTTTGGCGATCTCGACCGTGTTCTGCAATGCCTCGGGAATATCGCTGAAGAGCTCGGCCATCTCCTCCGGCGAGCGCAGGTACTGCTGCTCGGAATGGGCCTTGGCGCGCCGGGGGTCGTCCAGCGTACGGCCCTCGTGGATGCATACCCTCACCTCATGCGCGGCGAACTCCTCGGCGGCTAGAAAACAAACGCTGTTGGTCGCGACCAGTGGCACGCCTTTGGCAGCCGCCAGCGCAACGGTGGCATGGAGGCAGTCTTCCTCCTGCGCACGGCCGGTGCGCACCAGTTGCAGATAGAAACGATCGCCGAACAGCTTCAACCAGGCATCCAGTCGCTGCTCTGCAACCTCCGGCCGGGCGGCCATCAGCGCCCTCCCGACGTTGCCCTCACGGGCACCGGACAGCGCGATGAGTCCCCCGGTCGAGTCCGACGTGAACCATTCCGGTTCCATCATCGCCCGCCCCAGGTGCTGGCCCTCGCGGTAGCTGCGCGAGACCAGTTCGGTGAGATGGCGATAGCCCTGGCGGTTCTGCACCAGCAGGATCAGGCGATCGGGTTTGTTCGCATCGTCGCAATTGCGCACCCAGGCATCGACACCGGCGATCGGCTTGATGCCGGCAGCCATGGCCGCCTTGTAGAAACGCACCAGCGCGAACATATTGGACTGATCGGTGAGCGCGACCGCCGGCATCTGCAGTTCGGCGACCCGACCGACCAGTGGCTTGATCCGCGTCACGCCGTCCACCAGCGAGTACTCGGAATGGACATGCAGATGAACGAATTCAGCGGCCATGGGAGTGGTCGGCGTCTCGTGGGTGGCGGCGAAGGATGGACAGAGAATACCGTGCGCGACAGGACGCCGCCAGCACGTTCTAGGCACCGGCCGGGATCGGCTGCGCAGCGCGTCGATTCGGTCTGCCCCGCGGCCCGCTCAGTCGATCAGGCGGCGCACCGGGGCGAACGAGCGGCGATGGATTTCGCTGACCCCGTGTTGTCGCAAGGCCTCGAGATGCCGTCGTGTCGGGTAACCCTTGTGCTGCGCGAGACCATAACCGGGATAGCGCGCGTCGAGTGCCACCATTTCACGGTCGCGCGCCACCTTCGCAATGATCGACGCGGCCGAAATGCAGGGCTCCGTTGCGTCACCACCGATGATCGCCCGCGCCGGGCAAGTCAGCGACGGCAGCCTGTTGCCGTCGACCAGCGCACGGTCCGGCGTGACACGCAGGCTGGCCACGGCGCGCTGCATCGCGAGCAGGCTCGCCTGCAGGATGTTGAGCGCGTCGATCTCGGCCACCTCGGCACGCCCCAGCGCCCAGGCCAGTGCCGTTTCGAGGATCTCGGCCGAAAGCACCTCGCGGCGACGCTCGGACAGCGTCTTGGAATCCGCGAGGCCGGCGATCGGCCTGGACGGGTCGAGCACCACCGCCGCGGCGACCACCGGGCCGGCAAGTGGCCCGCGCCCCACCTCGTCGACACCGCAGAGCAGCACCTCAGGCTAGCCCGCGTGCCTGCAGCAGACCGATCACCGCATTGGCCGCTTCACGGTTGGTGTCCATACGCAGGGCCAGGTGGATGTCTCGGTAGCGCTCGGCTACCTGCTCACGCAGCGCCGGCTGCTGGAGGAAGCGGCGCAGCGGCGGCAACAGCTGTTCCGGCTCGCAGTCACCCTGTATCCGTTCCGGTGCCAGACGTTCTCCGGCCAGCAGGTTGGCCATCGCGACGTGCTCCACCTTGACCAGCCGCAGTAAACGCGCCGCATGATAGGTGGCTGCACTGACCTTGTAGCCGACGACCATCGGCCGCTTGCTCAACAGGCCCTCCAGCGTCGCGGTACCGGACGCGGTCAGGACCACGTCCGCAGCAGCGAGTGCGAGCCGACTTCCGCCGCTCGCCGTCACCAGCGGCAGATCGGCCGCTGTTCGTGCCCGTTCCTGCTCGAACAGCTGCCCGGTCGCCGCACTTACCAGCGGCACCACGACCTGGAGTTCCGCAAACTCACGTCGCAGACGCAGCGCGGTCTGCAAAAAGGGCCTCGCGAGCCGGGCAACCTCGCCACGCCGGCTCCCGGGCAGCAAGGCCAGGACCGGCCGGCCGGCCTCGAGACCGAGGGCGGCACGGGCGCCCCGCCTGTCCGGTCGCAGCGGCATATCGCAGGCCAGAGGGTGTCCAACATAGCGCGCCGCGACATCGTGCGCGGCGAGAAAATCCCGCTCGAACGGGAATATGGTCAGCAACAGATCGGCCGCACGACGTATTGTGCGCACACGCCCGGTGCGCCAGGCCCAGACAGTCGGACTGACGTAATGCACGGTCGGCACGCCGGCGTCGCGCAGGTGGCACTCGAGGGCGAGGTTGAAATCGGGGGCGTCCACGCCGATGAAAGCCGCGGGCGGCGTCTCGCGCCAGCGCGCGGCGAGCATCGAACGCAGGCGAAGCAGACGCGGCAGGTGGCGCAGGACCTCGAACAGGCCCATCACCGAAAGGCTGTCCATGGTCTCCCATTCGTCGATACCGATGTCTCGCATCAGCGGGCCTGCGACGCCCTCGAACCGCACAGCCGGCAGGCGCTCGCGCAGCGCCTTCATCAGTCCGGCCGCAAGCAGGTCGCCTGATGGTTCCGCAGCGATAATTCCTATTCGCAACGGCCGCATGCAGACCGATCAGCGCGCGATGCTGCGTTCGCTGGCCGCCAGGAAGTCGGCCAGCACCCGCATCTCTGCGCTCTCGGCGGCGGCCGCCGAGATCTGCTCGCGTGCGGCCGCGAGCGAGAGACCCGAGGCGTACAGGGTCTTGTAGGCCTGCTTGATCACGCGCAGCTGCTCCGACGCAAAACCGCGCCGCTTGAGGCCCTCGCTATTGATGCCGTGTGGTTTCGCCGGATGCCCGGCAACCAGGCAATAGGGGGGGACGTCCTTGCTGATCGCGCTGCCCATCGCAGCGAAGCAGTGCTGCCCGACACGGCAGAACTGATGGACCATGCTGAAGCCACCCAGTATGGCCCAGTCGTCGAGATGCACGTGACCTCCGAGCGAGGCCGCGTTCGCGAGGATCGTGTGACTGCCTACCCGACAATCGTGCGCGACATGCGTATAGGCCATCAACAGATTGTCGTCCCCGATCCGGGTCAGTGACCGGTCCTGTAGGGTCCCGCGATGGATGGTCGCGAACTCCCTGATCTGGTTGCGGTGGCCGATTTCCAGGTAGGTCAGCTCGCCCCGATATTTCTTGTCCTGGGGGTCCTCCCCGATCGATGCGAACTGAAACACCCGATTGTCCTCGCCGATGCGGGTCGGGCCCTTGATCACGGCATGGGGCCCGACACTGGTACCCCTGCCGATGCGCACCCCTGGCCCAATCACGCTGAAGGGCCCGACGCTGACCCCGTCGTCCAACTCCGCCCCCGGGTCTACCAGCGCGCGCGGGTCTATCACACTCAGAGGTTCCTTGCCGTGCACATGATTTCCGCCGACGCGACGAGCTTCTGGTCGACCCGGGCCTCGGCGGCGAACACCCAGATTTCACGCTTGTGCTTCAGTACCTCTACGTCGAAGATCAGCTGATCGCCAGGTACCACGGGACGCTTGAAGCGCGCCTTGTCGACGCCCACGAGATAGTAGATCGCCTCTTTGGGGACCTCGGCACTCTCCATCGCGAGCAACCCGGTAGCCTGCGCCATTGCCTCGATAAGCAATACGCCGGGCATCACTGGCTTGCTCGGGAAATGACCCTGGAAGAACGGCTCGTTGATGGTCACATTCTTCATGGCCCGCAGGCGCTTGCCCGGTTCGCTGTCGAGCACACGATCGACCAGCAGGAAGGGGTAACGATGTGGCAGCAGGCTGTGAATTTGCTGAATGTCCATGGCGTATGACGCAATCTCCAAGATCTGTTTTACCGTAAAGCTGGGTGTCGACTCTGCACAGACCCGCGCGGATCAATCTTTTGAATGGTCGCTGTCAGTCAACATCGCCAAATCCCGCTCCAGCACCTTCAGGCGGCGCACCATATCATCCAGCTGGCGCAGGCGCGCAAAGTTCTTCAGCCAGACCGCATGTTCCATCGCTGGTACGGTACCGGTATAGACCCCCGGTTTGCTTATCGAGCGCGTGACCGACGAAACGCCAGACACATGTACATGGTCGGTCAACGTGACATGGCCGGTGATGCCGGCGCCGCCGGCGATGGTACAAAAGCTGCCGACCTGCGAAGAGCCGGCAATCGCCGCGCAGCCGGCAATGGCGGTATGTTCCCCGATCTGCACGTTGTGCGCGACATGGACCTGACTGTCGATCTTGACGCCGTCGGCGATTCGCGTGTCGCCGATTGCACCGCGGTCGACCGAGGAACAGGATCCTATTTCGACATCATCGCCGAGGATCGCCCGCCCGATCTGCGGCACCTTGCACCAGGCCCCGTCGTCGTTGGCAAGTCCGAATCCGTCCCCGCCGATAACTGCGCCGGGGTGCACCAGGCAGCGCCTGCCGAGCCGCGTATCCGCGCACAGGGTAACCGACGCGACCAGGCGTGAGCCGATACCGACCACCGCGTTGGATAGCAGGACGCAGCCGGGCCCGATGCAGACGTGATCCTCGACCACGACGCCGGGGCCGATGTAGCAGTTCGCGGCAATCTCGGCACTTTCGGCCACACGGGCCGACGCGTCCACACAAGCGGTCGGATGGATACCGGGGAGAGGCGCAGCCTCTGGGTGAAAGGCGGCCATGACCCGTGCATGCGAGAGATACGGGTTCTCGGAAACCAGACAGGCCACCGGGCAGTCCGCTGCATCGTCGGCCGCCAGGATCACGGCGGATGCCCGCGTTTCCCGCAGCTGCGAACGGTAGCGACGATTGGTGAAAAAGCTGATCGTGCCCGGCCCTGCATCCTGCAGCGTCGCGACGGCTTCGACAACGCGTGCTGGATCACCGCGCAACTCCGCCCGTGCAAGCACAGCCAGCTCTTTGAGTGTGAATGCAGCCACGGCCCCTATCGCTTGGCGTTCTGGTCGAGCTCCCGCATGCGGGCGAGCACCTTGTTGGTGATGTTGGCACGCTCCGATGCCCAGGTAACCCCGCTCTCGAGCACCAGGTCCAGCTTTTCCGCCTCGGCGACCGCAGCAATCACTTCGGCGAGTACGCGCCGCAGGTGGTCCATCTCCTCACTCAGACGCAATCGACGGTCGCTCTCGAGTTCTTCGCGCGCGTTCTCCAGCCGCAGATTGCGCGAGCGGATGTCGCGCTGCAGGCTCTTGGCCTCGGCATCGCTGATCTGCGAGCGATCTCGCACAAGCTTCTGCTCCAGCTTGGCTATCTGTTCCTCCTGCGCAGCGACCTTGGCCTCGCGCGCAGCAAACTCCTGCTGGATCTTCAGGCGCACCTCGGCGACCTGCGGGGCCTCGCTTTGCAGACGACTCACATTGACCACCGCCACCTTCACGTCACTGGCCAAGGCCGCACCACTCCATCCGCTGGCCAATATCATCAGTAATGCTATGAATCGCCTGATCATCGACATCGCCGCCGCCTCAAAAAGTGGTGCCAAGGGTGAACTGGAATTCTTCCTTCTCGTCCTGCGCGTCCGCATTGAAGGGTATTGCGTAGCTGACGGTCAGCGCCCCGACCGGCGACAGCCAGGAAACCCCCACACCGGTCGAATAGCGCAGCTCATCGGGATCCAGTAGATCGGTGTCCTTTGTGTTCACCAGCGCACCGAAGTCCAGGAAGGTCGAAACACGGACCGTCTCGCTGATTTGCCGCAGCGGCGGCGGGAACAGCAGTTCGACGGTACCCGTATACAGCGCATTGCCGCCGATCGGGTCGCCCTGGGAATCGCGCGGACCCACCGAGCGGGCCCTGAAACCTCGCAGACTCGTCGGGCCGCCGGCGAAATAGTTCTCCCACAGCGGCAGCTGCGAGGTATCGCCATAGGAATCCCCGTAACCGACCTCCGCGCGGACCGAGAAGATAAGATCCTGCGTCAGCTTCCAGTAACGACGATGTTCATAAGACAGCTTGTAGTACGACAGGTCGCTGCCGGGAATGCTCGCCTCGCCGGACAGCGACTGCAACGCGCCCACCTTCGGGAAGATCGCGGTATCGCGTGAATCGTGCCGCCAGTTCAACGTGGTTTCGAAATTCAGAAACTTGTTGCCCTCGGCCGCCTCGAACTCGAGGACCTCGTCGGACGGGTCACCGCCGACTTCGAAATCGATGTGATGGATCGCAAGGCCGAAACCAAAACGGTTGAATTCGCTCAGCGGGATGCCGAAATTCATTGCGCCAATGATGTCGTCGGTTTTGTAGTCTGCGGTGTCCAGATCACGGAAGTCGATCGAGCGGTAGCTCAGATCGAAACCGCGGCTGATGCCGTCGACCGTGTAGTACGGGTTCGAGTAGCCCAGCTGGTAGAGCTGGTTGGCGCTGCTGGTCCGAAGCGCGAACGACACCTTTTTCCCGGTTCCGGCAAAGTTGTCCTGGTTGATCGAGGCATTGAACACCACGCCGTCCGATTGCGAATAGCCCAGGCCGGCGAGCAGCGAGCCCGACGGCTTTTCGGTCACCGAAACATTGATGTCCACCTCGTCACCCGACCCCGGCACCGCCGGGGTCTCGACATTGACCGAGTCGAAGCTGCCGGTGCGCTGTACGCGTTCGCGCGACAGCTTGAGCTTCTCCCCGGAGAACCAGGCCGCCTCCATCTGCCGGAACTCGCGCCGGATCACCGCGTCGCGCGTTCGCGAATTGCCGCGAATGTTGATGCGCCGGACATAGGCGCGATTTCCCGGGTCGACGAAGAAGGTCACTGCGACCGTCTTGTTCTCCTCGTCGATCTCCGGGATGCTGTTGACGTTCGCAAACGCAAAGCCCATGTCTGAGAGTTCGGCCGAGATGCGGTCGCTGCTTTCCACGATGGATTTTCGGTCGAACGGCTGTCCACGGCGCAGGTGGATCATCTGAAAATAGCTCTCGGGCTCCTGGATCAGCTCGCCCGCGAGGCGGATGTCGCTGATCGTGTAGATGTCGCCCTCGACGATGTTGATCGTGACGTAGATGTCTTTTTTGTCGGGCGTGATCGTGACCTGCGTCGAATCGATCTTGAAATTGACATAGCCGCGGTCGAGGTAGTACGAGCGCAAGGTCTCGAGATCGCCCGCCAGCTTGGGCCGCGAATACTGGTTGTCCTTCGTGAAGCGCGATAGCCAGTTGCCGGTCGACAGCTCGAACTCGTCGAGCAGATCGTCTTCGTCGAACGCGGTGTTGCCGACGATATTGACGTCCTTGATCAGCGCCGTCTCCCCTTCGACGATGTCGATATCGATGGCCACCCGGTTGCGTTCCAGCGGGGTCACGGTGGAGGTCAGCTGGACCGCGTACTTGCCCTGGTTGAAATACTGACGCTCGAGCTCCTGCTCGATTCGCTCGAGCACCGGTCGGTCGAACGTGCGTCCCTCGGCAAGACCGATGTCCTTCAGTCCTTCCTTCAGCGCATCGGTGTCGATCGATTTGTTGCCGGAAAAATTGATCTCGGAGATCGCGGGGCGTTCGCTGACGACGACGATCAACACACCGCCGGCCCGCTCGAGCCGCACGTCCTTGAAGAACCCGGTCTTGTAGAGTTCGCGGATGATCTCGGAGGTGCGATCCAGGTCGATCACGTCGCCCGGCTTGACCGACAGGTAGTTGAACACGGTGCCGGCGGTGATGCGCTGCAGGCCCTCGACACGGATGTCAACGACGCGAAAGTCCTCCGCCAGCACCTGCGGCGCCCATCCCAGCCACAGCAGCAGAACACACCAGAGTCTCACGCGCTTATGCACTCTCTCGACCACCCTATTTCTGTCGATTCCGGCCGGCAGGCGCTGGCGCACCCGTGGTCGGAAAAGACGCGATTATAGGGTATAGACCAGGGCAAAAGTAGGCTGGCGCCGGGGTAGCTTGGCCGGCTGCGAAAGCTGCATCGCGTGCGGTCGCAAAAGGCCGGCACAAGCGGACGCGGCAGCGCGGCGAAAATCCGGGGCCTGGCGGAACGGCACTAGCCCAGGATGCGCAGGATATCCACGTAGAACGCGAGGGTCATCAGGCCCAGCAGCATGACCAGGCCGATCTTCTGCCCTTGCAGCATCGCCGCATCGGACAGGGGGCTGCCCTTGACCGCCTCGATCGCGAAGTACAGCAGGTGGCCGCCGTCGAGCACCGGCACGGGCAGCAGGTTCAGCACCCCAAGGCTGATACTGACGATCGCGAGAAACTTCAGGAAATACACGAACCCGATGCTCGCGGTCTTGCCGGCCGCATCGGCGATCGTTATCGGTCCGCTCAGGTTGTGGATCGAAGCCTGGCCGGTCAATACCCGCCAGATCACCTTGAGCGTCAGCACCGAGTATTCCCAGGTGCGGGCGAGCGCGGCGGGAATCGCCTCGCCCCATCCCAAGCGGTGACTCACCTGGTAGCGCGCCATGAGGCCCGGCACGGGTTCGTTCGATGCCCCGATGCGCCCGATGACCTCGTCGTTGCCGGCATGCGGGGCCGGGGTCAGCTCGATGGCGTGCTCCCGGCCGTCGCGCGCGATGCGCAGGTCGATCGCGATACCGGGGCGGGCGCGGACATAATCCACCCAGTGGTTCCAGTTCGGCACCGGTTCGCCGTCAGCGCTCAGGATCCGGTCACCCTGCTGCAAACCGGCAAGGTCGGCCCGCTCTCCGCGGAGCACCTGACCGAATACCGGCGGCACGACCGGCCGTTCCGGGGTCATCCCCAGGTGCGCGAGCAAATCCGGCGTCTGCGCCAGGTCGCCAACCTCCTCCGAGGCCATGACCCGTGAACGCTCCGAGCCGCTGGCGTCGCGCACGCGGATCTCCAGCTGGGGCTCGCCGACAGAACCGGTGGCCATCTCCTGGAGCGCCAGCGACCAGGTCGGGGTCGCCTGGCCGTTGATCGCCAGGATCTCGTCGCCGCCGGCCAATCCGGCCCGTTGCGCGGGACTGTCGGGCGCCACCTCGCCGATCAGCGGGCGAATCCCGGTCTCGCCGAGCGTCAACACCCCCCAGAAGGCAAGGATCGCAAACAGAAAATTGAACAGGGGCCCGGCCACGACCACCGCGGTACGCACCCAGAGGGACTGCCGATTGAAGGCACGGTGCAGTTCGGCCGGCGCGACCGGTCCCTCGTGCTCGTCGAGCATCTTGACATAGCCGCCGAGCGGGATCGCTGCGATCACATACTCCGGCTCGTCGGGCGCGGACTGTCGGCGCCAGAGCGGACGCCCGAAGCCGATCGAAAACCGCAACACCTTGACACCGAGACGCCGCGCGACCCAGAAGTGGCCGAACTCGTGCACTGCGACCAGCAGACCGATGGCTACGACGAAGGCGAGGATTTTGAGCAGCAGATCTTCCATCCGGTATCAGACAACCGCGGTGACCTGTTGTTCCGCCAGCACTCTTGCCTGGGCATCGGCCGCCAGCAGCACCTCGAGATCGTCCGCCGGTCCGTGCGAAAACTGCGCCAGCGTCCGTTCGACGACCTCGGCGATCCCGGTAAAGGGCAGCCCGGCATCGAGGAACCGGGCGACCGCGACTTCGTTGGCCGCGTTCAGCACCGCGGGTGCGGTCCCGCCGGCGCGGATCGCGTCGAACGCGAGCCGCAGGCAGGGGAACCGCCGCATATCCGGCGGCTCGAAATCGAGCCGGGCGACCTCGAACAGGTCCAGCGCCGCGACGCCGGCACTGTGGCGTGCCGGCCAGGCGAGCGCATGGGCGATCGGCGTGCGCATGTCCGGGTTGCCGAGCTGCGCCAGCACGCTGCCGTCCACGTACTGTACCATTGAATGGATAACGCTTTGCGGGTGAACGACCACCCGGATCTGGTCCGGCCGGGCGTCGAACAGCCAGCTGGCCTCGATCATCTCGAGCCCCTTGTTCATCAGGGTCGCCGAATCGACCGAAATCTTTCGCCCCATGTCCCAGTTCGGGTGAGCGCAGGCCTGCGCCGGCGTCACGTCGCGCAGCTCGGCACTGGAGCGCCCGCGGAACGGGCCGCCCGATGCGGTGAGCAGGATGCGTTCGACGCCGACCGCGTCGAGGCCGTTGGAAATGTCCGCCGGCAGGCACTGAAACACCGCGTTATGCTCACTGTCGATCGGCAATATCAGCGCGCCGCTGGCGCGCGCCGCGTTCATGAACAGCGCGCCGCAGACCACCAGCGTCTCTTTGTTGGCCAGCAACACACGTCGGCCCAGGCGCACTGCGGCCAACGTCGGCAACACGCCGGCAGCACCCACGATCGCGGCCATCAGGTCGCTGGCATCCGGGTGGCAGGCCACCGCATGCAGCCCGCCGGATCCGGCCATCACCGCGGTACCCAGTCCCTCGACCCGCAGGGCTTGTTCGAGCGCGCCCGCACTCGCCGCATCGGCCATCGCGGCCAACTCGGGACGGAACTCGCGGCACTGGCTGAGCATGCCCTGCACATCGGTGTTGGCTGCCAGCGCCACGACCCGGTAGCGGTCCGGGTGGCGCCGCAGCACATCCAGGGTACTGACGCCGATCGACCCGGTCGAACCGAGGATCGAGACGCCCCTCACTGCATGACCCCCAGCAGGCCGGCGCCCAGGGCGAATACCGGCGCCGCGGCCAACAGGCTGTCGATCCGGTCGAGCACCCCACCATGCCCTGGCAGCAGGCTGCCGCTGTCTTTCACCCCAGCCTCGCGTTTCAAACGACTCTCCCCGAGGTCGCCACCGATCGAAACCGCGGTCACGAGCAGGCTCAGCAGCAGCAGGCCGGTCAGCGAGACCCCCTGGCCCTGGCCGCTGGACCAGACGATTACGGCACAGAAGGCCGCCCCGACCATCGCCCCGGCGACGCCTGCCCAGGTCTTGCCGGGGCTCACGAACGGCGAGAGCTTGGCCCGGCCGAACGCCCGCCCCGCGAAATAGGCGCCCGAATCGGCAACCCAGATCAGCAAAAACAGGTAAAGTACCATCAGCGGCCCCGCGCCGGATGCAGCATGCAGCCTGACGATCGAGATCCACGCGCTCACGAGCACCAGGCCCCCAAGCAGCAGCACCGTGGGGCGTCGCGTATCGACCCGTTGCAGCTCCCGGCGCCGGGCCACGAGCACGACCGTCAGCAGCAGCCACCAGATCCCGATCAGCCATAGCAGGGATTGCAGCGGCACCGGCCCGAGGGCCCACCACGCGAGCCACATGAGCCCCGCGACGAACAGCAAGAACAGGCCGATCGCGGGCGGACCTTCGAGGTTCCCCAGCCGGGCCATCTCATAGGCCCCGGCCAGTATCACGGCCGCGAGCAGGGCCGCGAACACCCGGTTTTCCAGATACAGGATGGCAAGAACCACGAGCGGGATCAGCACCAGGGCCGTGAGAAGCCGCTGCCACAGCATCAGTCGGTCCTTGCCAGCTGCGCACCGGTACGACCGAATCGGCGCTGGCGTTTGGCGTATTCCGCGAGCGCCCGGCGAAACTCCCGGGCATCGAAATCGGGCCAGAGGACCGGCGTGAAATACAGTTCGGTGTAGGCGCAGTGCCAGAGCAGGAAGTTGCTGATCCGCAGATCGCCCCCGGTGCGGATGAACAGGTCGGGGTCCGGGAGGTCGCCGAGCGTCGTCGCAGCCGCGAGGCGCCTTTGGTCGATATCCGCCGGGTCGAGGTCGCCCGCGCGGACCTCTTCTGCGAGTCGCCTGGCGGCCTGGACGATATCCCACCGCCCCCCGTAGTTGGCCGCGACCTGGAGTACCAGGCGGTTGTTGCCGCGCGTCGCCTCTTCCGAGAAATGGATGCGTCGCCGGAGCTTTTCGGGGAACGCCGAGATGTCACCGATCACGCGCAACTGGATGTCGTTGGTCTGCATACGCCGAACCTCGCGCTGCAGCGCCGACAGGAAAAGGTCCATCAGCATACCGACCTCAGTCGCAGGCCGTCGCCAGTTCTCGCTGCTGAAAGCGAAAAGCGTCAGGACCCTGATCCCTTTGCGGATGCACTCCTCGATGGTGCTGCGGACAGTCGCCACACCCGCCCGATGTCCGACGTGGCGGGCCTGGCCTCGCGACTCGGCCCAGCGGCCGTTGCCATCCATGATCACCGCCACATGCTGCGGCAACGTGATGATATCGGCGCGCCTTGCGTCGCTGTCTTGTTCGACCGTCATGCCGGGGCCCGATGGTCTCAGATGGACATCAGGTCGGCTTCTTTCGTCTCCAGCAGCTCGTCGATCTCCTTCACGTGCTGATCGGTAAGTTTCTGGACGATCTCCTGGCCTCGGCGCTCGTCGTCTTCGGAGATCAGCTTGTCCTTGACCAGCGCCTTGAGGTCGTGATTCGCATCACGGCGAATGTTGCGCACCGCCACCCGCGCCTGTTCCGCCTCATGGCGCACGATCTTGGTCATGTCGCGCCGTCGCTCCTCGGTCAGGGCCGGCATGGGCACGCGGATCATCGTACCCGCACTGTTCGGGTTGAGGCCGAGATCGGATTCCATGATAGCCTTTTCGACCGCACTCACCATCTGCTGCTCGTACGGCTGCACCGTGATCGTGCGGGCATCCTCGACACCGATATTGGCGACTTGAGTCAATGGGACTTCTGCGCCGTAGTAGGAAACCGTCAGGTGATCGAGCAGGCTGGGATGGGCGCGTCCGGTGCGGACCTTGGCCAGATTTTCACCGAGGGACTGGACACTCTTGGCCATGCGGCCCGCAGCGTCTTGCTTAATGTCGTCAATCATGACTCCTCTCCACTCGTAACCAGGGTGCCGATGGCCTCTCCCTGGATGACGCGCTGCAAAGCGCCCTGTGTGTTGATATTCATCACCCGCAGCGCCATGCGATGCTCCTTGCACAGGATCACTGCAGTCGCATCCATCACGGCCAATCCTTCTCGCAATACCCGATCGTAGCTCAGGCGCGGATAGAACACCGCTTTCGGATCACGCAGCGGGTCGGCTGAATAGACGCCGTCCACCTTGGTGGCCTTGATCATCAGGTCCGCGCCGATCTCTATCGCGCGCAGGCTGGCCGCGGAATCAGTCGTAAAAAACGGGTTGCCGGTCCCTGCGGAAAGGATCACGACACGCCCCGCATCCAGGTGACGCACTGCCTCGTCTCGATTGTAGTATTCGCAGACCTGATCGATGCGAAAGGCCGACAGGGTGCGCGCGTCGATGCCCCGCTTGCGCAGCGCATCCTGCATCGCGAGCGAATTCATCACGGTCGCGAGCATGCCCATGTGGTCGCCGGCAACCCGGTCCAATCCGCCCCCGGCCAGTCCCGCGCCGCGAAAAATGTTACCGCCGCCAATCACCAGCCCCAGCTGCATGCCGCGACCGACGATGGCGGCGATCTCTCCAGCGATGCGTCCCAGCACCGCCGGGTCGATGCCGAAGTCGCCGGCGCCCATCAGGGCCTCACCGCTGAGTTTGAGCAGGATCCGTCTGGGTCGTGTGTCGTCTGGCATGGAGGACCGGGTTGACCTTTAATATTAGGGCGATTACTCGAGGCCCGCCGGATGGCGGGCCGCAAAACGGCTACTCGGCGCGTGCCGCAGCTGCCTGGGCCATGACCTCCTCGCGAAAGTCCTCGACCTTCTTCTCGATGCCCTCGCCAACCTCGAAGCGTGTGAAACGGTTCACGGTGGCCCCGCGGCTCTGCAACAGTTTGCCGACCTTGGTATCGGGATCCTTCACAAAAGGCTGACCGACCAGCGTGATCTCACCCAGATACTTGCGCATCCGGCCCTCGATCATCTTCTCGACGATATTGTCCGGTTTGCCACTCTCCTTCGCCTGCGCCTCGGTGATCTCGCGCTCCTTGGCCAACAGATCCTGCGGCACCTCGTCCTCGCTGACGCAGACCGGGTTGCTGGCGGCGATGTGCATCGCCAGATCGCGCCCCAGGGCCTCGTCGCCCCCGCTGAGGTCGACCATCACGCCGATACGGACGCCATGGCTGTAGGAGTAGATCGTGCCCTGGGCCTGCGCGCGCACAAACCGCCGGACGTTCATGTTCTCGCCAATCTTAGACACCAGCGCCTGGCGGGCCTCCTCAATGGTCGTGTCCTCGCCCTCGTGCAACGGCAGCGCCATCAGCGCCTCGACGTCCGGCACATCATTGCCCAACGCGCGCTCGCCGATGGCCTCGGCAAAGGATTTAAAATTGTCATCCTTCGCGACGAAATCGGTTTCGCAGTTGACCTCAACCATCGCGGCGTTCGCGCGGTCCGCCGACTGGGCGATCACGATCACGCCGTCTGCCGCTGTCCGACCGGCCTTCTTGGCGGCCTTGGCCTGACCGGACTTGCGCATGTTCTCTATCGCGGCCTCGATATCGCCATTGGTCTCGGTCAATGCCTTCTTGCACTCCATCATGCCAGCGCCAGTGCGCTCGCGCAGTTCCTTCACCTGGGAAGCTGTGATCGCCATGCTGATTTCACCTCAAAAATCCAGAGTATCGCTGGTGACGCGACGCCCCGTCCGGCGAGCCAGACGGGACGCAGCGCCACCGTGTAACCGACGTCGCGTTCAGCCGGCCGCCGTATCCGCAGTCTCGCCCCGGCCAGCGGCCGCAGCCGTCGCCGCCGCGGCACGCCCCTCGAGGATCGCGGCCGACGCACCCTGCACGTACAGCTGTACGGCGCGAATTGCATCATCGTTGCCCGGAATCACGTAGTCGATGTCTGCCGGGTCGTTGTTGGTGTCGACGACGCCGACCACCGGAATGCCGAGCTTCTTCGCCTCGGCCACCGCGATCTTTTCATGACCGGTGTCGACCACGAACAGTGCATCCGGCAGGCCGTTGAGGTCCTTGATGCCACCCAGGCTGCGCTCGAGTTTTTCTTTCTCTCGACGCAGCGTCAGCGCCTCTTTTTTATTGAACCGTGCCGACATCGAACCGTCGGCGTCCATGGACTCGAGTTCTTTCAGCCGCTTGATGGATTGTTTGATGGTCTTGAAGTTGGTCAACATGCCGCCGAGCCAGCGATGGTTGACGAATGGCATGTTGCAGCGTTCTGCCTCTTCACGGACGACCTCGCGCGCAGACCGCTTGGTCCCGACGAACAGCACCTTGCCGCCGTTGGAAGCCAGTTTACCGACGAAATTCATCGCATCGTTGAAGAGTGGCAGCGTCTTTTCGAGGTTGACGATGTGGATCTTGTTGCGATGGCCGAAGATATACGGCCCCATTTTCGGGTTCCAGTACCGGGTCTGGTGACCGAAATGCACGCCAGCTTCGAGCATCTGGCGCATAGAAACATTGCTCATGGATAACTCCGAATTGTGTTTGGGTTGAGCCTCCACGCACCCTGGCGACCGACCCGGTTCTCACCGGGCACCCAGGCACCGAGTTGCGGCGCGTGTGTGTCGTTTGAATACCCCTGAAACAGGGCGCTTAAGCGGCCATTGCCGGTAAGCGGCGCGTTTTATACCATAATAGCGGTCCGGCCTCAATCGAGAATTGACGCCAAGATCTTGATTTTTTAACCCAATTCCACCCGAGGGGCGCAGATGTCCGTGATCATCAAAACGCCGGACGAAATCGAGAAGATGCGGGTGGCCGGCCGCCTGGCCGCCGAGGTGCTGGACATGATCGGCGAGTACGTGGTGCCGGGCGTCAGCACCGAGGAGCTGGACCGGATCTGCCACGAGTACATCGTCGAGCGGCAGCAGGCAGTCCCGGCGCCGCTCAACTATCGCGGATTTCCGAAGTCCATCTGTACCTCGGTCAACCACCAGGTCTGTCACGGTATTCCAGGCAACAAGGTGTTGAAGAACGGCGATATCGTCAACATCGATGTGACCGTGATCAAGGACGGCTTTCACGGCGACACCAGCAAAATGTTTTTCGTCGGCAAGCCCTCGATCCTCGCCGAGCGCCTGGTCGACATCACGCAGCGGGCAATGTGGAAGGGGATCGAGCTGGTCAAGCCGGGCACCACGCTGGGCGACATCGGCCACGCGATTCAGCGCTTCGTCGAAGCCAACGGCTATTCGGTAGTCCAGGAGTATTGCGGCCACGGCATCGGCCGCGGGTTCCACGAGGATCCGCAGGTGCTGCACTATGGGTCGCCGAATACCGGGATCACGCTGCAGGCCGGCATGACTTTCACCGTCGAGCCAATGGTCAACGCCGGCCGACGCAACGTCAAGCTGCTGCCCGACGGCTGGACCGTGGTGACCAAAGACCGCAAGCTCTCGGCGCAGTGGGAACACACCGTGCTGGTCACCCGGACCGGCTACGAGGTGCTCACGTTACGCAAGGAGGAACGCCAGGCGGCCACCGGATAGTGGCGGCGCGGCTCACATGACCGACACCCTGCTCGAAGACCTCGACCGGCAGCTGGCCGGGGGCGAGCCGGTGCTGGCCGCCTACAAGGCCACGCTGCGCGAAACACGCACGCGCCTGGCGAGCCAGTTCGAGCAGGGCGCGCGCAGCAGCCTGCTGGTGCGCAAGGCCGCCCTGTTCACCGACGCGATACTGCAGCGCGCCTGGCAACGGTTCCTGCCGAGCGGGGCCGCGGCCAGTCTGGTTGCGGTCGGGGGCTTTGGTCGCGGCGAACTGCATCCCGGGTCCGACGTCGACGTGCTGATTCTCACCGCCGGTGACCCCCAGGCGCTCGCCAAATACATCGAACCACTGGTGATGTTCCTATGGGATATCGGTCTCGAGATCGGGCACAGCGTGCGCAGCCTGCCACAGTGCATCGAAGAGGCCACCGCTGACATCACCGTGATCACCAACCTGCTGGAATCCCGCCTGCTCGCCGGCGACCGCCAGCTGTTCGACCGAATGCAGGAGGCCACAGGCCCGCAGCAGATCTGGTCCAGCCGGGAGTTCTTCACGGCCAAAGTGGAAGAGCAGCACAAGCGCCATGCGAGGTTCGATGACAGCGGTCAAAACCTCGAACCCAACATCAAGGAAGGGCCGGGCGGGCTGCGTGACATACAGACCATCGCCTGGGTGGCGAAACGGCATTTCGGGGTGAGCACGATGACCGCGCTGTTCGAGCGCGGTTTTCTCAACGATCATGAGTACCGGCAGTTGCGGCATGCGGAGGAATACCTGTGGCGCGTCAGGTACGCCTTGCATCTGCGAACCGGTCGGCACGAGGACCGCCTGCTGTTCGAACACCAGCGCGCGCTTGCTACGCAGTTCGGGTACACGGACGCCAGCGCAAATCTCGCGGTCGAACAGTTCATGCAGGAATACTACCGACAGGTGGTTCAGACGCAGCGCCTCAACGAGATGCTGCTACAGCTGTTCGAGGAGGCGATCCTGCTCGACAACAAGCTGGGCGAGCCGGTACCGATCAACCGCCGCTTCCAGGTGCGCAGTGGTTACCTCGAGGTCGTGAACTCGGCTACGTTCGCGCGCTATCCGCTGGCCATGCTGGAACTCTTCCTGATCCTCCAGCAGAACCCGCAGATCCAGGGCGTCCGCGCAAGCACCATCCGATCCATCCGCGCCCACCGCCACCTGATCGACCGGCGCTTCCGCAGCGATATCCGTGCCCGCGCGCTGTTTATAGAGATCTTCCGGCAGCACGATGGCCTGACCCACGCGACGCGACGCATGCACCGTTACGGGATCCTTTCGCGCTACCTGCCGGCCTTCCACGCGGTTACCGGGCTGATGCAGTTCGACCTGTTTCACGTCTACACCGTGGACGAACACATCCTAATGGTCATTCGCAATATGCGACGCTTTGCGCTGGTGCAGCACGCCGGCGAATGCCCTCGCTGCAATCAGGTTTTCAAGCAACTGCCCAAACTGGAGCTGCTGTACCTTGCGGGCCTGTTTCACGACATCGCGAAGGGCCGCGGCGGCGACCACTCCGAACTGGGGGCCCAGGACGCACGAGCGTTCTGCCGCGAGCACGCACTGTCCGAATTCGACAGCGAACTGGTCGGCTGGCTCGTTGAGCGGCATCTCGTGATGTCGCATACCGCGCAGCACGAGGACATCGACGATCCCGAGGTAATCCAGGCGTTCGCCGTGCTGGTCGGTACGCAGACCCGTCTCGACTATCTCTACCTGCTCACGGTGGCCGATATGCGCGGCACCAACCCGGGGCGATGGAACTCTTGGAAATCCGCGCTGCTGGACCATCTGCACAGGCGCACCGCCGAGGCGCTCGAGCGCGGACTTGAGCAACCGCAGGCGCAGGACGAGGTGATCACGGAGCGCCAGGCTCAGGCGCGCATCCAGCTGCTGAAGCGGGGCTACGACAACAGCTTGCTGAACCTCCTCTGGATGTCGCTGAGCACCGACTATTTCCTGCAGAACTCGGTCGATGCCATCGTGTGGCACACCGAGTTGCTTTGGCCGCCGAGCAAGCATATCGACCAAATCCACGTCGCGCTGCGTGACGAGCCACTCTACCGCTGTACCGAGCTCTTCATCTACGGCCCCGATCGGGACGAACTGTTTGCGCATACGACCGCGCTGCTCGACCAGCTCGGACTCAACGTACTCGCGGCACGCGTGCAGACGACGGCAGGCGGCCTGAGCATCAACAGCTACCTGGTACTCGAGGAGGATGGGACGAAACCCACCGGCGAAGAACGTCTGCTGGGGATCCGCTACTATGTCGAAGAGCAGTTGAACAGTAGCGAGCCACCGACCGGCAGACCGCGCATCCCGCGCCAGCTGCAGAGCTTTCAGACGCCCTCGGCGGTCAGTTTCGATCAGGATGACACCCGGATGGTCACCTGGCTGACGCTGAAGACCAGCGACCGTCCGGGACTGCTGTCACTGGTCGGGCAGGCCTTCGCTGCAAACCAGCTGCGGCTGCACTATGCACGTATCGCGACGGCCGGCGCCGAAGCGCAGGACACGTTCGCGATCACGGACCGCGAAGATCAGCCTATCACCGACCCCGATCGCCTGGCCGCAATCGGCGAATCGATCCACGACATCCTCGACGACTGAAGCGGCGGCGGCCCGCGGGAGTCAACCGTCACTGCCTCACCACTGAGCGCTTGCGGGCCAGGGTCAGCCCGTCGGTGACGGCATCATCGACGGCCGCACACTCGCCCCGTGCGACCAAGTTCCGTATGCTCTGGGCAGTGCCCCGGCAGCACCGCGTTCTCCCCAGCGGGCGTGGAGAAGCCTTTTCGCCGGATGGAGAGAACGCGATGTCGGAAGACCACAGGGACCTGAAGCAGGGCGTGGGCGACAAGATCCTCGCGATGCGCTCGAATTGGACGTTCGACGGCGATACGCCCGAGAACTTCGTATCGCACCTGCGGCGTTCGGTACCTTTGTACGATCTCGGACACGATCTGACCTGCCAGCTGAGTGACTTCTTCGTCCACAGCGACAGTACCTGTTACGAAATCGGGGTATCGACCGGCGAACTGATCCGGAGACTCGCAGACTACAATGCGCACAAGCGCAACGTGCGCTGGGTGGGCCTGGATACCGTGGAAGCCATGGTGGCAAAGGCACGCGAGCACACGACCGGCTACCGCAACATCGATCTGCTGGTCGAGGACGCGACCGGCTTCGCGTTCGCCAAGTCGGACTTTTTCGTCGCGTACTACTGCGTGCAGTTCATCCCGCCACGGCTGCGCCAGCCGCTTTTCGACAGGATCTACCAAAGCCTCAACTGGGGCGGGGCCCTGGTCCTGTTCGAGAAGGTGCGGGCCCCGGACGCGCGCTTTCAGGATATCGCGGTCGCGCTGTATGACGACTTCAAGCGTGCCCAGGGCTTCAACGACGGCGAGATACTCGGCAAGGCACGGAGCCTGCGCGGTGTGCTTGAGCCCTACACCAGCGAGGCGAACCGCGAGTACCTCGCGAGGGCCGGATTCCGGGACATACTCTCGGTGATGAAATACGTCTGCTTCGAGGGTTTCGTCGCGATCAAGTAGCCCGGCGCAGGGTCTAGAACGGCCGTTCCCACGCCCCGTAATGTGTCAGAGCGCGACCCAGCGCTTCCAGATGCCAGCCTTCTTCATCTCGTGATCGGGGGCGGTCAGGAACCCGCGACAATGCGGTTTCACGTGGCCACGCCTCGCAGGATACCGGCCCGAGGCCAATCGTACCGCCGGGATCAATCGCGACCGAGGTAACCCCGATCGACCAGAAACCGTCGGGGCCGGCTGAAACCGGGTTCGCGCGGATCATAAACCACCGCGATCGGGCGTCCGGCTTCGGCCGCCTGGTATTCGCCGGCCGAGGCTGGTGATTTGCGAACCACTCGGGCACCGGCGGCGGTCTCGAACGCGTACTCGACGAAGTAGCGGTGACCGGTCTTGGGGAGCCGGCGCCGGTAGCGCCCCAGGATGACCGCTTCCGTCTCAATGCCCTGTTGCGCCAGCTGCCGATAGCGACGGGACCTGGACCGGATGCGCCGGCCGACCGACAGTAACACGGCGGCGACCACGAGGGCGGCGAGAACGTCCAACATTTATGTGCCTTGTGCAGTGTTGCCTGGGACAGGGGGTCGAGCCGCCTGCCGGACGACGGCGCAGTTCGCGTCGATCCCGGCAGGGTCGCGCTGCCCGGGCAATGATATACACTTACCCAACGTCTGGCAGGCCCCCGGCATGATATCGGGCCGGTGCCGGCTGAACCGCGGTTTTCCGATACCTGCCGACCGCGAACGCCAATGCGACTCGGAGGAGTGACAATGTCGTATGAAACCAGATTCACTGAAGAGGAACAGCTCCTTCTCGCATCGACGCCGACGCTGATCGGCTCGGCAATGGCGTTTGCCGAGAGCAGCGGGCTGGCGACGGTCAAGGAGTTGATGGAGAGCGCGAAGTCTTACATGGCGGGTCTCCAGGCCTACCCGGACAACGACATCATCCAGGGGATTCTGCCCAACCTGGAAGACCGCAATGCGGCGATGGCCCAGGCCAAGGATTTCCGCGACAAGACACTGGCGCGCCTGAAGGATAAGGGGATCGATGCGCCAGAGAAGATCCGCTCGCTACTGATCGAGGACGCGCAGCACATCAACGAACTGCTCAAGGAAAAGGCCAACCCGAAAGAGGCGGCCGAGTACAAGCAGTGGGCGATGTCGGTCGCCGCGAATGTCGCCAAGGCCGCCAAGGAGGGGGGATTCCTCGGATTCGGCGGCGAACGTGTAAGCGAAGGCGAGAAGACGTTGTTCGCCGAACTGGGCAGGGTGCTGGAGACAGACACCCGGCTCGCCTGACGCCCGGCCGGCGTCACCGGTTTTCAACGAGATGATCGGCTGCCGTCGCGGCCGACCACCCATCCTCCGGCAAGCGACCAGAGCCTATGTGGTTCTACATCATCGGCGGCCTGTCTTTTCTCGCCTCGCTGCTGATACGCGGCTGGCTGAACACCGCCTATCGCAAGTGGGGTGCGGTACCGAATGCACGCGGCCTGAGCGGAGAGGTCGCCTCGCGCGCGATCCTGCGGGCCAACGGACTCGAACAGGTCGGTGTGCAGGCGGTGCGTGGAAAGCTGAGCGACCACTACGACCCACGCAGCAAGTCGGTGCGCCTGTCCGAGTCCAACTACGCGAACGCCAGCGTCGCGGCACTGGCCGTCGCGGCGCACGAGACCGGGCACGCGCTACAGGATGCACAGGGTTATGGTTTCATGCGGCTGCGCTCGGCCCTGGTGCCCCTGGCGAACCTCAGTTCCCAGGTCGGCCCCTATGCCTTCATCTATGGTCTGATGGGTGGTTCGACGCTGATTCTACAGGTCGGGGCGCTGCTGTTCGCCGGCGCGGTACTGTTTCACCTGGTCACGCTCCCGGTCGAGTTCGACGCGAGCCGCCGCGCGCTGCGACAGATAGAGCGGCTCGGGCTTGTCTCCGAGGCGGAGCACGATGGGGCCAAAAGGGTACTGTTCGCGGCGGGCATGACCTATGTCGCGGCCGCGGCGACCTCATTCGCCTATCTGATCTACATGCTCGCCTGGAGTCGACGCGCCGCGCGGCGCTAGTGGGCCGCGCGGCCTATGACCGATATGCCGCGCGAACCGGGTATAACCCCGAACTTTGCCCGGTATCTCGACGACCAGCGAGCCTGAGA
This sequence comes from uncultured Chromatiaceae bacterium, assembly GCA_965601425.1. Taxonomy (GTDB): domain Bacteria; phylum Pseudomonadota; class Gammaproteobacteria; order Chromatiales; family Chromatiaceae; genus Thiosocius. The sequence goes on along the minus strand of CBFCWF010000010.1, from coordinate 3,540 downwards.
CAAGGAACCGCTCCCGCACAGACAGTCTGCTAGTATTGGCGCGCGGATGGTAGCGCCCACGGCTCCCAGATCTCTTGTGCCGAGTCCGGCCTGATACCTCCCCAGCGCTCGACCGACAAGCGCGGCCCCTGCGGGCCCGCATGCCCTGGGCGCTGCGCAGAATAAAGAAGGAACACCAAACTTACCTCGGAGGCTACAGAACAATGGCTATTAACCTCATCAACGTCATCACGCAGTTGCTCGGATCGGGCGATACGTTCTCCAAGTTAGGATCTGTGATCGGGCTCACGCCGGACCAGACCAAATCCGCGGTGAGCGCCGCGGCACCCGCGATACTGGCCGGCATCGTCAGCATGGTTCAAAAACCGAAGGGCCGCGACCAGCTTGCCACGGCAGTGCGTGATCAAGACCCCGGGCTGCTGACAACCTTGGTGCGATGCTCAGCGGCGGGCAGGAAAAATCTTTTCTGGAACAAGGCACCGGCCTGCTGGGCTCGCTGTTCGGTCAGAACACGCTGGGCACGCTGGCCGGCGCCGTCGGCAAGTTCACCGGTCTGAACCAGGGTTCCTCGACATCCCTGCTCGGCGCATTGGCGCCGGTGGTCCTTGGCACCCTCGGTCGGGAACAACGCAAGCAGGAACTGGATGCGGACGGCCTGATGCACCTGCTCAACGATCAGAAGGACAGCATTTCGAGCGCACTGCCCTCTGACTTGGCAAAAGAGCTCGGATCGACCGGCCTGCTTTCCGGTATCCCGGGACTGCTCGACAAAGGATCGAACACAGTGGCACGGGCGGCCCGGTCGGCGGAAGCCGCGAGCTACGCAGCGACCAGCGCGGGCGATCAGTCGTCTGGTGGCGGATCGCTGCTGCGCTGGATTATCGGACTCGCGATACTGGCCGCAATCCTATGGGCCGCTTACCAGTTCCTGATGGGCGGCAACACGCAGGACGCGATGGAGCGCGTCGGTGACAGCGCGACCCAGATCGAGGAATCGGCCCGCAACCTGATCGTCGGCGACGTGAACATTGGCGAGTCGGTGACCGGGGCGCTGGACAGCGCTACCCAGGCATTCAGCGGCATCAGCGACGCGGCCTCGGCCGAGGCCGCCCTTCCGCAACTCAACGATGTGATGTCAGAGCTGGACAGGTTGAACGGCCTCGCCGGCCAGTTGCCCGCCGCCGGCCAGTCGGCGTTGGCGGACCTGATCAACAGCGCACTCCCGCAACTCGAGTCGCTGGTCGCGCGCGCGAGCGACATCCCGGGCGTCGGCGCGATCATCCGCCCGACGGCCGAGGCCCTGCTGGCCCAGTTGAGGTCGCTGGCCAGCTGACCCAAAATCGCGCCGTGGCAGGCACAGGCGGACGACCGGACGGCCCGGTCGATGCGACCCCGAGGCGGCACGCCGCCCCGGTTGAGGGTCAACGATCGAATGGCCGATCCGGCGCTTCAATGAGTTCCCAGGCGTTGCCGTCTGGGTCACGACAGAACAATGCGCGGCGCCCCGACCTGCTCATCGTAAAAGGAATGCCGGCGCGGTCGAGCCGCGTCGCAAAATCATCGAGTCCGGTGACCGCCAGCGCGGTATGTCGGTCTCGCCCACCATGCGCGGGGCGTCCGGAAACGGGATCCGGATTGCTCAGTTCGAGCAGGTGCAGCTGCCGTTCACCGATGCTGAGCCAGGCGCCGGGGAAGTCGAGACCGGGCCGGGCCGGGGCGGCTTTGAGACCGAGTATGCCCTGGTAGAATGCGAGCGCGCGCTCGGTATCCGCCACCAGCAGACTCACGTGGTGCAGGTCGATGACTGTCGCCATTTTGCTCACTCCTCCCGAAGAATCGCGACCAGTGCCGCGGACAGGATCAACGCGCCACCGACCCACTCCCTCGGCGAGATCAGTTCGCCGGCCAGCCACCAGGCCGTCACGGCCCCAACGACGAGCTCGAACAGCATGATGACCGCCGAGCGTTGAATCGGCATATGCGTCACACCATAGACCACCGCGAGGGTGGACAACATGAATCCGAACACACCGAGCGCGACTGTGGCCCACCAGGCAACGGCCGGGGCGCTGGGGACATGTGGCGACCAGAGCGACACGACCAGGAGCGACACCACAACGACGCCCAGCCAGGCGATGTAGGTCTTTTCCCGCACCGCGAGGCTCGTGATGCGCCGCGTCATCACGTTGTTCAACGCAAACGCCAGGCCGGCGCTGACCGCCAGCAGGTCCGCGCGATTGAGCGGTACGCGCCCGACGGCCGGATCCCACAACATGACCAATGCCCCGCACATGCCCAGCCCCAGCAGCAACCAGGTGTGCCAGCCCAGCGCCTCATGCAGCAACCAGCGACCGAGCAGGACCGCCCAGATCGGGGAAAGGTAGAACAGCAGCACTACCCGTACCACCTCGCCCTCGATGACGGCCAGCACGAAGGCGACGTTGGTCCAGCCGGCCGCGAGCAACAGCGCAAGGGCGTCCCGCGGCTGGCGCCGCAGTCGTACAATCGAGAAGCGCGCGAACGGGGTGAACACCAGAAAGGCGGCCGTATAGCCGACCAGCGTCAGCCAGGCGCCCTGAATACCCATGCCCTCGAGCAGGCGGGTGGGATACCAGACCGCCCCCCAGTAAGTCGCACCGTACAGAAGCCCCATGGTCGGTCCGAGCCGGGCGAGCGCAGCATTCACAGAACCGATCGCCTATAATCTTCGCCCCGAATACCCGCCGTCTTCCGCATGAACCCCGACCTGGAAAAGCTGCAACCCTACCCGTTCGAAAGGCTCAATGCCCTCTTGCAGGATGTGAGCCCGCCGGGCAAACGACCGATCGCATTGTCGATCGGCGAGCCCAAGCATGCCACACCGACCCTGATCGCTGCTGCACTGCAGCGGCACCTGGGGAACGGTCTCGCGATGTACCCGCTGACACGCGGAATGGCCGCACTGCGCGAGGCGATCTGCGACTGGTTGACCGCACGCTTCGCGCTGCCAGCGGGTTCGCTGGACCCCGAGCGCAACGCGCTGCCGGTGAACGGCACCCGGGAGGCCCTGTTCGCGTTTGCGCAGGCAATCGTGGACCGGCGGCGCCCGGCGCTGGTCCTGTCACCGAATCCGTTCTACCAGATCTACGAAGGCGCGGCGCTACTCGCCGGCGCCGAGCCGCACTACCTGCCCTGTCTGCAGCACAATGCCTATCTGCCCGATTTCGACGCGGTTGCGGAACAGACCTGGAACGACTGCCAACTGCTCTACCTTTGCTCACCGGGCAATCCGACCGGCGCAGTGATCCCACAGTCGGTGCTGCAAAAGCTGATCACGCTGGCCGATCGGTACGACTTCGTGATCGCATCGGACGAATGCTACTCCGAGATCTACCTCGACGAGGGGGACGCGCCCGCCGGTCTACTGCAGGCGGCGGCCGCGATGGGCAACAGCGAGTATCGGCGCTGCGTCGTCTTTCACAGCCTGTCGAAACGTTCCAATGCACCGGGGTTGCGCTCCGGCTTCGTCGCCGGCGATGCGCAACTGCTGGCGGGCTTCCT
>CBFCWF010000009.1:0-36752 GCA_965601425.1 uncultured Chromatiaceae bacterium | reverse complement strand
GGAATAGTGGTAGTAGCCGCCGCCGTTCGCACAAGACCCCATCGAAATCACCCAGCGCGGTTCGGCCATCTGGTCGTAGACCTTGCGCAGCGCAGGCGCCATCTTGTTCACCAGGGTCCCGGCGACGATCATGACGTCCGACTGACGCGGGCTGGGTCGAAAGACCATGCCGAAGCGATCGATGTCGTACCTGGCGGCGGCCGCATGCATCATCTCGACGGCACAGCACGCCAGGCCAAAGGTCATGGGCCACATCGAGCCGGTGCGCGCCCAATTGATCACGCCATCGAGCGAGGTGGTAAAGAAACCCTTGTCGAGTACGCCCTCTATTCCCATTCCAGCGCCCCCTTCTTCCACTCGTAAATGAAGCCGACCACGAGGATTGCGAGAAAGATCATCATTGCCCAGAAGCCGACCATACCGATCTGGTCCAGGACCACGGCCCATGGGAACAGGAAGGCGATCTCGAGATCGAAGATGATGAACAGAATCGCGACCAGGTAGTAGCGCACGTCGAATTTCATGCGCGAATCCTCGAATGCTTCAAAGCCGCATTCGTAGGGCGAGTTTTTTTCACTGTCCGGTCGATGCGGGGACAGCACGAACCCAAGGCCGATCATCGCCGCGCCAACGAGGGCCCCGATGACGATGAATATCAGAACCGGCAGGTAGTTTTCGAGCATTCGACTCTTCTCCCGGGAGACGTCGGGACGGCATGGATTCGCAAGGGATTCCGTTTCGGGTGACTGAGGAGCATAGCGATCGCAGCCTGCGAGTGTCAAATCAGCCGTCCAGACCATCTGCTTGTTTTAGAAGGGTAAACATTGCTTTCTTCAGACATAAAAAAAACGGTAGCGCCGAGTACCCGGCGATACCGTTGACATGTGGTGCCGAAGGCCGGACTCGAACCGGCACGGCTTGCGCCACTACCCCCTCAAGATAGCGTGTCTACCAATTCCACCACTTCGGCTGAATCTTGTCCGGCGGTCGGCTTACTGCTCGACCTGGGGCACGTCGCTACCAGCCGGATCTGCGGCAGGTATCTCGGGCACGACCGGCATGTCTGTTACCGGCGGAACCGCGGCCGGGGCCGTTTCCACCGCCCCGGGCTGCGCGCCTTCCATCAGTGTCGGCGGCTCGGTGCTCTGCATTGCGAAATAGGCCAACGTGAGGCTGGTCAGGAAGAACAGCCCCGCCAGGACACCGGTTGTACGACTGAGAAAATTGGCGGCGCCGCGCGAACCGAACACCGTGGACGAGGCGCCGGCACCGAAGGCTGCCCCCATATCGGCACCCTTGCCATGCTGGATCAGGATCAAACCGACCAGACCGATAGCCAGGAAAAGGTGCACGATGACCAGTACGGATTCCATCAGTAACCCCCGTTACTCAACGATTCGCTGCGCTGCAGACCGCGAGAAAATCGTCCGGCTTCAGTGAAGCGCCGCCGATCAGACCGCCGTCGATGTCCGGCTGCGCGAGCAGTTCGGCGGCATTTTTCGGGTTCATGCTGCCGCCATAGAGCAGACGCACACCGTCGGCGACCGCCTGACTGCCGGCCGCGATCCGGCCCCGAATGAAGGCGTGGACCTCCTGGGCCTGCCCGGGTGTAGCGGTCTTGCCGGTGCCGATCGCCCAGACCGGCTCGTAGGCGATCACACCCTCACCGAGCTTGTCGATGCCACACTCGGCGATGACCGCATCCAGCTGGCGGCCGACCACCTGCTCGGTGATATCCTGCTCGCGCTCTTCCAGCGTCTCGCCGACACACAATATCGGCACCAGACCGGCCGCGCGTGCGGCGGTGAATTTCTGCGCAACGAGCTCATCGGATTCGCCATGGTAGGCGCGCCGTTCCGAATGGCCGATGATGACGAAGCGGCAGCCGTACTCCTCGAGCATGGACCCTGCAATCTCGCCAGTGTAGGCCCCGGAAGCATGGATCGACAGATCCTGACCACCCCACGCGATCGGCGTACCGTCGAGCTGAGACTGGGTCTCGGGGATGTGGATGGCGGGGGCGCACACGGCGACCTCCGCCGTGGTGACCTGGCCGATCCCGGCCTTCAGACCAGTCAGCAGCGCGGCGACGCTCGCGCGCGTCCCATTCATTTTCCAGTTCCCGGCCACCAGCGGTTTGCGCATCTTCCACTCCCCTTGAAATCAAGGCGGCGTAGCTTAACGGTGCGGGGCCGTCAAATCAATGCCGCTGCGAGAGGCGCACCGGTGCCGACCGCGTCAGCCGACGACCTCGGCGCGGACCGCGTCTGCGATCGCATTTGCCCTGGCGGCCACCTCCCCGGCCTCGCGCCCCTCCACCATGACGCGGATCAACGGTTCCGTACCCGACGGGCGTAGCAGCACGCGGCCTTCCGCGCCCATTTCGCACTCGACCGCATGCACCGCATCGTTCACGGCCTGGCAGCGCATCACTTCCTTGGCCCGCGCGGCGCCCAGCGGCACGTTGATCAGCTGTTGGGGAAACTTCGCCATGCCGCGCCGCAGCTCGCCCAGCGTCTTGCCGGTGTTGTTGATCTCGGCCAGGACCTGCAGCGCCGAGACGATACCGTCACCCGTCGTCGTGCGGTCGCGGCAAATGATATGCCCAGACGGCTCGCCGCCCAGGGTCCAGCCCTGCGACGTCAGGCGTTCGAGGATGTATCGGTCGCCCACTGCGACCCGCTCGAAGCCGATGCCCAGTTCGCGCAGTGCCACTTCCAGCCCGAGGTTGCTCATATGCGTACCGACCACGTCGCCTACCAGGCCACCGTTGGTCATGCGCGATTGCGCGATGATGAAGAGTATCTCGTCACCGTCGACGATCTGGCCGGATTCGTCGACCATGATCAGGCGGTCTCCGTCACCGTCCAGCGCGATGCCCAGGTCGGCCCCGTTCACCCGCACCGAGCTCACCAGCGCGCGCGGGCTGGTCGCTCCGAAGCCGTCGTTGATGTTCAGACCATTCGGCTCGGCACCGATGGTGATAACCTCGGCCCCGATCTCCTCGAGTACCGAGGGCGCGATGTGATAGGTCGCACCGTGTGCGCAATCCACGACAACCTTGAGCCCGCGGAAATCCCATTTCGACGGGATCGTACTCTTGCAAAACTCGATGTATCGCCCGCGGGCATCTTCCAGGCGTTCCGCCTTGCCCAGCCGCTGCGAGCTGACAGTCGTCATCGGCCTGTCGAGTTCCTGCTCGATGAGCTGTTCGATACGATCCGGCAACTTGTTTCCGTCCGCGGAGAAGAACTTGATGCCGTTGTCCTCGTGCGGATTGTGCGAGGCGCTGATCACGATCCCGGCACTCGCGTGCAGCGTCCGCGTCAGGTAGGCGATCCCCGGGGTCGGCATGGGGCCAAGCATCCGGATGTCTACGCCGGCCGCTGCCAGTCCCGCCTCCAGAGCGGCCTCGAACATATAGCCCGAGATCCGGGTATCCTTGCCGATCAATACCTTGCCGCCGTCCTCTCCGCTCAGCACGCGCCCGGCGGCCCAACCCAGCTTCAGGACGAATTCCGGATTGATGTGCCCTTCCCCGACACGCCCCCTGATGCCATCGGTACCGAAATACTTGCGTGTCATTGACTGTCCCTCGAATCCTCGTTACCGCGAAGAGGCCTGGTCCGCACAGACACCGGGTAGTCGCTCACCGGGCGATTTGCCTTTCCGGGCGTACGGCGCGCTAATTCGCGTTCCCTGCATCCCAATTTTCATCTTTGACCGCGCGCCACAGCTTCAACGCATCGACCGTCGCCGCGACATCATGGACCCGGACAATCCGGGCACCGCGCTCGACCGCGATCAACGCCGCCGCCACCGAGGCCACGAGGCGCTCGCCGACCGGCCTGCCCGTTACCGCACCCAGCATCGACTTGCGCGAGATCCCGACCAGCAGCGGGAGCCCGAGTTGGCGGAAATGGCCCAGGCCGCGCAGCAGTGCCAGATTGTGCCGCAAAGTCTTGCCGAAGCCAAAACCCGGGTCTATCAGCAGACGCTCGCGCGCGATCCCCGCCGCCACGCATGCGCTCACACGATTGTTGAAATATTGCAGGATATCGGCAAGCACATCTTCATAGTGAGGTGCGACCTGCATGGTTCGGGGTTGTCCCTGCATATGCATCAGGCACACCGGCACGTCGAGCATCGCGGCCGTTTCAACGGCCCCGGTCGCACGCAATGCGGAGACATCGTTGATCATTCGCGCACCGGCCGCCACGGCCGCCCGCATCAGTTCGGGCTTACTGGTATCGACCGAAACGGGCACCTCGAACTCGGCGGCAACCCGCTCGACCAGCGGCAGGACCCGGTCCATCTCCTCTCCCAAGGACACCGCAGCCGCCCCGGGTCGCGTCGACTCGCCACCAATGTCGAGGATATCCGCACCCTCGGCAACCATCCGCGCCGCCTGCGCCAGCGCGTCTTCAGGGACCAAGAAGCGGCCGCCGTCCGAGAACGAGTCCGGCGTCACGTTGAGGATGCCCATCACGCGAGGGGCTGAGAGATCCAGGGGCAGACCTTGCGGGGGCATGGAAGGTATCGCTCGAGGGTCAGCGCGGGCCGGATCGGCCTGCCGATGGCCTGCAAGTCCGCGCATCGACGCGGCGGGCCGGGATATCGACCTTGTCGCAGGGCCTCAACGCAAGGAGGCCGGGAACATAGCCCCGGCCTCCGCCAGCGATCTCAGGATGCGGCTCAGTGCTGTCCGGCAGGGCCGCCAATCGGCGCCTCGCCCCCGACGTCTTTGCCGTCCTCGGCGGTCTTGCCTCCGCTGGGGCGACCCGCCTCGGAATCGTCATCCCAGCCAGCCGGTGGCCGCGGATCCCGGCCTTCCATGATGTCGCGGATCTGGTCGCTGTCGATGGTCTCGTATTTGATCAGCGCCTGCGCCATCGCATGCAGCTTGTCCAGATGCTCATTGAGGATCGAAGACGCCCGATCGTAATTACGGTCGATGAACGCCCGCACCTCCTCATCGATGGCGTGCGCGGTGTCGTCGGACAATGCCTTGTGCTGCGTCACCGACCGACCGAGGAACACCTCGCCCTCGTCCTCACCGTAGGCCAGGGGGCCCATGCGGTCCGAAAGACCCCACTTCGTGACCATGTTCCGGGCAATCTCGGTCGCCCGCATGATGTCGTTGGACGCGCCCGTGGTCACGGACTGGGCACCGAAAATCAGCTCCTCGGCAATTCGCCCGCCAAACAGGCTGGAGATCTGGCTCTCCAGGTGCTCCTTGCTGTGGCTGTACCTGTCCTCCTCGGGCAGGAACATGGTCACGCCCAGCGCCCGCCCGCGCGGGATGATGCTCACTTTGTACACGGGGTCGTGCGCAGGCACCTTGAGCCCCACAATCGCGTGCCCCGCCTCGTGGTAGGCCGTGAGGCGCTTTTCCTCTTCCTTCATTACCAGGGACTTGCGCTCGGCCCCCATCATGATCTTGTCCTTGGCCTTCTCCATGTCGTCCATGTCGACCAAGCGCTTGTTGGCGCGCGCAGCAAACAATGCCGCCTCGTTCACCAGATTCGCCAAATCGGCCCCGGAGAAGCCCGGTGTACCACGCGCGATGACCGAGGGCTTGACATCGTCGGAAAGCGGCACCTTCCGCATATGCACCTTCAGGATCTGCTCGCGGCCCAGGATGTCCGGCAGACCCACGACGACCTGACGATCGAAGCGGCCGGGTCGCAGCAGGGCCGGGTCGAGTACGTCCGGTCGGTTGGTCGCGGCAATCACGATGACACCCTCGTTGCCCTCGAAGCCGTCCATCTCGACCAGCAGCTGGTTCAGGGTCTGCTCGCGCTCATCATGTCCACCACCCAGGCCGGCGCCGCGGTGTCGACCGACCGCGTCGATCTCGTCGATGAAAATGATGCATGGCGCATGCTTCTTCGCCTGCTCGAACATGTCGCGTACCCGGGAGGCGCCCACCCCGACGAACATTTCGACGAAATCCGATCCGGAAATCGTGAAGAAGGGGACTTTCGCCTCGCCGGCGATGGCGCGCGCCAGCAGCGTCTTGCCGGTACCCGGGGGGCCGACCATCAGGACGCCGCTCGGGATCTTGCCGCCAAGTTTCTGGAACTTCGACGGGTCCTTGAGGAAGTCGACCAGCTCTTTGACCTCGTCCTTCGCCTCCTCGCACCCGGCAACATCGGCAAACGTGACCTTGACCTGGTCTTCGGTCAGCATACGGGCCTTGCTCTTGCCGAAGGACATCGCGCCACGACCTGCCCCACCGCCCTGCATCTGCCGCATGAAAAAGATCCAGAGGCCGATCAGTATGAACAGCGGGAACCAGTTGATCAGTATCTGCCACAGAATCGAGGGCTGCTCGGGCGGCTTGGCGCGGATTTCGACACCCGCTTTCAGCAGGTCGCCGACCAGCCCCGGGTCGTTTGGTGACTCGGTGGCAAACCGGCTGCCGGAGGTCATAACGCCGTCGATTCGACCGTCTTTATAAATGGTCACACTCGAGACGTTCTTTCGCTCGACCTGCTCAAGGAATTTCGAGTATGAAATCTGCGGCGCACCGGTCTTGGGTGCCGTGAAACTGTTGAAAACGGTCATCAGCACGACGGCGATGATGACCCAGAGAACAATGTTTTTGGCCATGTCGTTCACGGCATTTTCCTCGTACCAGATCGGCGTTGCCGTCCGGCTCTTCTACCGGCCCTTCGTTTGAGACGCTTGTCGCGCCCCACCTATGTCATTCACACTTTTTCGTAACCTACTACGAATGATAGTTCCCGGCTACCAGATAAACCTCGCGGCTATTGGCCCGTGAGGCTTTCGGCTTGCGCGTCACTGCGCGGCCGAATCGGGACTTGACCTCGCGCATCCAGGTGTCGAATCCCTCGCCATGAAATACCTTGCAGACAAAGCCGCCACCGCGGCACAGCCGCTGGGAACAAAAGTCCAGCGCCAGTTCGCTCAGTAACATCGACCGCGGCTGGTCGACCGCCGCGACGCCACTGACGTTGGGGGCCATGTCGGAAATCACAAGGTCGACCGGGCGCGAGTCCAGCACATCGTCGAGCAGCGCGAGCGAGGCATCCTCGCGAAAATCGCCCTGGATGAAGTTAACGCCGGGTAGCGGATCCATCGCCAGCAGATCGAACGCGATGACCGCACCCGCCGGCCCCACCCGTTCGGCCGCGACCTGCGACCAGCCGCCCGGTGCCGCACCGAGATCCACGACCACCTGTCCGGGTTTCAGAACCCGATCTTTTTCCTGTAACTCGAGTAGCTTGTATGCAGCGCGCGAACGATAGCCCTCAAGCTTGGAACGTCGGACGAATTCGTCGCGCACATGCCGCTGCATCCAGCGATGACTGCTTTTCGATCGTGCCATCAGAGGCGTCTCCCGTTGCGGCGCCGAACCGATCGCGGATTATGCCACCCGCGGCCGACCGGGCCGAAAACCGCGCAGCGGGTGCAGTGCCCGAAACATGCCGCTATAGTGATCAGCCGCATTTTTTGAGGTCCGCCTCCATGCCGCTTTCCGATGCCCAAAGACGCCATTTGCGCGGGCTCGCGCACCAGCTCAAACCGGTGGTCTGGGTGGGTCAGCACGGTCTGAGCGACGCGGTGAAAAGGGAGATCGAACTGGCGCTCGACTCGCACGAACTGATCAAGATCAAGATCGCCGCGGACCGTGAAACGCGCGCGGCCCTGATAGGTGGAATCTGCGACATCAGTAGGTCTGAGCTGATCCAGCGCATCGGCCAGATGGCGGTCCTTTTCAGGCGAAACCCGAAGAGCCCGCGCATCGCGCTGCCCTCCGCCTGAGCCGAGGGGATACAGCGATTCCGCCGGTCGCCACGCCATCATACCCGCACCAATCTGACGCATCCCGCCGGGCCAGCGATGCAGCGGCCGCCGACGCTTATTCGTAGCGTACTTCGAGGATCTCGAACTCGTGGGTCCCGCCGGGCGCCTCCAGCGCCACTTCGTCGCCCTCGATTTTGCCGATCAACGCCCTGGCCACCGGCGAGGTGATCGAGATCTTGCCGTGTTTGAGGTCGGCTTCGTCGACCCCGACCAGCTGGTAGATCTTTTCCTCGTTCGTGTTCAGGTCGAGCAGGACCACGGTCGAGCCGAAAACGACCTTGCCGCCAGCGTCGAGCGTCGTCACGTCGATGACGTGCGCATGGGACAGCTTGGCCTCGATGTCCTTGATCCTTCCCTCGACGAAGCCCTGTTGCTCGCGCGCTGCGTGGTACTCCGCATTCTCCTTCAGATCGCCGTGCGCGCGTGCCTCCGCGATCGCAGCGATCACCGCTGGGCGCTTGACCGTCTTGAGTTCGTTGAGCTCCTCGCGCAGCGCCTTCGCGCCCTGCAGGGTCATTGGATGTTTTTCCATTGTCGGCTCCTCAGCCGTGGAGTTCGCGCAGGTTGTTCACGTTCAGTTCGTCGGGTTGCTGCAGCGCCATGACCGCTGCATCCGCGCCGGACATGGTCGTCGTGTAGCTGACCTTGTGCTGCAGTGCCGCACGCCGGATGGAAGCGGAATCGACGATGGCCTGCTTGCCTTCTGTCGTATTGATGATCAGCGAGAATTCGTCGTTCTTGATCATGTCGACAATGTGCGGACGCCCCTCTTTCACCTTGTTGACCACCCGGCACTCGATGCCCGCCTCGCTGATCGAACGGCAGGTGCCACGCGTCGCGAAGATGTCGAAACCCAGTTCTGCGAGCCGTCTCGCCACGTTGACCGCGCGCTGCCGATCCGCCTCTCGCACCGACAGGACCGCGCGGCCGTTGCGCGGCAGGCGGACGCTACCGCCCTCGTTGGCCTTCGCATAGGCCTCACCGAAAGTCTGGCCGACGCCCATGACCTCACCGGTCGATTTCATCTCCGGTCCGAGCAAGGTGTCGACGCCGGGGAACTTGACGAAGGGGAACACCGCCTCTTTGACATAGTAGTGTCTCGGGATGATTTCACCAGTCACCCCCTGCTCCTTCAGCGTAGTGCCCGCCATGCAGCGCGCGGCGATCTTCGCCAGTGGCCGGCCGGTGGCCTTCGAGACAAACGGCACAGTGCGCGACGCACGCGGATTCACTTCTAGCAGGTAGATATCATCGCCTTTGATCGCAAACTGGGTGTTCATGAGACCGATCACCTTGAGCGCATGCGCCAGCCGGCGGATCTGTTCGCGCATCCGGTCCTGGACGGACGCATTCAGCGTGTAGGGCGGCAGCGAACACGCAGAATCGCCGGAATGCACGCCGGCCTGCTCGATGTGCTCCATGATGCCGCCGATCAGCACCTCTTCGCCATCGCAGATGGCGTCGATGTCCACCTCGATGGCATCGTCGAGGAAGCGGTCGAGCAGCACTGGCGACTCGTTCGAGACCTTGACCGCCTCGCGCATGTAGCGCCTCAGGTCGTCCTCGTCGTGCACGATCTCCATCGCCCGGCCGCCAAGCACATAGGAGGGACGCACCACCAGCGGGTAACCGATCTCCGCAGCCAGATGCACCGCCTGCTCCGGCTCTGTCGCGGTGCGGTTCGGCGGCTGCTTCAGCCCTTCCCGCTCGACCAGCCGCTGGAAGCGCTCGCGGTCCTCGGCCAGGTCGATCGAATCGGGCGAAGTGCCGATGATGGGCGCGCCCGCCGCCGCGAGATCCTCTGCCAGCTTGAGCGGCGTCTGACCGCCGTACTGAACGATGATGCCGCTGGGGTTCTCCCTGTGCACGACTTCCAGCACGTCCTCGAGCGTCAGCGGCTCGAAGTACAGCCGGTCAGAGGTGTCGTAGTCAGTCGACACGGTCTCCGGGTTGCAGTTCACCATGATGGTCTCGTAGCCGTCTTCGCGCATCGCGAAGGCCGCGTGGACACAGCAATAGTCGAACTCGATGCCCTGGCCGATGCGGTTCGGCCCACCGCCCAGGACCATGATCTTTCGCCGACCGGTCGGCGCCGCTTCACATTCCTCTTCATAGGTCGAGTACATGTAGGCAGTGCCCGACGCGAACTCGGCGGCGCAGGTATCGACCCGCTTATAGACCGGACGGACGTCCAGGCCGAGACGATGACTGCGCAGCTCGGGCTCACCGAGGCCGAGCAGGTCGGCCAGGCGCCTGTCGGAAAAACCCTTGCGCTTCAGGCCGCGCATCCGTCCCGCATCGAGCGCGGCCAGCCCCTGGTCACGCACCTGCGACTCTTCCCGTACCAGATCCTCGATCTGGACCAGGAACCAGCGGTCGATCTTGGTATGCTCGAATACCTCTGACAGCGGCATACCCATGCGGAACGCATCGGCGACGAACCAGAGGCGTTCGGCACTCGGCTGTCGGATCTCGGATATCACGCGGCTGCGCGCCCCGTCCGCGTCGAGGTCCGCGGCCGGATCGAGCCCGGCCTTTCCGGTTTCGAGCCCGCGTAGCGCCTTCTGCAGCGACTCCTGGAAGGTCCGCCCGATGGCCATCACCTCGCCGACCGACTTCATCTGCGTGGTCAGCAGCGGATCGGCTTGCGGAAACTTCTCGAACGCGAAACGCGGGACCTTGGTGACGACATAGTCGATCGAGGGCTCGAAAGAGGCCGGCGTAACGCCGTCCGTGATCTCGTTGCGTAATTCGTCCAGCGTGTAGCCCACGGCGAGCTTCGCGGCGACCTTCGCGATCGGAAAGCCGGTGGCCTTCGAGGCCAGGGCCGACGAGCGCGAAACGCGCGGATTCATTTCGATGATGATCATGCGGCCGTCGTCCGGGTTGATTGCGAACTGCACGTTCGAACCCCCGGTGTCTACGCCGATCTCACGCAGCACCGCCAGCGAGGCATTGCGCATGATCTGGTATTCCTTGTCGGTCAGCGTCTGGGCCGGCGCGACCGTAATCGAGTCTCCGGTGTGCACACCCATCGGGTCCAGGTTCTCGATCGAGCACACGATGATGCAATTGTCGTTGCAGTCACGGACCACCTCCATCTCGAACTCCTTCCAACCGAGGATCGACTCCTCGATCAGCAGCTCGGAGGTCGGTGACAAATCGAGGCCGCGTGTGCAGATCTCCTCGAACTCTTCGCGGTTGTAGGCGATACCGCCACCGGAGCCACCCATCGTGAAAGACGGCCGGATGATGGTTGGGAACCCGATCTGCGCCTGCACTTGATGGGCTTCTTCGAGCGAGTGGGCGATGGCCGAACGCGGCATGTCGAGCCCGATCTTGCGCATCGCCCGTCGAAACAGGTCGCGGTCCTCGGCCTTGTCTATGGCCTCGCGCGTGGCGCCGATCATCTCCACCCCATGCGCTGCGAGCACGCCCTCGCGCACCAGATCCAATGCACAGTTCAGCGCGGTCTGCCCGCCCATGGTCGGCAGCAGTGCCTGCGGCCTCTCCTTTTCGATGATCTTGGCCACGGTGCGCCAGGTGATCGGCTCGATGTAGACCGCATCCGCCATATCCGGGTCGGTCATGATCGTCGCCGGATTGGAATTCACGAGGATGACGCGGAAACCCACCTCGCGCAGCGCCTTGCAGGCCTGGGCGCCGGAGTAATCGAACTCGCAGGCCTGACCGATCACGATCGGCCCGGCGCCGATGATCAGGATACTCTCGATGTCGTTTCTTCTTGGCATATCGATCAGGGCCTGTTGACGATGCGACGCCACGCGGTGGTAGCGTTCCCATGCGGCCTGGCCAACCGCACCAGGCGCGAATCGCTGGTCCCCGACGGGCGCCGCGCGACCCGATTCGGAGGTATTTCCACGCCACCGCGGGCTGAGTGACCGGGGCCCGGAACGATCCGGGCCACCAGCACATGTTTCGCGGGCGCCGCGGTCACTGCTGCCCCATCAGCTCGATGAAATGATCGAACACCGGGGCCACGTCATGCGGCCCGGGGCTTGCCTCCGGATGGCCCTGGAAACTGAACGCCGGCCGATCGGTGCGGTGAATGCCCTGCAGCGAGCCGTCGAACAGTGACCGGTGGGTGGATTTCAGGTTACCCGGCAGGCTGGCCTCGTCTACCGCAAAACCGTGATTCTGACTGGAAATCATCACCCGGCCGGTTGTTAGGTCCTGGACCGGGTGATTGGCCCCGTGGTGGCCAAATTTCATCTTCACGGTGCGGGCACCGGATGCCAGTCCGAGCAGCTGATGCCCGAGGCAGATGCCGAACACCGGCAGGCCCTGATCGACGATGTCGCGGATCGCAGAGATCGCATAGCGACAGGGCTCCGGGTCGCCGGGCCCATTGGACAGGAACACCCCGTCCGGCGACATCGCGAGCACGTCGGCGGCCGCTGTCAGGGCCGGCACGACCGTGACCCGACAGCCGCGCTCGACCAGCATGCGCAGGATGTTGCGTTTGATCCCGTAATCGTACGCGACGACATGGAAGCGCGCCTCGGCCGGATCGTGCTCGACCTGTCCCCCGCCAAGGCGCCAGACGGATTCGCTCCAGGTATAGGCGACCGCCGTCGTGACCTCCCGAGCCAGATCCATACCCTTCAGGCCCGGAAACGCGCGCGCCGCCTCGAGGGCCTCAGGCACCCCGCCGGGGGTCGCCAGTATGCAACCGTTCTGCGCCCCCTTGTCACGCAGCATGCGGGTCAGCCGGCGCGTATCGACATCGGCGATCGCGACCACGCCATGATCTCGCAGGTAGCTGTCGAGCGCACCCTCGCTGCGGAAATTGCTGACAACCAGCGGCAGATCGCGAATGACCAGACCCGCCGCGTGGATCGACGCGGATTCCTCATCGTCGCCGTTGACCCCGGTGTTTCCGATGTGGGGATAGGTCAGGGTCACGATTTGCCGGCTGTACGACGGATCGGTCAGGATCTCTTGATAACCGGTCATCGCGGTGTTGAACACCACCTCACCGACCGTCTTCCCGGCCGCACCGATGGAACGACCTTGGAACACGCTGCCATCTTCGAGTACTAATATCGCCGGTGTGGTCATGACTTACGCGCACAAAGAGCCGGGAGAGAAGTCCAAACGGGCTGTCTCTACCGGTCGATTCTGGACTTGATTTCGTGTGGACCTGCAACGCTGTGGTGCAGTGCGCAATCTTAAGGCACCGCGGGCCGTGCTGTCCACGTCCCGGCTCAGATTGCGGCCACGGCGGGATCATCGGGCGACGCGCATGACCGGCCCGCGCGGCATGCCGCCCTACACCGCGTGCTGACGTGCCCAGGCGACAATGCCGCGGGCATCCATCGCACCTGACACCCGATCGACCTCGCGCCCGCCGGAAAACAGAATCATCGTCGGGATGCTGCGGATACCGAGCTGGGCCGCGATCGCCTGCTGTTCCTCGGTGTTGACCTTGAGCAACCGCAGATTCGGTTCGAGCTGGGCGGCCGCCTGCTCGAACGCCGGGCCCATCATCTTGCACGGACCGCACCAGGGGGCCCAGAAGTCCACCAGCAATGGGACATCGCTGCGACTGAGCTGAACCTGAAATTCGCCCGCGGCGGCCTCCAGCGGCCTGCCGACGAACAACGGCTGCTTGCAGTGGCCGCACTTGCCCCCGGCGCCGAGCCGGTCGGACGGCACGCGGTTGATGCCCGCACAATGCGGACAGACGACGTGTATCGATTCGTTCATTGAAAACTCCGAAATTCTCTGTACTTGAGAGCAAACGGCCGACCGCCGCCCCGGTGAGCCAGGCCGCGAGCCGCGATTGACCCCGGCGGGTCGAGCGCCGCTGATGACGCGGAGATTGGGACGAAATCGCCCGTTTCAACTCGCGACCGGGCTTGAAATCCGCAAGCCTCGCCCGTACCTCCCGCCCAATGCGCTGAACCTGGAGTATCCCGTTAATGACCGATTCCCCCTACATCGTTGAAATCGACGAAGCCAACTACGAGCAAGTCGTACTGGAAGGCTCGAGCCGGGCACCGGTCCTGGTCGACTTCTGGGCCAGCTGGTGTCAACCCTGCCAGATCCTGATGCCCGTGCTGGCCAAGCTGGCAGACGAGTATCAGGGCCGGTTCTTGCTCGCCAAGCTCAACACCGAGGAACAGCAGGCGATCGCGGCCCAGTTCGGTATCCGCAGCATCCCGACGGTCAAGCTGTTCCGCGACGGGGCGCCTGTGGACGAGTTCACGGGGGCATTGCCCGAAACCGAGATCAGGGCCTTCCTCGATAGACATCTGCCTCGCGAGTCGGATGGCGCCGTCGTGCGGGCCGGGCAGCGCCTAAGCGCCGGAGACGGCGAAGGTGCGCTGGCACTGCTCAGGCAGGCGCAGTCAGAGGATCCGTCAAACCCGCGCGTCGTGACCGCGATTGCCCAGGTCCAGGCCGCGACGGGCGATGCGGAGGGGGCCGAGCTGACATTGGCGGGACTGCCGCCGGGCGAACAGGACGGACCCGACATTGTCCGTCTTCGCGCCCAGCTGTTCTTCGGCCGGGTGGCGGCGGCCGCCGGCCCGCCCCAGGCCGCGGCACAGCGCCTCGCCGCGTCCCCCGACGACAGCGAGGCCCGCTTTCAGGTCGCCGCGCATCAGGCCATCGAGAACGATCTCGAGGGCGCCGCCGAAAACCTGTTGCAGCTGATGCAGCGTGACCGCAAGTTTGGCGACGATGGGGCACGGACGGCGCTGTTGAAGCTGTTCGATATTCTCGGTGAAGATCCGGCCGTCACACGCTACCGGGCACGCCTGTTCGCGCTGCTACACTGACGCCGGCGGGGCTCGCAAACAACCAACTCGAGGATCAGCTCAATGACCGAAGACGAAAGGATCACCATCGAGGCCGCCGCCTGGCGCACCCTTGTCGGCCATCTGCAGAAACGCAGTGATGTGCAGAATATCGACTTGATGAACCTGGCGGGCTTCTGCCGCAACTGCATGTCGCGCTGGATGGCCCATGCGGCCGCTGAGCAGGGTGTCGAGCTGGAGGAGCCGCAGGCGCGTGAAATCGTCTATGGCATGCGCTACGACGAGTGGAAATCGCGCTACCAGCAAGCGGCGACGCCAGAGCAGAAGGCACGATACGAAAAGCTCGGATCAGACGACATCACTCACTGAGTCGCCGGCCCGTCCTCGTCGTCAGCAGGTTCGAGAACCAGCACCTCGGCCGCGGCCCCGGTCACCCGCCACCGCACATTGTGCCCGGCCAGACGCATCCCGTAGACGCGACCGGGTTCGGCCCCACGCCGGTACGCGGGTCTTGGGTCCAGCGCGAGCAGCTCACAAAGCAGCGCCCGCATCGCCGGGGGGTCAGGCGTTTGCGCAAGCCCGCGCTCCGCGGTCGCGCTGAATACGACCGGCAGTGCCGCGACCGGGGCAGCCGGCGCGAAACCCGCCCGCGCCCCGGACACTGCGTCGGCGTAGGGCAGATACGGCTTGATGTCGAAAACCGGTGTGCCGTCGAGCAGGTCGATGCCGGCGACGCGCAGCAGCGGATCGGGGGCGGTGACCACATCGAGCAGGCGCACCACGGAGAGACCGAGAAAATTTGGTCGGAACGGCGAACGGCTGGCCCAGACCCCGACCGCGACGTTCCCACCCAAGCGCGGCGGACGCACCCTCGGTCGCCATCCCTGTGCGACGCATTCGTGGAACTGCACCGTCAGCCAGACATGTGAAAACCCCTCCAGACCCTGCAGCATCACCGGATCACGGAAGGCGGGCAGCAACCTGACCTCACCCTGGGCATGTGGGGCCAGCCCCGGTTGGCGCGGGATGCCGAATTTGCCCTCAAAGGGCGAACGAATGACCGCAACCGGCTCGATGCTGACCCGGTGGCCTGTCGTGGTGCTCATGCATCTGCTGCGCTGCCCGGCGACTCTGCCGATTACCGCGCATCATGCACGGCGCGCCTTGCAACATCCAGGACAACCGCATTTTTTACCGCATCGGCGTAAAGCAATCGGACTTGCGGACGATAGCTGACCCAATGCGAGGTTTCACGATGTCCAAGGCACGCATGCTGCCGCTTTATCACTGCCTACCGCCGATCCACCGCATCTGATGCTGACGATACTGCGCAAGCCCCTGGCCCTGTTCACACTCGTCCTGCTGGGGCAGACCGCTTTGATGCTGCTCGGCGATGGGGGCGCGACCCTGACGCTCGGCAACACGCTGCTCGCCGCCGTTATCGCGGCGTGCGTCGCGCTGGTATGGGACTTCCTCGTGCAGCGGCCGGTACGCCAGGGTCTGCGGCAGCTGGAAGCGCGCATGCGCCGACTTTCAAGCCGGCCGCAGGCGGCGCCCAAGCAGGCGAATGGGACCGGAGACCTCGATACCCTGCGGCTCAAACGTATGCTGGCGGTCCGCCAGCGGCGTATCGCAAACTACACGCGACGGCTACGACGCGAACTGGAACGCTTCAAGGCCATCTATCGCCATTCGCACGATGCGGTAATGATCTTCGATCCGAACGACGGCCGAATGGTCGACTGCAACCCCCGAACCGCCGAGTTTCTCGGGATACCGGCGGAGCAGCTCAGCGGCTCCTTGTTGACCGATCTACACGACGAAAGCGATGCATTCCTACGGAGCCTGGTGGACGACGTGATGGATCACGGCGACGGCCGGTCGATTCGGATCAACTATCGCGCCGGGGATGGAAGGATAATCCCGGCTGAGGTTTCGACCTCCCGGATCGAACTGGACACCGGGAATCTTTTGCTGTGCGTCGCACGCGACATGAGTGAGCGAGAAAACGCCGCCGAGCGTATCCAGCACCTCGCCTATCACGATACATTGACCGATTTGCCGAACCGCACGCTGCTGACCGACCGGGTCAACCGCGCCCTCGCCCGTGCCCGCCGCACGCATCAGATCGGCGCCCTGCTGTTCCTCGATCTCGACAAATTCAAGCGCATCAACGATTCGCTGGGTCATTCCATCGGCGATGAACTGCTCAAGGCGCTCGCCGGGCGCCTGCGCCGCGCACTGCGCGAGGAAGACACCGTGGCGCGCCTCGGCGGCGACGAATTCGTGGTGCTGCTCGAGGGCCTCGGCCAGCGCCAGGACCGCGCCGTCGAGAAAGCAAGGGAGATCGCCGAAAAGGTACGCGGGGTGTTCGTCGAAGAATACCACTTGAACGGCCATGAGCTGCACGTGACGGCGAGCATTGGCATCGTGACCTTTCCACATGACGGCGATACCGTGGATACGCTGCTGCGGCATGCCGATACCGCGATGTATCACGCCAAGGGCTCTGGGCGCGACGGGGCACGGCTGTTCGAGCGGCGAATGGACGAGGCAGCGATCTCGCGGCTGCGTCTGGAAAACGAGCTGCGCAACGGGCTGCGCGAAGGCGAGTTCGAGCTCTATTTCCAGCCGGTGCTGGTGATCCGCGACGGTCATGTGCTCGGTGCCGAGGTGTTGCTGCGCTGGCATCACCCGACCGACGGCATGATCGCGCCCACCGAGTTCCTGCCCTACATCGAGAACTGCGCGTTGATGCTGAAGCTGGATGACTGGGTACTGCTCGAGTCGTGCCGGCTGCTCGGATCGATCCAGGAAGACCCAACCCTTCAGGCACCCGACTGCCTCGCCATCAACGTCAGTCACCAGCAGTTTCATCAACCGGAATTTGTCGACCGGGTCAAAGCAATCGTCGACCAGACCGGTGCCGACCCGCGACGCCTACAGTTCGAGATCACCGAGACCATGCTGCTCAAGGACACCCGGGACTCGGTCGAGCGCATGACCGCCCTCAAGCAAATGGGGATCCGCTTTGCGATCGATGATTTTGGAACCGGCTACTCTTCGCTTGCCGACCTGCGCCAGCTGCCGATCGACACGCTGAAGATCGACCGCAGTTTCGTCCGTGACATCGCCTCCGATCCGAACGATGCGGCTATCGTGCGCGCCATCCTGTCGATGGCACGGCACATCGGCCTGAAGGTCATCGCGGAGGGCGTGGAGACACGCGAGCAGCTGCAGTTCCTGCGCGACGCCGAATGCACCTTCTATCAAGGTTACCTCGGCAGGCCGCCGCTGTCGGCCAGCCGGTTCCGGGAGGAGCTGAGGTTCAACGGTGAACTCTATGCGCCTGGGGACATGCCCCCCGTGCTGCCCATTGAGCGAGGCGCCCGGCTGAACGGAATTGCCGCGCAGTGATCGCAGGCCCTATCGGGCCGATCCGAGCAGCGCGCGCCGCCTACCGAGCTGCTGCTCAAAAAAACGGATCAACGCCCTCTCGTAGCCGCAATCTCCGTCCGGGCCGAGCTGCTCAAGACGCCTTTCGAGTATCTCGATTTCTTCATGCAGGCGGGCGCCGCTCGGTACCGCGACGCCGACATTCGCAAACCCTCTGCGTTTATGCATGGTGTGGAATTCTCTCAGTTTTGCCCGAGTGTATGAGATCAAGGTGAAAGGCCCATGACAGCCCCGATGTCTTCTTCGAGCTGACATCGATGCCGGCATCCGAGCGCCCCGCAGGCGCCGCTAATCGCGACGCAGCGCATCGCTGACCGCGATCGGTGTCGGAAAGCGCAGCACCACCAGGTAAGAAGAGACCAGAAAGGTCAAAAGTGTGGAGAGCTGGATCAGGTACGAGGCCCGGGACCCGATGACCTCTTGCTCGAAGGCCAGTACCGCGAGCAAGAGGGAAAACTCGCTCATCTGCCCCAAGCGGTAACCCACCTCGTTCGAGCGTTTTTCGGACTCCCCGATGCGCAGCAGCAGATAGCGGAATACCGGTGGCTTCAGCAGCATCAGAGCCACGGCAAGGACCAGGGCCGGGACGATCACTTCGTCGATCACTCCGATATCGAAACCGGCACCGAGCGAGAAGAAAAACAGCACCAAAAAAAAATCGCGCAACGGTTTCAGGCTCTCGGCGATGAACAACGCGATCGGGCTGGATGCCAGTGCCACCCCGGCGATGAAGGCACCGATCTCGGCCGAGAGCCCGAGCAGGACCGCCAGTTCCGCCATGCCCAGGCACCAGCCAATGGTCATCAAGAAGATGTATTCCTGGATCTTGTCGAATTTGAGAATCAACTTGATCAGCACATAGCGCGCTGCGACCCATGCGAACCCGATCAGCAACGGCAGCGCGACGAGCAGCTTGGCGAGATCGAGCAACTGCATGCTGCCTTGCGAACTCCCATGGACAACGAGCAGCAGCACAATGGCGACCAGGTCCTGCAATAGCAGGATGCTGATGATCACCTCGCCGGTGCGTTGATGGTGAAGCATCGTCGTCGGCAGCAGTTTCAGACCGATGATCGTGCTGGAAAACGTTGCTGCCCCACCGACCAGTAGCGACTCGCCGATCGTGAAATCGAATAGGAATGCGACCGAGAAGCCGGCCGCGAAGAATGCCAGCGAACTGAATAAGGTGACCTGCGTGGTCTTGCTCACCATGCGCAGCAGTTCCTGCGGCTGAAGGTTCAGCCCGAGCAGAAACAACAGGAACATGATGCCGAACTCGGAAATGCTCCGGATGAGTTCGGGATCGCTGACCAGACCCAGAGCCGATGGGCCGAGCAGCGCACCGAGCACGATGTAAGCGACGAGCAGCGACTGGCGTGCAAACAGCGCAACCGTGGCGAACAGCGCGGCGCCGGTGAATACCAAAAAAATGGTGAAGACGATCGGATCCTGCTGCATCGGCGGGGGGCGTCGTTTGCGATTTGAGGCACGATAGCAAGGACACCTCCCTACGGATAGTGGGACCGTTGCGTTTCGTCGACGCGAGCCATGCGATTTTGCAAGCCGACACGCAGCCTGTGTCAGCGTCGGGAAAGGTCACGCCGTCAAGGGTGAAATCGTCAACGGGACACCCGCCGTCTGGCGGGTGCCCCCCGCTGCCTGGGCAGCGTGCGCCGCTAGAGAGACTAGCGGGCCTTGCTCAGCTGGACGCCGTCGGTCTTGGCCGACTGCTCGGTCTTCCTGCCCCCCTTGAGTTTGCAGTGACTCGCAACCGACCGGCCGTCCTTGCGCGTGTAGCTTTGCACCCACACGCACTCGCCATCGGACACACAGGCATTCTGCTGCATACCCTTGCACTGACTCGCGGCGGATGTGAGCGACGAGGCGAGCACAAGACCGGCAAACAGTGCGACCTGGATCTGGGTACGGAAAATCTTTGCATGAGACATGGCGTTCTCTCCTTGGAACATGTAGACGACACCATCCTGGTGCCGCTGGAAAGTCTAGTCAGAGATCGGCCGTGACTCAAGGGTCGTGTTCAACGTGGACAATCGGCTGGCTTGCAGGGTCGCCCGTCCGGCCAGATCGCACCTTCGAGTAGGGTCCGGTCGAACCGGGCGCCGCCGAGACGCGCGCCACTCAAATCAGCGAAACTGAGATCGGCGCCGGTCAGGTCGGCATTCGTCAAATCCGCGGACCGCAAGTTTGCGCCCTTCAGGTCTGCACCGTCGAGACGGGCATAGGAAAGGTCGGCACCCGCGAGGTTCGCATATCGAAGATCGGCATTCAGCAAATGCGCTTCTGTCATTCTCGCTGCGTCGAGCAGCGCGTTCGCCATCCTCGCACGCGCCAGGGACGCGCCCGTCATGTCGGCACCGGACAGCCGACAGCCTTCGAACAGAACGCCAGGCGCCGGAGAAGCCGCACAGTCGGGGGTCAGCATCGGCTCGCTCGGCCTGATCAGTGAGACCCCAACCGTCAACGCCACCAAGACGAGCGAAACGATAAGCGTCGCACGCAGTGCACCCGCTTGCTCATCGCCGCCCTGCGCCGTTTGCTCGGCGGCCCAATGCGCATCGTCCATCCGCAATTGGCGCGGCACCACCTCCGGCACACCGCCCAGGCGACGCCAGTGGATCTTGTCCGAACTGACCTCGTCGTCGCTTGCCAGACTGCCGTCGAGCACCAACTGACGTACCCGGCCGCTGCTGTAGGGTCCGCGCAATACTGACCCCTGGCGCACGAACCACTCCAATCCAACCCCTTTCGGCCCGGCCACCTGCCCCTGCACCCCAAAACCAACAACGATGCTGCAAATATCGGCGTGGGTGCCGATATCTTTGGGACCAAGCGCCATGGGGCCCATTGTGAGAATCCCGACCACACTGCAGCCACTGCTCGACGTCGTCGGCCGCGAACTGCCGGCACTGCTGAAACAGCTGTCTGTCGGTCAGGTCTTGCAGGCCAGGGTCGTCGCGCAACCGCAACCCGGAGTGCTGCGCCTGCAGATCGCATCCACCGAGGTACTGGCGCGCAGTCAGGTCAAGCTGCACCCGGGGAGCGAGGTCAAGCTCGAGGTGGTCAAGCGACTGCCCCTCCCCCAACTCCGGGTGCTGTCTGACCCGCCACCCCAAGTGCAACAACAACAGGTCGCGCGTGCCGCGATGGTCCGGCAGCTGACCCCACCGGAGGTGCGCGAAGCCATCAGCCAGCTGCGCGCAGGGCCACTGTCGACCAGGGAAGCCGCGAGGGTACAACAGTTTGTCACGATACTGCGCGACAGCGGCGTAGCGATCGACCGGCTGCGGCCGGCGCAGTTAAAGCATGCGGTCTTGCAGAGCGGCCTGTTTCAGGAGGCCCGGCTGCTCGCAGGCACTCCGCCCGAGACGCCCGACACCAAGGGCCGCCTGCTGCAGCTTGCGACCCAGCTGCAGGTCGACATCGAACGCGGCACAGAACGCGCGCCGACCCAGCCCCGGCCGCCGCCTGAACCCGGTGAGCGGCCCGCCCATACACCGATGGCCCGAGTTCCTGCCGCCGACACATTGCTCGAGCGTCTGGTCCGGCTGGCCGAGGGTTCGGTTGCGAGAATCCAACTGCAGCAGAGCGCCGCCTTGCCGGTCGATGACAGCCCTCGGCAGGCCTGGCAGCTCGATCTTCCGGTACATCTGGCCGACCACAGCGATGACGTGATGCTGCGTATCGAACGCGACGCCCAGGCCAATGGGGGAGGCGACAGGCCGGGCTGGTCGGTCCATCTCGCCTTTGCGTTCGAAACCATCGGCGAGCTGCAATGCAAGGTGACGCTGAACGGCGCGCAGGTCGCGACCACTTTCTGGTGCGATAATACCGCCACACTGCAGCGGCTCGAGGCGCGACTGCCGACACTGGCTGACGCCCTGGCGGGGCAGGGCCTCGAGGTAGTCCATCTCGAAGGCGTGCTGGGGGCCCCTGCAGAACCACCGATGCAGATACCGCTGCCCGACAGGCTGCTCGATGAAAGGGCCTGACATAAAGGGACGCGAGCAGGTCGTCAGCGGCGAACCTGATATCGCCATCGCGCTCCGCTACGACGGGGAAAACGCACCGCGCGTGACGGCCAAGGGGGAGCAGGCGCTGGCCCAGCGAATCGTCGCCGCTGCGCAGGAAGCGGGCGTCCCGCTCTATCCCGACCCGGAAATGGCGCTGGTGCTGTCACAGGTACCGCTGGGCGAGGAGATTCCGGACAATCTCTACAAAGCGATCGCCGAGGTGATCGCCTTCGCCTATGTGCTGGCCGGCCGGTTTCCGGCCGGGTTTGCGCCGAATCAACAGCCCGACTCACCAGCCGACGAGGGCTGAACGCCGCCCCCGCCAACCCAATCCTACGCACCAAGCCCGTGTGGCCCAGAGGCTTGTGCCCTCGCCCGCGCTGCAGCGCCTGTCATGTCACGGGCATTCTGTGATATACGTCACGTTTCACGATTTGACGAGGAGTACTTGATGGCGATAGCCAAGCGAATCGGCGCCCTGATGATGTTGCTGCTGGTGCCGATGACTCAGGCCCAGGCCGACGAGTTTCACGAAACATTGGAGATCTTCCGAAATGCGGTGGAAAGCCAGGGCTTCTTCAACAGCGCCTATGGCTATGCGGTTTTCCCGAATGTTGGCAAGGCCGGTTTCGTCGTGGGTGGTGCATACGGCAAAGGCAGGGTCTACCAGCATGGCAGGTACATCGGCGATACGGCCGTGAAGCAGTTGAGCGCAGGCCTGCTCGCCGGTGGCAAAGTGTTCAGCCAAATGATCTTCTTCGAGGACGAGCGCGCGCTGAACGATTTCACCAGCGGGAGCTTCGAATTCGGCGGCGAGGTATCGGGCGTTGTAATAACCGCGGCCGCCGACGCGAAGGCAACGACTACCGGGACATCGGCCGGCGCCAGCGGTGGCAAGCGCGACGCAAAGACCAAGGGAAAGTATTACAAAGGGCTGGCCGTCTTCACGGTCGCCAAAGGCGGACTGATGGGTGAACTGAGCCTGAGCGGACAGAAGTTCAGCTACACGCCGCGGCAATGAACCTGTACCGCTCCCTCTGCGGACGAGGGAGCGGGAATCAGCAGCGCGCCGCAAAAGCGTGGCTCAATGCGCAAGAATCTGACTGAGGAACAACTTGGTCCGATCCGACTGCGGATTTCCGAAAAACTCGCCGGGTTCGTTCTGTTCGATGATCTCGCCACCGTCCATGAAGATCACGCGGTTGGCGACGGTCTTGGCGAACCCCATCTCGTGGGTGACACAAAGCATGGTCATGCCGCTCTCGGCCAGTTCGATCATCGTGTCCAGCACCTCCTTGATCATCTCGGGGTCGAGCGCCGAGGTCGGTTCATCGAACAGCATGATGCTCGGGTTCATGCACAGACTGCGTGCGATGGCCACGCGCTGCTGTTGGCCACCCGATAACTGGCCCGGATACTTTTTGGCCTGTTCGGGAATCCTGACCTTTTCGAGGTACTCCATGGCGGCCTGCTCAGCGTCCCGGCGTGGCATTTTGCGTACCCATATCGGCGCCAGACAGCAGTTTTCCAGCACCGTGAGATGCGGGAAAAGGTTGAAGTGTTGAAACACCATGCCTACTTCACGGCGAATCTGGTCGATATGCTTGATATCGTCGTTGAGCTCGGTACCCTCGACTATGATTCGTCCACGCTGATGCTCCTCCAAACGATTGATGCAGCGGATCATGGTCGACTTGCCCGAGCCCGATGGCCCGCAGATGACGATCCGCTCGCCCCTGTGCACATCGAGATTGATGTCCTTGAGCACGTGAAACTGGCCGTACCACTTGTGTACACCGAGCATTGCAATCATCGGCTCACCGGCTTCCGGAGGGGTATTCGGCGGTTCGGACATGACCTGTGCTCCCAGGCTCAGCGCTTGTGGCCGGTATGCAGCTTGCGCTCCAGCGACATGCTGTAACGCGACATACCGAAACAGAAGATCCAGTAGACGAACGCGGCAAAGGTGAGGCCCTCGATCGCGAAACCGAGCCAGACCGGGTCGGCCAGCGCCGCCTGAATCATCGCCAACATATCGAACAGCCCGATGATCAGGACCAGGGTCGTATCCTTGAACAGGGCGATGAAGGTGTTGACGATGCCCGGGATGACCAGCTTCAGCGCCTGCGGCAATATGATCAGTCCCATGCTGCGCCAGTAACTCAACCCGAGGGCCTGCGCGGCCTCGTACTGCCCACTCGGTATCGCCTGCAGTCCGCCGCGCACCACCTCGGCCATGTAGGCCGACTGGAACAATGCGATACCGATCATGGCCCGCAACAACTTGTCGAAATGTGTCCCCTCGGGAAGGAACAAGGGCAGCATCACGGAGGACATGAACAACACCGTGATCAGGGGCACGCCGCGCCAGAACTCGATAAAAACCACCGACAGGGACTTCACGATCGGCATGCTCGACCGTCTGCCCAGCGCGAGCAGGATGCCCAAGGGAAACGAGGCCGCCATACCCACTGCGGAGAGGACAAGCGTCAGGGTCAGCCCGCCCCAGCGACTGGTTTCGACATACTCGAGGCCAAATACGCCACCCAGGAAAAGATAAAATGCAATGATCGGATAACCGAGAAGAAGGAACAGGCCAAGCGCCGGCTTCCAGGGGAAACGCTTGACGAACAAGGGGACCATCAAGACCAGTAGCAGCATACCGGCGAGGTTGATTCGCCAGTACTCGCTCGCCGGATACAGACCGTACATGAACTGGTCGAACCGAACGCGAACGAACACCCAGCAGGCCCCGCCTTTTTCGAGATCGCATGGCGCTCGCGAGTCGCCCGTCCAATGCGCCTTGACAAAGGCCCACTCGATCAAAGGCGGAATCGTCAGGTACAGCAGATAGACTGCACTTATCGTCAGCAGCGTATTCAGCCAGGAAGAAAAAAGATTGGCGCGCATCCAACCGATCACGCCGACGCTCGTCGACGGGGGCGGAAGATCGGGGTGCGGGGTATGGCTCTTCACCTGTCTTACCTTTCAACCAGCTGATGGCGCTTGTTGTACCAGTTCATGAACATCGAAATGATCAGACTAATGGACAGATAGACCGCCATTGTCATTGCGATCACCTCGACCGCCTGCCCGGTCTGGTTGAGGGTGGTGCCGGCGAACACATTGACCAGATCGGGATAACCGATCGCCGTGGCGAGCGACGAGTTCTTGGTCAGGTTGAGGTACTGACTGGTGAGCTGCGGGATGATGACCCGCATCGCCTGCGGGATCACGACCAGTTTCAACGTGACTCTCGGCCGCAGACCGAGTGCATAGGCCGCCTCCGTTTGGCCATGGCTGACCGCAACAATGCCTGAGCGCACCGCCTCGGCGATGAAGGCCGCGGTGTAGATGCTCAGTGCCAGGGTCAACGCCGCAAGTTCAGGGATGATCTCCAGGCCACCACTGAAATTGAAGCCCCCGAGTACCGGATAGTCCCAATGCAGCGGCGAGCCGCTCAGCCAATAGATCAACGACGGAATGCCGACGAGCAGGACGAGGCCGGACGACGCCGTGGGAAACTGTCGGCCCGTCGCATTCTGCCGGTTACGCGCCCAGTGGGCGATGCCGAGAACGAGGAGCACCGTAAGCCCAAAAGCCAGGCCGACCAGCCAGAAACCCTCCTCGGCGACCGGCTTTGGCAGGAACAGGCCACGGTTGTTCAAAAACACCGTGTCACCGAGGCTCAAACTCTGCCGCGGTAGCGGCAGGGGCCGCAGCACGGCAAAATACCAGAACATGATCTGCAACAGCAGTGGAACGTTGCGAAAGATCTCAATGTACGCAGTCGCGAGCCGCGCTACCAGCCAGTTGGGCGACAGGCGCGCGATACCGACAAAGAAGCCAACAAGCGTCGCGAAAAAGATGCCCAGGGCGGCGACCAGTAAGGTGTTCAGCAACCCGACCAGAAAGGTGCGGCCGTAGCTGTAGGTTTCGTCGTACGGAACCAGGCTCTGCAATATGCCGAAACCGGCTTCGTTCGAGAGAAAGCCGAAGCCGGTCGTGATGCCCCGCTGCTCCATGTTGTGTAGCGTGTTGCTGAGCAGGTAGTGACCGAAGGCCAGGATGCCGAGCACCAGCAACACCTGGAAGACGATGGCGCGGAACGCGGGCAGCCGCCACAGGGGGACCCGGCTGCTGGAATCCGGCGAGGACGGCTCAGTCGCCATGGGCGGGTACTCGGCTCAACGCTGCCCGGCCGTGGCACGCCCGACCGCAGCCACACGCACTGCGGCGGGCGGATACCCTTGGTCGGGCACGGCGCAGGTCAGCGAATCGGCGGCGCGTACTGAATGCCGCCCCTGCTCCACAGCGCGTTGAGGCCGCGCGATATGCCCAGCGCACTGCCCTCACCGACGTTGCGCTCGAAGACCTCGCCATAATTGCCGACCAGCTTGACGATGTTGTAGCCCCAGTCGTCCGGGAGACCCATCCATTCGCCTTTTACACCCTCGAGGCCGAGCAGACGGCGCACGTTCGGATCCGTGCTGCTGCCCTTCATCTCATCGACATTGGTCGACGAAACGCCCAACTCTTCAGCGTTGATCATCGCGAACAGCGACCAGCGGACGATATTGAACCACTCGTCGTCGCCCTGCCTCACGACGGGACCCAACGGCTCTTTCGAAATCACCTCTGGCAGCACCATCGCGCTGCCCGGGTCCTGCAGCTTGATGCGCAGCGCATAGAGCTGCGACTGGTCCGAGGTCAGCGCGTCGCACCGCCCGGCCTCGAATGCCTTGATGGTCTGGTCCGAGGTATCGAAAGTGATCGGCGTATACTTCATCCTGTTGGTACGGAAATAGTCCGCCAGATTGAGTTCGGTCGTGGTGCCGGCCTGGATGCAGAAAGAAGCGCCGTCCATTTCCAACGCACTCTTTATACCGAGCGCCTTGGTGACCAGAAAACCCTGGCCGTCGTAGTAATTGACCCCGGCAAAATTGAGACCGAGCGAGCTGTCACGCGTGTAAGTCCAAGTCGTGTTTCGCGGCAGCATGTCGACCTCACCGGACTGTAGCGCAGTGAAACGCTCCTTCGCCGTCAGCGGGCTGTACTTGACCTTGTCGGCGTCGCCGAAGATCGCCGCAGCCACGGCCCGGCACATGTCGACGTCGATACCTGTAAAGGCGCCTTTGTCATCAGCGGCCGAGAAGCCTGGAAGACCCGTGCTCACACCACATTGAACGAAACCCTTTTTCTTGACCGCGTCCAGCGTAGCCCCGGCATGTGCAGCACCCGCGAACGCGAGCAGCGTGCCGGCAGCGATTGCGAAACTGAATTTCATGATGTTGGTTCTCCTCCCACTTGCGGCGGGTTGTTCTGACGTTGTTTGGGTTACCAAGCGACCGTGCCGGGACACAATGCTGAGCGGGTCGCCCAGCCGGCATTACCGTTTGAGTGTCCCCTGACTGGCATCGAGCGTCAAGGCAGGCCAGGCCGCCTGCCGCATCCTTTTTTCCGGTCCGCCCGCAACGGCATCGCGCCACGCACCGATTCACAGCAACGGACCGGGCCCCAACCCGGGGGCCTCAGGTCTGCGTCGCGCTGCGGATCAGGTCTTGGAGTGCTGCTTCGTCCAACACCTCGACACCAAGATCCCGCGCCCTGCGCAGTTTGGAGCCGGCCTCTTCGCCGGCCACCAGATAGTCGGTCCTTTTCGACACACTGCCCGCAACCTTGGCGCCAAGGCCCTGCAGTCGCTCCTTTACCGCCGTACGCGCCTCCGACAGTGTACCGGTGAGCACGAAGGTCTTGCCCGCCAATGGCAGGTCGGCCGCCGACGGCAGCGGGCCGGTCTCGGGCCACTCGACACCGGCGGCGATCAGCTTCGCGATGACCTCGCCATTGTGCGCCTGACGGAAAAAGGTGAACACATGCCGCGCGACGATCGGTCCGACATCCGGCGTCTCCTGCAGCGCCTCTTCGCTCGCGGTACGGATCGCATTCAGACTCCCGAACTGCCGGGCCAGGGCCTGCGCGGTCGCCTCGCCCACCTCGCGTATACCGAGCGCGTAAAGAAAACGTGCCAGCGTCGTCAGACGCGAGCGCGCAAGCGCATCAACGAGATTCTGGGCCGATTTTTCGCCCATGCGCTCCAGCGCCGCCAGCTCATCGGTCGAAAGTGCAAACAGGTCGGCAGGGTCGGCGATCATGTCCCGACCGATCAACTGCTCGACCAGCTTGTCGCCAAGGCCTTCGATGTCCATCGCCCGACGCGAGGCGAAGTGCTTGACCGCCTCCCTGCGCTGCGCCGCGCAGAACAGACCGCCGGAACAGCGGGCAACGGCCTCGCCCTCGACTTGCTCTATATCCGACCCGCATACCGGACATGCCGCAGGCATTTCGATCTTCACTGCGCCCCGGGGGCGGCGCCCGCGCAGCACACGCACGACCTCCGGGATCACGTCGCCGGCGCGCCGGACCGACACCGTGTCGCCGATCCTGACATCTTTACGACGCACCTCATGCATGTTGTGCAGGGTCGCATTGCTGACGGTCACGCCGCCGACGAATACCGGCTTGAGCCTGGCCACCGGCGTGACCGCTCCGGTTCGCCCGACCTGGAATTCGACCGCCTCGATCACAGTCAACGCCTCCTGCGCGGGGAACTTCTGCGCAATAGCCCAGCGCGGTGCACGCGATACGAACCCCAGCGCCTGCTGGTCGGCCACGCTATCGACCTTGAACACCACGCCGTCGATGTCGTAGGCGAGCCTGTCGCGACGTTCAACCATCGCTCGGAAATACTCGGCGCAGCCCTCGACACCGACCACGACTGCAAGCTCGGGCGATACCGGCAGTCCCCAGCGCCCGAGCAGCGCCATGTTCGCGCTGTGCGTCTCGCACATCGCGTGGCCTTCGACTTCGCCCACGCCGTAACAGAAGAACGCAAGCGGCCGGCCGGCGGTGATCCGCGGGTCGAGCTGACGCAGGCTGCCGGCCGCCGCATTGCGTGGGTTTACGAACGTCTTGTCACCGCGTGCACGCTGGCGCGCATTGAGTGCCTCGAAGCCCCTGCGCGGCATGAAGATCTCACCGCGCACCTCGAGCAGCGGCGGCCAGTCCTCCCCGCGAAGGCGCAACGGCACCGAACCGATCGTGCGTGCATTCTGCGTCACGTTCTCTCCCCGCCGGCCATCGCCGCGGGTTGCGGCCTGCCGCAGCACCCCACCCTGATAACGCAGGCTGATCGCCAACCCGTCGAGCTTCGGCTCGGCCACATAGCGGACGTCGTCGTCACGATCCAGCCGATCACGTACCCGGCGATCGAACTCGCGCATCGCGTCGGCAGACAAGGCATTGTCCAGCGACAACATAGGTATGCGGTGCTCGATTTCCTCGAACGCAGCCAACGGCGCGCCGCCCACACGCTGGGTTGGCGAATCGGGAGTAACCAGCTCGGGGTGCGCGGCCTCGAGTGCCTGGAGCGCGCGGAACAGGCGGTCGTATTCACTGTCCGGTACCTCTGGCTCGTCGAGCACATAGTAGCGGTAGTCGTGATGCTCGATCTGCTCGCGCAGACGACGGACCTGCGCACCCAGCCCGTCGGCTTTGCTCAATGACGGCTCCGGGCAAGCCTGACCTGGCGCCGGTGCTCAACGATCGCGTCACGCAGGTGCTTCTCCATCTGCGACGTAAGCTTGTTGTGCCGCTCGTCCTGCACCTCTCCGCTGAGCAACGAGGCAAGCCGATTCGCAGTCCCGAGCATCGCGTCGAGGATCTCGACGCCGTCGCGCACGCCGGGCAACTGGGTAAAGATCGAAAGACCTGGCGTCGAGAAACCAGCCATGCGATCAGCCGGGAAACTTCCCGGCTCGACCATGCTGGCCATGCTGAACAACACCCGCCCGGTGGCCTTGTCGCGGTGATGGTAGATTGACATATCGCCCAGCTCCAGGCCGGTGGCGCCGCATGCCTTTTCGATTGCCGGGCCAGGAAACGCACCGACCCGCGCGGCCAGATGGATAACGACGATCTTGCGCTCGACCTCGTCGTGCAGTGCAGGGTCGGTGCTCAGGTAATCGCCCTCGTCATGGGCATCGAAGTTCAGGTCGATGGAGAACTGCGGGTCTGCATCGCGGGTTGCGCTGACCCAATCACCGAGTTCGGTCGGCTCAGGATCTTGTGCCACTGGCGCGTGTCGGGATTGCCCGGCGTCGGGGTGGGCGTCAGCGCGATCGTCAGCACGCATCTCGGGAATCGATTCGGTCAAATCGTCGATCGTGGGTTCGGTCCGCTGTGGCTGCTCGGGATCGATCGACGCATCGCCGAACGGGATGTCGCGCGGCTTTCGCATCACCTTACGGTTGCGTGGCCCGGCGTGCTTGTAGCGATCCCAAAGGTAGATCCCCACGACCAGCAGGACACCGAAGACAATCAGAATGAGCCTGACCAGATCTGGATCCATCGCCTCTTGCCGTCAACTCCGCTGTCTACAGATATTCTCGTGGCCCTGTTGAGTGGCCGAACGTCAGACCGCGGCCAATGCCGCCGCCTCTTCCACGTCTACCGACACCAGTCGCGACACCCCCGGCTCGTGCATCGTGACACCGCTCAACTGCCGCGCGATCTCCATCGTCACCTTGTTGTGTGTGATGAAAATGAACTGCACATGCTCAGACATTTCGCTGACCAGCGTCGAATAGCGTCCGACATTGGCATCGTCAAGCGGCGCATCCACCTCATCGAGCATGCAAAACGGGGCCGGATTGAGACGGAAAATCGCGAACACCAGCGCCACCGCGGTCAGCGCCTTCTCACCACCCGACAGCAGGTGGATGCTGCTATTGCGCTTGCCGGGCGGGCGGGCCATCACCGTGACACCTGTGTCCAACAGGTCCTCGCCGGTAAGCTCGAGATAGGCCTGCCCGCCACCGAACAGTTTGGGGAAAAGCTCTTTGAAGCCGGCATCGACGCGATCGAAGGTCTCCTTGAAGCGGCTGCGGGTCTCCCGATCGATCTTGCGAATTGCCTCCTCGAGCGTATCCAGCGACTTACTCACATCCTCATGCTGACTGTTCAGATAGGCCATGCGTTCGCTTTGTTCGGCAAACTCGTCGATCGCCGCAAGGTTGATCGGGCCAAGCCGTTGGATACGGCTTGCAAGGCCCTCGACACGGGACTGCCAGGCGGCCACTTCGGCCTCCGGCGGCATCTCGGCATGTAGCCGCTGGCGCTCGAACCCTGTTTCGCCCAGCTGCTCTTCGAGCGTGCGACTGCGCACCAGTACCTCCTGGCGCGCCATACGTGCCTGATCCAACTTCCCGCGCTCATCCTGTACGCGCTGTTCGACCAGGTGTCGCGAGCTTTCGCGCTCGCGCAGCTCGTGATCGATCGTCTCCAGCGCCTTGCGCGCGTCGGCCAGTTCGCCCTCGACCGCGGCGCGCATCTGCAACTGCTGCTCCAACCGCGCCTGCTGCTCGCCAATCGGTGCCCTGCCCGCCTCCAATGCGGCCTCGAGGTCGTCCCGGCGCTGCTCCAGCTGCCCGAGCTGCTGTTGCATCCGGTCGATCCCGGAGCGCAGCGAATCCTCCGAACTGCGCATCGATTCCACCCGCAGCGCGATCTCATGCACCCGGTTACGTGCCGCGCTGGCGGCGGCGCGCGCCGATTCAAGCGCATCGCGCAGTTGGTCACGCCGCACGACCAGGCGCTCCCGCTGCTGGCCGAGGTCCTCGATCGCGCCCAGTGCCTCGTGCAGACGGCGGCGCGCCGCCTCCATATCGGCCAAGCCCTGTTCGATAAGCTGACGTATCTCCTGCGCATCGCGTTCCAGGCCCTCGAGGCGATGCCTTATCTGCTCGGCGCGCGCCTTCTTGCCGCTCAAGACAGCACGCACCTCGGAAACGACGCGCTGCGCCGCCTCGAAGTCACGCTGCCGTTCCTCGCGGGCCTGCTCCGCCCCACTGAGCGTCTGCCGATCCGCCGCGAGCTGCTCCGACAATTGCTGCACACGAGGCCCCAGCTCATCGCGACGCTGGACCAGCTCGCGGACTTCCTGCTCGCGCGCCAGGACGCCTGCCTGCGCATCGGCGCCACGCTGGACGCCGACCCAGCCGCGCCCGACGCGCAGCCCGTCGGGCGTCACCAGATACTCACCCGGGGCAAGCTGCTCACGCCGCCGCAGCGCCTCGGCGAGATCGTCGGCGGTCAGGATACTGTTCAGCTGATGTGTCAGCTGCGGCGGACCGCTGACCAGTGTGGCCAAGCTGCCCGGACGGGCCGCCGCACGCTCGCCGTTGAGCTCGAACAGCGTCAGATTCCCGCTTTCCAGGCGCGGGAGATCCACGGCCGACCGATCCAGCCCGTCGACCGTGACCGCCTGCAGCAGTTCACCGAGCACCACTTCGACCGCCTGCTGCCACGCCTCGGGGACGTCCAGGGTCTCGAGCAGCCTCCGGGCCTCGCCGAGACCACGCTCGCCGAGCCAGGCATCGACACTGCCGTCATGCTGCCCCCGCGCTGCCTGCTGCAGGGCCTGTAGCGAGGCGAGCCGGCCACTCAGCTTCTCCAGTTCGCCGCGCACCGACGCGAGTTCCTCTTGCGCCTGCTGGCTGCGTTCCCGCAAGGTAACGATGGACGCGATCTGCGCCTCGACCCGCGCCCGCGCCGCGTCGAGGCCGGCCTCACCCTCCGCTTCACGGCGCTGCAGCTCACCGATCTCGGCCTCGAGCGCGTTATCGGACAGTTGCTGACGCTCCTCTTCGTTGCGTGCCAGGCGACGCCTAAGCTGCACCTCCTGCTGCTCGAGGTGGTTGATCCGGGTGCGCTCGACCTGGGCCTGCTGCGCTGGTTCATTGGCGCCCTGATTGAAACCGTCCCAATCCCCCTGCCACTGGTGCATCGCATCTTCGGCATCCAGCAGCGCGGCGGCCGCGGCATCGGACCGCTCCCGGGCCTCCTCCAGCATGGGCTCGTCGCGTTCCAGTTCCCCCGCCAGCTCGACCAGGCGGCCACTGTCCTGTTCGCTCAGCGCCATGGCCTGTTCCAGCGACTGGCGCGCCTGCGCCAGGTCGGCCTCCTGCTGTCGTCGCGCTTCGCGCGCGTACTGGATTGCCTCCTCGAGACGCGCAATCTCGGAACCGACCGCATAGAACCGGCCCTGGATCACGTTGAACGCGTCGTTGGTGTCGGCATGCGCGGCACGCTGCTGTTCGATCTGTGCCTCGAGGCCCCGCTGGTCGGCGATCGCCGACTGCAGCCTGTTTTCGCGCTCGGCAATGGCCCGGTCGCGTTGTTCCAGGTCTCCTTGCATCTCGTCCAGGCGCAGCACCAGCAGTTCCGCACGGACACGCCGCTCTTCGTCCCTCAGCGCCTTGTATTTCTGTGCAGTGGCCGACTGGCGCTCCAGGTGGCGCAGCTGCTTCTGCACCTCCTCCCGCAAGTCGTCGAGGCGGTCGAGGTTCTCTCGGGTATGGCCGATGCGGTTCTCGGTCTCGCGGCGCCTTTCCTTGTACTTGGAGATGCCCGCCGCCTCTTCCAGATAGACCCGCAGTTCCTCCGGCCGTGCCTCGATGATTCGCGAGATCATGCCCTGTTCGATGATCGAGTAGCTGCGCGGGCCAAGGCCGGTACCGAGAAACAGATCCGTGATATCGCGTCGGCGGCAGCGCACGCCGTTCAGGAAGTAGATCGACTGGCCGTCACGTGAGACCTGACGCTTGACCGAAATCTCGGCGTACTGGGCATACTCCCCGCCGGCGCTGCCGTCGGCATTGTCGAACACCAGCTCGATCGTCGCGGTGCCGACCGGCTTGCGACTGCTCGAACCATTGAAGATGACGTCGGCCATGGACTCGCCGCGCAGCATCTTCGCGGAACTCTCGCCCATGACCCAACGCACGGCATCGATCACGTTCGACTTGCCGCAGCCGTTCGGGCCAACGATGCCGACGAGGTTGCTGGGAAACAGGACAGTGGTCGGATCTACAAAGGATTTGAAGCCCGCCAGCTTGATTTTTTCCAGACGCATGGCGCGCAAAGATACAGGATGCCACGAGGCCGGCACAAGCCGGGAACTGATTCTCGATGTCTTCGAGAAAACACCAATAATCCACTGTTTTGAATATTTTTATCTATGAAACACCGGCGATTCATCGGTGCGCCCCGCGTCCATTGGTTATAATCGCGCCCGTTTCGCCAAACAGCCTCTGGAACACGCATGTCAACCGAGCCCAGCAGAGACCTGGAAACCTTCCAGAACCCGCGCCCCGAGCGCGACTACACGATACGGATGCGCATCCCCGAGTTCAGCTGCCTTTGCCCGAAGACCGGCCAGCCCGACTTCGCCACGCTACACCTCGAATACGTACCGGAGGCGCTCTGTGTCGAGCTGAAGTCACTGAAGCTCTACATCTGGTCTTACCGGGATGAAGGGGCATTCCACGAGGCAGTCACCAATCGCATACTCGATGACTTGGTGCGGGCGGTCGAACCGCGCTTCATGCGCCTGACCGCGGAGTTCAACGTGCGGGGAGGCATTTACACCCATGTGGTCGCGGAGCACCGGGCGGACGACTGGGTGACGCAGCAGCCGGTCCACCTGCCCTGAGCCCCGTCGGCGGCACCGCGGCGTGGGTGACCGGTACATCGGACTCGACCTCGGCACTTCGGGGTGTCGCGCGATAGCGATCGACCCGGCAGGTGAGGTGGTCGCGGAGGCGCGCGAGCCCCTGCCAGGCTCACAACACCCGGTACCGGGGGCCAGCGAGCAAGATCCGCAGGACTGGTGGGCGGCGGTCGGCCGGGTGCTGAATCGACTGCTCAGGCGGCAGCACGGTCACCCGCGTGCCCTCAGCGTCGACGCCACCTCGGCGACGCTGCTGCTATGCGATGCGCGGGGCGTGCCCTGTACGCCGGCGCTGATGTACGACGACACAAGGGCCCGGCTACAGGCCAAGCTGATCGACCGCTATGCGCCGGCCGACAGCCCAGCGCGCGGCCCCGGTGCCGCGCTGGCCAAGCTGCTCTGGCTGCTGGAGCACGCGCCAGGCGCCAAGCGCGCCCGGCACGTGGTACATCAGGCCGACTGGATCAACGGCCGGCTGCTGGGCAGCTTTGGCTTGGCCGATGAGAGCAACCTGTTAAAAATGGGCTATGACCCCGGCACACGCCGTTGGCCAGACTGGATGCGGACATTGGCCATTCCAGAACGCCTGCTGCCGCGCGCGCGACCGGTCGGGGCCGTGCTGGGACGGATCCAAGCAACCGTGACGCAGCGCCTGGGACTGCCCCGGGGGACGATGCTGGTCGCCGGCACGACCGACAGCAACGCGGCCACGCTCGCGGCAGGCATCCGCCGGCCGGGAGACGCGGTCACTTCGCTTGGCAGCACCCTGGTACTGAAGATCCTCTGCGACCGTCACGTGGCATCCGCACGGTTCGGGATCTACAGCCACCGTATCGGGCACCGATGGCTCGCGGGCGGCGCTTCCAACGCCGGCGGGCGCGTGCTTCGGCAGCATTTCGACGATCGGGAGCTGACCGACCTCAGTCGACAAATCGATCCTGACAGTTCGTCCGGCCTGGACTACTATCCCCTGCCGTCGATCGGCGAGCGCTTTCCGCACAATGCACCGGACATGCAACCGAGGATGCAGC
The DNA here is from genome assembly GCA_965601425.1 of uncultured Chromatiaceae bacterium. Taxonomy (GTDB): domain Bacteria; phylum Pseudomonadota; class Gammaproteobacteria; order Chromatiales; family Chromatiaceae; genus Thiosocius. The sequence continues at coordinate 1,045 of CBFCWF010000009.1, read as the reverse complement.
CACGACCTGCGGACCGGACACTGTTCCTGCATGCGATGCTGGAGGGCATCGCCAACATCGAGGCCGAGGGCTACGCACGACTGGCGGAACTCGGAGCAGGGTACCCGCAGCGCGTCTATTCGAGCGGCGGCGGTGCGGCCAATGAGACCTGGCGCAGGATCCGCGAACGCAGACTGGGCATACCGGTGCTGCGCGCCGATCACACCGAGGCGGCCTATGGCGCAGCGCTGCTCGCCCGCGCCGCGGTTCTAAAGCGATCAGCCACGCAGCTTGTCGAGTAGTCGACGCGCCGCCACCGCATACTGGGTATCGGGGTTGTCGCGTACGACGCGCTCCAGCACCGATCTCGCCTCCGCGTCACGCTCGAGCGCATGCAGCGCCTCGGCCACATGCAACGCGATTTCGGCATTGCGCGGGGCGATCACGAGCGCCTGCTGCAGCGCGGCCAAGCCGGCATTTCGGCGTCCCTGACGGAACAGCACCCAACCGTAAGTATCGACGATTTCCGCACGCGCTGGTGCCAACTGGTAGGCCTGGCTCGCCAGTTCCAATGCACGCTCGGCATCGCGATCCAGGTAGAGCCACGCCATATTGTTGAGGATGACCGGGTTGCCGGTCGTCGCCGGCAGCGCCTCCTCATAGGCGGCCAGCGCGGCCTCATCGCGGCCCAGCTGTTGGCGCAGCATACCCAGATTGGCCCAGACCAGTCCCTGGTCCGGGTTGTCTTTCAACCAGTCCTCGAGCCGTTCGATCGCCCGCTCTACCTGCCCCGCTGCGGCCAGCATGCTGGCCAAGGCATTGATTCGTACATCCGTATTCTCGATCTGTAGCGCGGCCTCGGTTGCCGCGAGCGCGGCCTCCGGCTGGCCCTTTCCGCGTTGAGCCGCGGCCTCGATATCGTGACCATAGACACTGTCCGGGAAGTTCACCTTGATCTGCTGTGCGAGCTCGAGCGCCTGGTCATACTGCCGATCGCGCAACTCGAGCTCACCCAGGCCGGCCCAGACGATGGGCACCCGGTGATCCACATCGAGCGCAATCGCAC